>JAPKDL010000099.1 GCA_028822585.1 Alphaproteobacteria bacterium | reverse complement strand
AAATTATCACCGTGATTGAAGGCGTCGGCGAAGCTTGGATCGGCGCAGAGGATAATCTCACCGCAATTGGTCCGGGAACAACCATCGTTGCCCTGGCCAACACGCCGGGTTACACAACACTGGCGACACGCCCATGCGGTCGTACGGCGTCCACGCCTCGCCAACGCGGATCACATTTCGGGACGAACACGCACCCACCGCAGGAATACCTCCGTGCGACATTCCAACGTCGTAACCGGTTCTAAAAGCTTGGCTTAGTCGGAAATGGCGTCAGCTGAAGTTCGTGGGTCCAGCACGAGCGGTCCTGAGTGTGCAGATAGTAGAACGCCTCGGCGATCTTGATCGGGTTAATCACAATGTCCGGATTTTCCTGCGCCTTTGGCAACGCCCGGGTACCAGGTGAATCGATAAGCCCGTCAATTACTACATTCGCTACGTGTATATCCGTCTTAATCGTAAGGGTTACGGAGTGTCCGTGTGGTTAATAGACTTAATAGAGAACTCTGGCATTTTCGAGGTTAGATGCGTCAGGTAGAATTTCTCCAACATATCAGTCGAGGGGGATGCATTTTTTTGGACCAATTTCCCACTGATGCGAAGCTATTGTCCCGTGCCCTGGCGGCGACGGGGCGAATGGTTCATCATCACGCTGATGAGGGCCGTCTTGAATTTAACTTAAAGGAATAAGAAGCAATGGCGGGACCGTTTGACGGGGTGCGGGTATTGGATATGACGACGGTGGTTGTAGGGCCGTATTCCGCCCAGATGCTCGGGGATATGGGGGCGGAGGTCATCAAGGTGGAAGCGCCGGATGGTGATTTGACGCGCGGCGCCGGCCCTTGGGTCAACAAAGGCATGGGCGCCAATTACATGCAGCTCAACCGCAACAAGCGCGCCATTTGCCTGAACCTTAAAACCGAAGGTGGGGCCGAGGCGTTGCGCGCCATGCTGCGGGAAACTGATTTATTCGTGCACAACATGCGGCCAGAGCCTTTAGAGCGCCTGGGGTTTGATTATGACAGCGTGCGTGAACTGAAACCCGACATGGTTTATTGCAATATTTGGGGGTTTGGGCGTAGTGGTCGTTATGCGGGCCAGGCAGCCTACGACGATGTCATCCAGGGCGCATCAGGCCTTGTGGCGCTGGAAGGGTTTGGCGGACAAAAGGCTCGCTATGTGCCATCGCTGATTGCAGACAAAACCACAGGGCTGTTTGCAGCCTACGCCATGGCCGCCGCCCTATACCATCGCCTGGCGACGGGCGAAGGTCAGGAAATCGAGGTGCCCATGTTCGAAAGCATGGTGTCCTTCACCCTTGTGGAGCATTTATGCGGCGAAAGTTTTGTGCCGTCGCAAGGCCCCGCCGGGTCCTTGCGCCACGCCACCCCGTTGCGCTGGCCGTATGCGACGAAGGACGGACATATTTGCGCCATGCCGGGCAGCGACAAACATTGGCGTGGGTTTCTCACCGCCATTGGGCGCGAGGATTTGTGGAACAACCCGATCCTGAAAGACCGCGTGGCGCGGCGCGAGCATATGGAAGAGGTCCTGGAATTATTAAGCGAGTTGATGTTGGAGCGCACAACGGCCGACTGGGCGTCGTTATTAACAGAGGCAGGCGTTCCATGCATGCCGGTTGCTACGTTGGCTGATGTGGTCGCTGATGGGCATCTTGACGATGTCGGGTTTTGGCACAAGTCGGAACATGCCTCCGAAGGTGGCGTCCGTTTGATGAACCCGCCCTACACATTGGAAAAGTCGCCCGCCACTATCCGCCGGGACCCACCACGGTTTGGCGAACATACGCGCACAATTCTGGCCGAACATGGCTATGACGCGGACGCGATCGAACGCTTGGTATCAGAAGGCGCGGCGATTGACGAGGACACCGCGAACATTAAATAGGGTGGAATAAGCCGGATACCTATCTCGTTCACCCCGTCAATTTTTCGAATACGAGAGGGTTTTTTGCCGCCTAGTCCCGAATGTCTACCTCGTGGGTAATAGAAGCCATTGATGTATTCAAATAAGGCTGCTCCCATCTTCTACGCCAGATAAGTTTGGCCTTGAGGGTTTTAAAGAAGGTCTCGACAACCACGTTATCCCACGGGGTCAAGAGCCCGAGGGAAGGCTACACTATTTCCCTCACCGTTCATTAAATTCTTAAACCAACCCGAAAACCGTCCAGGTATTGGGGAGTACTTCAGCCTGCTACGGCGGAAAAGCTCGTGCAGTCCCTTAACGCCGATTATACACACAATCGGATGTCTGATGCTGTAACGCCTCTAGTTTGTTACTTCCCTTACACTCAAATACCCCTTTAGATCAAAAACAGTATCCACAGAGCACATGTCACCCAAGGAATTTCAAACATAGAGGCTTAAGGCATGTACGAGCGAAATTCTCAGATAGAGATGCACGCGCACTTTATTGCCGGTGATTACGCCAGGATTTCGATCTCATCGGCGGGGGACGTGAACAGCGATGGGTTCGATGACTTGATTATTGGCGCGGATCGCAACGACGAAGGTGGAACAGACGCGGGCGTGGGTTACGATCCTGTAAGGTGTCGACATCACAGGCGCAGTGACACAGATGGGCACGGCGGCGGCGATCAGTTGAGTGGCACCGAGGCTATTGATTTCAGTAGATCCGGCAACAACACCCTGGTGTTGAACGACTTCATCCTATTAGCGGCGGCGGGGGATGTGAACAACTTGACCGGAACGGCGGAAAGCCTGTTGATCGACGGCAATGCGGGTAACGAGGTCGATGCCGGCGCGGGTTGGACCAATACCGGATATGTGACAATTGGCGGAAGCGGGTATTCGCTCTATAAAAGCGACGATAACGGCAGCCAATTGGTCATTAATGAGAACGTCAACGTGAACGGCTGACACCAATTTCGAAACGTCGCCAGCAGGAATGCTTGCGGCGTGGCGCAGAGATTACAACAATCTCAAACCCTACTCCGCCCATGGTGGGAAGCCACCCGCCGGAGTCGCGGTGCAACCGAACAACCCTATATCGCATAATCAAATTGCGTCAGTCGCCCTGAAAGCGCCTCACTTTGAGCGAAGGACTCTAACTTTACTCTGGATGAAGCCTTGAAGTCATATTTTCGGAGCCATTCCGGATAAACTCGAGAGTAATCCTGACCGCCTCAGATAATTCAATTGCTGGTTTTTGAGTTCTACAATCAGGCATGAATTATATCAGTGCATCTCACCGTATTTATCTTATAGCATTTACAATCCAAGCTCCGCTTTAGCGATAATGTTGTGCTGTATTTCGTTGGAGCCGGAATAGATCGACAACTTGCGAAAATGGAGATAGGCGGGCGTACAGCCGTTGGCGTATTCGGCACCGATGGGAGATTCGTTCCAGCCATCGTTGAGGGCTGAGAGTACGTAGGGCATGCCGTAATAGCCGATAGCTTTGGATTTCAATTCGGTCAGGCGTTGTTGAATTTCCGAATTTCGAACTTTGAAAACGTTGGCTTCCACCCCCAATGACTGTGATCCCAACGCGCCTTTGCTGGTATTTTTGTCGATGACGCGAAGGTTGAACGCCTCTAAGGTGCGTAGCTTGATGTCGACTTCGGCTATTTTCCGCGCGAAATCCGGATCTTCCGCCAACGGGTGCCCGTTGCTTCGTTCGTCCTGAGTCGCGATTTCCTTTAATTGACGCAACAGGGTTTTGTGGGTTCCCAGCGACCCGCCCGACATGCGTTCATGGGCCAGCAAATATTTCCCGATAGACCACCCCTTGTCGATTTCGCCAATGGTGTTTTCCACCGGCACGCGGACATCGGTGTAGAAGACCATGTTGGTTTCATGCAGGCCGTCCATCAGAACAATAGGTTGCATTTCGATGCCGGGTGTTTTCAAATCAACTAGGATAAAGGTGATGCCTTCTTGTTTGCGCCCCGCGTCGGAAGTACGGGCCAATAGGAAGCACCAATCCGCCCAATGCGCCTTGGTCGTCCATGTTTTCGATCCGTTGATGACCCATTCGTCGCCGTCGCGAACCGCCGTTGTGCGCAGGGAGGCGAGGTCGGACCCTGCTTCGGGTTCGGAGTAGCCCTGGCACCAGACATGTTCCGACGACAACATCGGTGGCAAAAAGCGCTTTTTCTGTTCCTCCGTGCCGAAGCCGATCAGGACGGGACCGCACATATTAATGCCAAATGTGATCAGTCGGGGCGCCCCGGCCAGGCCTAATTCCTCATCGAAAATATACTTTTGGTTCAGCGTCCAGCCTGGCCCACCATGTTCCTCGGGCCAATTTGGCGCCACCCAGCCTTTCTTATAAAGGACGCGATGCCAGGTCAGCACGTCTTCCCGGTGCATCGAAATGGCGTTGTCGACCTTGTATTTCAATTCAGGTGGGGTCGCATCCCGTAAAAATTTGCGAACTTCCATGCGAAATTCATCGTCTTCAGGGCTAAAGGTCGCGTCCATAGTTCGCTCCGTGTATTGCCTTTCTTAGTCTAGCGCAGTGAATCCGGGGACCGCCACCTTGAAAATGCAAATAAATTCACGGCAAAGCGCCTTGCCGCAACTAAGGCTGCACGGCACAGTGAGTTTTGGAACCAGCGGGAGAGAATAGCGATGGCGCGAATTGCGATTGGCGGCTTTATGCATGAAACGAATTGTTTCGTGCCCGATCCCACAGATTATGAAGACTTCGCTAGGCCTCCGGACCGTCCAGGGATTCTGCGTGGGGAGGAAATCACGCTGGAGTTCGCGGAAAAAGGCGCGTCCTCCGCCGGGTTCATTGCGGGCAGTGATGGTAATCATGAAATCAGGCCTTTGCTGTGGACCAGCACGACGCCGGGCGGAACGGTTACGGCGCGAGCCTATGAACGGATATCCGGTGAAATCATCGCGTTGCTGTCCGATGCATTACCAGTGGACGCGGTGTATCTCGATTTGCACGGGGCTATGGTGTCCGCGCAACACGAAGATGGCGAGGGCGAACTTCTGCGGCGCGTGCGGGCGGTCATCGGCGATGATGCGCCCATCGTCATAAGTCTCGACTACCATGCCAATGTCACAGACGAAATGGTCGCCCATGCGGACGCGATTTTGCCGTATCGCACCTACCCGCATGTGGATCAATATGAGACTGGAAAACGAGCGTCAGAGGCGATGAAACGTCTCTTGATTGAAGGGCGACCTAAGGGCCGTGCCTTGCGGCATTTGCCCTTTCTGCTGCCGTTGAATTTTCAATGCACTTTGGTGGAGCCATCGAAGGGATTGGTCGAGGCGGCGGTCGCACGGGAAAATGACGACATCGTGTCACTGTCGTACCTTCCCGGTTTTCCGCCCGCTGATTTGCACCAGTGCGGGCCCACGGTCAGCGCACATGCCTTGACCCAGGAAGCCGCTGATTCAGCCGTCGACGACATTGCGCAATTAGTAGCGTTGAAAGAGGCTGGATTCGCAGAGCCGTTGTTGGGACCTGATGACGCCGTTATCGAGGCGGTGCGATTGGCGCAATCCGCAACAAAGCCGGTCGTGGTGGCGGACACGCAGGATAACCCGGGATGCGGCGGCAGTGGGGACACAGTCGGCATGCTGGCGGCGTTGCTGCGAAACAAAGCACAAGGCGCGCTGTTCGGCGTGGTGAAGGATGAGTTGGCGGCTGCGGCTGCGCATAAGGCCGGGGTCGGTGCGGAAATCGAGTTAGATTTGGGTGGGCGGACGAATTTACCCGGCGTTGAACCGTTTCATGGTCGGTTTAAGGTCTTGGTCGTCAATGACGGCAAATATCAGACCACGGGACCCGTGTCGCAAGGTAAGCCCTACAATGTCGGCCCGTCCGCTTTGTTATCCATCGATGGCGTTTTAGTGGCTGTCAGCAGCCTTCGAGTTCAAGCGTTGGACCGGACGGTCTTTGAACATTTGGGCGTCGATTTAACACAACAGAACATCATCGTGTTGAAAAGCACTTGCCATTACCGGGCGCATTTCGACCCTATCGCCGAAACAACCTTCGCAGCCCTGGCGCCGGGTGGTCACGGTGCCAACCCCGCCGATTATCCGTATGAAAAGCTGCGCGCCGGGATTCGGTATTACCCCCTGGGCCCAGTTCACAAGGTTTAGTCGCCCGGTCCAGGGGGTTTAATCTGCCGCCTTCGAATTTGGGAATGAAGAAGATTTCGCTACCTTCGCGAACCGGCTGAAAGGTGTTGAGGAATACAGTGGCGCTCGATTCGCCCGCGCCATTGAACCAATACCCCGAGGCGACGCCGCGGCCCTGGTTCGGGTCAAGCTTAGTCTTGTAGCCCGGATGGTCGAGGATCGCTTGCACTGTTTCGTTGTACCCTTCGAAGGCGAGCTTTGGACCCGCGACCGACGGGGCCCCGATATGGGCGGCGTTTTTCGCGCGAATTTGCGCCGGGTCCATGCCAATTTTTTTGGCCAGTATGTCGATGACGCTTTCCACGCCAAACGCCGCGATGGGCGAACCTGGAGCTCGGTAAGCAGCGGCTTTCGGGCGGTTCGAGACAACGTCGTATCCAACCGTATGCTGAATTTCGATGTGATACGGCGCGAACCCGCACAGGCAGCCGTTCATGACGGGGGAGCCTGGAAAGGCGCCGGCCTGAAACCGATAGACGCCTTGCGCGGCGGTCATGGTCCCTTACTTTTTGACACCCATTTTGATGGTCATGGAGGAACCGGAGGTCGGTCCCGACGCCTTGAAAACTTCGTCCCGGGTCATGGCGATACGCACGGGCAGGCCGGTTTTTTTTTCGACAGCGCAATGGCGACGGGTTCCACATACACGACGGTCTTGCCGCCGAATCCGCCGCCAATTTCCGCCGGGTTGACCTTCAAATCCGCTAAATTCATGCCAAGGATTTTGGCGGTCAAGCCGCGCACGACAAAGTGACCCTGGCTGGAGCTCCAAATTTCCCCTTGGCCGTCGGCACCGTATCGCGCCAGGCACGCATGCGGTTCAATGTAGCTTTGGTGAACAGCGGCTGTCTTGAAATTTTTTTCGACGATCTCGTCGGCTTCCGCAAAGCCCGCAGCGATGTCGCCAATTTCGAAGGTCAAAACCTTGGCTACATTAGATGGCTTCGTGGGCGCGGGTTCGACGCCGCGCGTGATCGTGTCCTTAAACAACAAGGGCGCATCGTCCGCCATGGCGTCGTCCACATCGATGCCATTGGGCACTATTTCGTAGTCCACCTCAATCAATGCGCAGGCTCTGGCGGCTGTCGCCGCGTCAGACGCGGCCACAGCGGCGACGGCATGCCCTTCATAGAGCGCCTTTTCGCGCGCTAAATTATTACGTGTAATGTGCCAGAAATTGGCCGCAGCGCGTTCCGGCCCGATATAGGCATAATCCTGGTCCGGAAAATCAACCGCCGTCACCACAGCTTGGACACCGGGTAGGGCTTCGGCCTTTGAGGTGTCGATCGACTTGAATACTCGCGTGGGCGTGGGGGCTCCTCAGAATTTTTCCATATAGCGTTCCGGGCAAGCTAAAAGTCAGCACCATATTTAGCGGTGCCGGTAACTTTCGGAATGCCGTCCGGGCGAATGGGCCTGGTGCCGACACATTTGTACGGGCTTTTTACTTCATTCATCTGTGATTTTTTCGTTTCAAGTCGTGCATTTTAGGCGCGCATTGCCTCCATACGCTACCATCGCTGATAACGCATAAAATTCGTGGCGATATTTTACTATTTCGTCAAATAGCGGCGTAAGCCGAATACCGTTATATATGGCGTTTGATGCCCGTAGGTCTAGTCCCAAGGAGAAATGACGGGGTCGCCCTTAATGAGAGCGCGGTGCATGACGCGGGGTTGTGTGTGGTCGATGGGCGTTCGGGCGTGCATGGTGCAGCGATTATCCCATAACAACAAATCACCTGCCGTCCAGCCATCATGGGTCCACATCAAATGATCCTGGGTCGCATGCGCCCAAAGCGGCACCAGCAGCGCTTCGCTGTCTTCGTCGTTCAACTCCACGATATGACTGGATGGGAATTCATAATGTCGCCCCAAATATAAGGCGCGCTTGCCCGTTAAGGGGTTAATACGAACAATAGGGTGGACGGGCCCGGTGATGTCGTCGCGGGTTTGTGGCAGTTCCATTGTCGGACGCAGCGTGCCGGTGGTGCTGCGATGTCCATCATGGCGAATATGTTTGCCCTCTATAGCGGTTTTCATCTCGGCAGACAGGGTTTCATAGGCGAGGTATTGATTGTTGAAAGACGTCTCGCCGCCACCATCGATAGGAACCACAAGGGCATGCAGCAGGCTGCCGGTCGGCGGAACTTCAACATAGGAATTGTCCGAGTGCCATTTCAGCGGAAGATTGCCAAAAGCCTTAGCAAAGTTTTGGAGGTTGCCGTCATCGTCTAAATTGGTAACGACGCTAATGCCCGGTTGCACGGAGACGCTTTTGGTTTCGCCCGGTTTAAATCCGGCCCGCATAAAATAACCGCGAGACCCGGCTTCTTGCTGCCCGCCAAAATACTCGGTGGCGCGTAATAATTGATCGTCGTCCAAAGACATTCCGCGAAACAACAAAACCAAATGTTCCGCCCAAGCTTTCAAAATGGCGTCGCGGACATCATAGGGGACAGGTTCCGCAAAATCGACGCCGCGAATTTCCGCGCAAAGGGCCTTTCCCGTCGGGATGATGGCAAATGAGTCCAGTGTGTTGACGGGCATGAGTTTAAGTCCTTCTGATCGAAACGCTGTGTCGCCAGTATTACGGCCCTATTTTATGGCACGCATTGTAGATCCGAAAATTGACGAATGTCACCCGCAAATTGTCGTGGTTCGATCTGGTAATTAGGCGGCTTCGGGCCTATGTTCTCGCGAAATTGATTGGCATCCTTCCGGCGCTATCGTTGGCAGGTGACAATTGCCAGAGCTGACGCAGGAATTCGCGCCGGTACTCGAATGGAAAATTACGTCGAATGACAACAGATTTGGCTCATATCCGCAATTTCGCGATTGTGGCGCATATCGATCACGGGAAATCGACTCTGGCCGACCGGCTGATCGAATTTGCGGGCGCGTTGGAAAAGCGTGAAATGAAGGAACAGCTTCTCGATTCAATGGATATTGAACGGGAACGCGGCATTACGATCAAGGCGCAGACGGTGCGTTTGGAATACACCGCCCGAAATGGTGAGGCGTATATTCTGAATTTGATAGACACACCGGGTCATGTCGACTTCGCCTATGAAGTCAGTCGGTCGCTGGCGGCGTGCGAAGGCTCGATCCTGCTGGTGGACGCTAGCCAAGGCGTGGAAGCGCAGACATTGGCGAATGTCTATCTAGCGCTCGACAACAACCATGAAATCGTGCCGGTGCTTAACAAAGTGGATTTGCCATCAGCGGAACCCGGCCGGATTCGCCAACAGATAGAAGATGTCATCGGCCTGGACGCTTCGGACGCGCTCGAAATTTCCGCCAAGACCGGCAAGGGCGTGGATGATGTGCTTGAAGCGCTAGTAACACGCCTGCCGCCACCTAAAGGCGATGCGGAAGCCTCGTTGCGCGCCTTATTGGTGGATAGTTGGTACGATGCGTATCTTGGCGTGGTCGCGCTGGTGCGGGTGACAGACGGCGTCCTGAAGAAGGGGCAAAAAATTCGCATGATGTCGACTGACGCGGATTACGGGGTAGAGCGGGTCGGCGTCTTTACGCCCAAGGGCGTTATGGTTGACCAGTTGGGGCCGGGTGAAATCGGGTTCATTACCGCCGCGATAAAATCTGTTGCGGATTGTAATGTTGGCGACACCTGGACCGATGCGAAAAATCCCGCCACTGAGTCTTTGCCGGGTTTCAAGCCTTCCGTGCCCGTTGTGTTTTGCGGATTGTTCCCGGTTGATTCAACCGATTATGAATTTCTGCGTGAAAGCCTGGCGAAATTAGCATTGAACGATTCCAGTTTTCAATATGAAGCGGAAAGCTCCGCCGCGCTTGGGTTTGGGTTTCGGTGCGGGTGCCTTGGTTTGTTGCATCTGGAGATCGTACAGGAACGCTTGGAGCGAGAATTCGATCTCGACTTAATCACCACAGCGCCGTCGGTCGTTTATCAAATTGACTTGAACGACGGAACCGATTTGACGCTTCATAATCCGGCAGATTACCCGGATGTCGTGAAAATTAAATCCATCTCCGAGCCCTGGATTCGCGCCACGATCATGGCGCCTGATGAATATCTTGGCGGTATTTTAAACCTCTGCACTGACCGCCGCGGCGAACAAATCGAACTGACATATGTGGGCGACCGGGCGATGGTGGTCTACAAATTGCCCTTGAACGAAGTAGTGTTCGATTTTTACGATCGCTTGAAATCCATCAGCCGAGGGTACGCCAGCTTCGATTATGAAATTATCGGCTATGAAGAAGGCGATTTGGTCAAGGTTAGCATCCTAGTCAACGCTGAACCGGTCGACGCGCTGTCGATCATGGTGCATCGAAGTCAGGCGGAACGCCGGGGTCGGCATCTATGTGAACGTCTTAAAAATCTCATCCCCCGGCAGCTTTTCAAAATAGCCATTCAAGCGGCGATTGGTGGCAAGGTTATTGCGCGTGAAACCGTCGGTGCCATGCGCAAGGATGTGACCGCGAAATGCTACGGCGGCGATATCACGCGCAAACGCAAATTGCTGGAAAAACAGAAGAAAGGCAAAAAGCGCATGCGCCAGTTCGGACAGGTGGAGATTCCGCAATCCGCCTTCATGGACGCGCTGAAAATGAGCGATGCCTAACGCAGTATACGTTGTAGATCGATGCTCAGGAAAACCGGCTCGGGCGCCGTCGAACGTGTCGGTGCGTCGCTGCGGCGATCAGGCCGCCGGTCACCAGGAAAAATATGAATAAAATGATCAATGTCTCCCAAAGCGGACGGAGCAGAAATTGTGGGACAATGAAATCGTCCCACAGCGGTGTGTAAAGGTAACGTTGTACGATGGACTGACTTAAATTCAAGCTGCCCACATCGGCCTCAAACCACAGTGCGCCTGTTGGCGCGGTCACATCCCCGCCCAACAACCAGATCACCAGGGCACCCAGCAGGATCACCACCGCGATCACAATCAACAACCGTCCAAACACGCGTGCTGCCGTCAATGTGGAGCCCCTAATTTTGTTTCGTTTGCGCCGCCGCTTCGATTTGTCGCGGCCACTTTAGCATTAGTATGGAAGAGGACAAACAGCGCGGTTCTTGCACCGCAATAAGCAAAACTGTAAGGTCGCCCGCCGTGACGCAAAAGATGCGGCACGGCGCAAACTGGAGGGGTGGCCGAGTGGCTTAAGGCGCACGCTTGGAAAGCGTGTTTAGGGTAAC
>JAPKDL010000243.1 GCA_028822585.1 Alphaproteobacteria bacterium | reverse complement strand
ACCATACTTTTGCGCCACTAATATCACTGTAATAAGGTGAAAACTCTAATGGAGTCTCTCTGATGTAACTGCCAATGCGTTGCGCAGCATCTGAGATATTTTGAGGTAGTATTTTTATCTCCATAATTACTTTAAATCCTTTTTTTATTCGAGAGCTCGGTTCTATAATGGAAAGCCTTTAGGCCGACTATCGTTCCAGCTGGCCATGAACCAGTTCGCCTTCCATTAACACAGCCGTAGGCTTGACGTATCGAATCTCGTTCGACTTCACTTCGAATAGATTCTTGTTTAACACGACCAGGTCTGCCCATTTGCCAACCTGAATCGAGCCAGTATCGACATCCAGATTGAGCTGCCGAGCGCCGTTGATCGTGTATCCCTGCAGCAAGTCCTCTCGCGACAATTGCTCCGAAAGAGGAAGCCGCACTCGCTCCGGGTCTTCGAATTCCGGCTCGATTCGTGTGTGGCCGACCTGCATACCTAAATAAGGATTGCCTCGTTCGGTGTTCCATTCAAACGTGCTGACGATATCGCTGGAAAACGTCACTGTCGTACCGTTGTCGATCAGCGGTTGAGCTCGGTACATCAGATCAAATCGTTCCTGCCCGAGCGTATGCTGCGCGCCGTCAATCCAGCCGCCGTGCCATTGTGGAGTAAAGTTCGCAACAACATCGAGTTCACTAAATCGACTAAAATCAACATCAGCGATTAGCTCCAGATGGCAGAGGGTGACTTGAATTTTTAGTGGGCGTTTGAGCACTTCTCTGGCAACTTCGACGGCGTCCAGTGCTGAGCGTGCTGCACGATCCCCAACGACATGCATATGAAGATCGATATCCTCTTTGTCCAGCTTCATTATGAAATCCGTAAGCTCAGGTGTGTCCATGATGAGCCCACCGCGATTCTCATCACTGGTATCAATGAACGGTTCAATAACGCCACTGGTGCCGACTTCATGAGTGCCATCGTAGTGAATCTTGATCGTGTTTATGTGTAATCGTTTTCCGCCAAATCGCGATTGGAGGCTCCTGAGTGAGTCGATGGCATTGGGAATTTGCTTAGGTAAAATAATGTGATAGGTTCCCTCGTATCGAAGCGGCAACTCATCATTTGCCTCCATTTCTGCAAGAATCTCGTATATATCTTCACCAGCGCCGCTGTTACCACCGTCAAACAGCGTTACAACGCCCATCGACGACATATAATCCAGGACCTTCTTTAATGTTTCGGGGTTGGGAATGCCTCGCATGCCCCGTTCCCTCATTTGCCAGCGAATTGCAAACTCTTTGACCCAACCTGTTGGCTCTCCATTTGGCTCCCGGTACAAAAACGAAAGCCCCGGGACAGGATCGGGCGTATCTTTGTCAAACCCGAGGGTTTCAAGCATTTTACTATTAACCCACTGAGCGTGGCCAGACGTATCGACCAGGATAACAGGGCGATCAGACACAACTGCATCAAGTTCTGACTTGTGCGGGCCGCGCTCGTCAAACAGCGACGTCTGCCAGTATCCACCGACGATAAACTCCGCTTCAGGATTTGCGGCGGCGTACTCCGCAACGGCATCCAGGACTTCGGCTTTGGACGCATATGCGGGTAGCACGAGCTCGTCTGTGGTTCGCGAGATTAAGCCCGGATGGGTGTGACTATCGACGATTCCCGGAATGACCGTAGCGCCAGCGAGATCGTATGTTTGGGTAGCTGGATCAGCAAATGACGACGCGTCTGAGTTGTTTCCGACAAACACAAATTTGCCGTCGCGAATTGCGACAGCGTTGGCGTTCGTGGCGGATTGGTTTGCGGTGAAGAAATTGCCGTTGATTAGAATCAAATCGGCAGCATCCTGTTCCTTTGCACAAGCACTGACTAATGTGGCTATCAATATTGAAACGAGAAATGAACGCCCTGTTCCCGTCATTTTTATAAATTTTGGTCTGCTCGTAGGCATAGCGTTGTCCTTCGTGGCGCACGTCGTCAGGGAAAGTTGTGTTTTAAGCCTTTAGAATAAAAGAGTATTTTATTCCATCTGTTAATATTAAGCGTCCATAACTTAATTATGCAAGTATTTTCGTTTGGTTTCTTTAAACACACTCAGATAATATCTGCATGTCATTATCAAAAGAATTAGCCTC
>JAPKDL010000021.1 GCA_028822585.1 Alphaproteobacteria bacterium | reverse complement strand
GGTCAACAAACCCAGCCGAATCAAACATGATGTCAACAATGTTACCGGGCATCAGTCGCAACAACACGAATATGATGATCGACATACCGACAAGCGTCAGCAACATCAAAAAGAAACGCTTTATTAGATAGGTTCCCACAACCTGTCCCCTTGCATAACCTGCAGCTCTAAATTGGCCGCTGTTAAATAAAAATTGCCAAATATTTAAACAAATCAGAAAAAAAAACAAAAAAATCGGGGCCGCGGAAATAACCCACCGCGGCCCCGGAATGTAGTTGTTTAGATTATTTGTCCATCCAAACGTCTTCCATACGCCAGCCGTTGTAAAGGCTGTTCACGTGCGCAACGTAGCCTTTCACATAAGCTTGCGTACAAGTGTACGATTGGTTGTGCATTATAATCGGACGTGCAGCGTCTTCCTGGAGCTTTTTGTCAATTTCCAGGACGAGTTTCGCACGGGCTTTCTGATCAGTCATCATGGATTGCTTTTCAAACAGCTTTTCCATTTCTGGCTTGCAGTAACCCGTATAGTTCCGTTGCGAACCGCACGAATAATTCTCGTAGAAATTCGCATCCGGATCATCAACGCCAACGGCTGTCGCGTTCAAGCCGACCATGTAGTCCTTACGGGCTACCGTGGCATGCCAGTTACTGGTTTCAATCGTCTTCAGGGTGCCGTCAATATAGACCTCCTTCAGGTGATCAATCAGCAATACCGCAGGGTCACGATAGGTTGCAATATTCCGCGTGGACACATCAACTTTCAAACGATTATTCGGCCCGTAACCGATGCTTTCCATCAATTTACGTGCTTCCGCCCGCGCCGCTTTCACGTCGCCACCAAAGCCCGCAACCGTTTTGATGAACTCAGGCGTAAAGCCCCAGACACCCTGCGGTGGAGGCGACATGGCCCCGCCCATCAGATTTTCACCCTTGCTGATAATGTCGATGACCGATTTACGATCAAGCGTCAGCACCATGGCTTTACGGATCTTGGCATTGTCAAACGGAGGCTTCGCCTGGTTGACAATCAAATTGATGCTCGCGCCCATCACACGTTGGCAATTCGCCGTCGGGTTTAGGGTCATTACTTCAGCATGCAACGGAACGGTAACGTCCGCATTGAAGGTCATGTCGAACTTGCCAGCGTTAAAGGCCAGGACACGCGTCGAACGGCTTTTTATGATCGTGTGTTCAATGCCATCAAGATACGGACGGTCTTTTTTCCAATAGTCCTTATTCTTGGTGAATTTGACGCTTTCGTTCTGCTTCAGTGAAACGAACTTAAACGGTCCGGTTCCAATTGGGTGCGTGCGCATTTTCTTTGGCGACACGTGACACGGATAAACCGGCGAATAACCCGACGCCAGAAGCGTTAAAATCGCAGGCTGCGGACGACCAAAATTGAAAGTGACTTCATGATCGCCATTCGTCTTGACGCCCTTTAGGTTTTTATACCAGGCTTTGCGCGGGTTTTTACGCAATTTGTATTTACTACCGCCATTGCCCAAAATCAAATCATACCATGTGCATTTGACATCCGCAGAGGTGAAAGGTTTGCCATCGTGCCATTTCACGCCCTTACGCAGTTTGAACGTTAAATCCTTATTATCAGCACTCCAAGACCAGCTTGTAGCCAAATCAGGAACAATCGTTTCCAGACTGTTAATCGCTTTACCTTGGTCATACAGGACCAAATTGTTCATAACCGGCATGTAAGGCGTAACTGTCGAGTTTGTCGCCTCTTCATGAATGGACCCGCTCGGTGGCGTTCCTCTGTGATAGGGTTTTAAAATACCCCCGTATTTCTGTGCATACGCTACATCGGCGACATACGCCCCGGCTAACAGCGACACAGCCGCCATAACCGCTATTTTCTTCCCGTACATTAAGGGCCTCCTCTTGTGGGTTTAATTCAATAGTTTCTTATTATTACCGTGTAAATTCAGACACGTTAATAACTAAGTTCGCATTCACCATTCCCTTTGTCCATACTAATTATTAGATTAACGGGGTTCGTCGCTCTCAACGGCTATCAACTATGAGCTGGCGCAACGCGGCCCCGGCACTTTCCAAAACCTATGGAGGCAAAACCGTTTCGAGCACAATGTCCTCGAAAAATCACCTCGTCGCCGTCTTCCAGAAACGTGCGGTCCTCGCCATTAGGAAGCTGGAAGGGAGACGCACCCCGGTCTGTAAGCTCCAGGAGGCAACCCATTTCGTCCCGCACCGGGCCCGAAACAGTTCCGCTACCGTATAAATCTCCAGTTTCCAGGTTGCAGCCATTGCTGGCGTGATGCGCCAGCATTTGAAATATCGTCCAATAATTTTTGCGGAAATAGCCTCGACTGCGAAAATCCGCCGCCAACCCCGCCGCGCGCATTTTCTCAGACAAAAAAGACACTTCTACCGTCACATCAACACCGCCGTCCGCCCGATCCGACGGGTCGTCTAAATATGGTGCCAGCGCAGGCGCTTCCGCACCCCGGTCGGCGGCAGGCACGCGAAAGGGCACCAACGCTTCCATAGTGACGACCCAGGGCGAGACCGATGTCATAAAGCTTTTCGAGAGAAACGGTCCCAAGGGCTGCATTTCCCACCCTTGAATGTCCCGCGCCGACCAATCATTCAATAGGCATAGGCCGAACACCCGCTGATCCGCTTCCACCAGTGGTATGGGGTACCCCATGGGATTTCCAACGCCGACATAAGCGCCTATCTCCATTTCATAATCCAACATCCGCACCGGTTCAAACGTCGGCGCATCCGCACCGGGCCGGACAATCTGTCCCCAGGGTCGACGGCACGGCGCCCCGCTAATCGTCACCGAGGACGCGCGCCCATGATAGGCGACCGGCATGTGCTTGAAATTCGGAAATAACGGAGGTTCCCGACGGTTTAGGCGTCCGCCATTCGTGGCGTGATCCAGCGACGTGTAAAAATCAGTATAATTTGCGATGACGCTTGGCACCGCGTATTCAACCTCATCCATGGGCACAAGTGCCGCCGCGCCCGCTGCCTGATCCGGCGAACCTCTTCGCAACAAACGCGATACCGCCAATCGCAGAGCCGACCAGTGACCTGGGCCAAGCGCCATGAGCGAATTTAGCGACGACTCCGCCGCCGTAGCAGCAGCGGCAGCCGCGACACCGTCAAACAATTCAGCCGCCGCACACGCCGCCATGTCCAAAATCTGATCGCCAATTGCGACTCCGCCCCGAAAGGGTTCATCGTCGCCATGACGTCGAAAAATGCCGAACGGCAAATTCTGAATTGGAAAGTCTGTCTTCGCCGTATTAGCCGTGCTGACCCAGCTCGACAATCCAGCGTCATGGGTTTCATTCGTCATCGCCATTTCGAAGCGTCTCCCATTATTTTTGCAGCCGGAATTTGCCCGGCCACCAGAATGATCGCAATCCTGGACAAAACAGGACGGTTGAGGCTTGGTGGATCCTCAAAATTTAGCGTCCCTAATACCAGGAAGAGGCAATTCAACATGACCAATAAACCTCAATCCTACGCTTCGGACCCAGGCCGAATTAGCGATCTGGCACAGGATATTCGCAACGGCACTTTATCACCAGTCGATTTGGTCCAGCGCTATCTGGACCGCATCTCCGCTGTTGAGCCCCATGTCGAAGCATGGCGGGTTGTTTGCGCCGACCAAGCCTTGGAAGACGCCGCCGCGCGCGCCAAGGACATTGATGACGGACTTGTTCGCGGGCCGCTTCATGGCGTGCCAGTAGGCGTCAAAGATATCATCGACGTTGCAGGCGTTCCCACCCGCTGCAACAGCAATTCCCGCACAAACATTGACCCCGCCAGCGCGGACGCCGAAATCGTCGCCGCCCTGCGCGCCGCCGGTGCCATCATCCTCGGCAAAACCCATACGACAGAATTCGCCTATCGCGATCCCTCGCCGGCCAAAAATCCGCACAACCTTGAACACACGCCCGGTGGCTCCAGCAGCGGGTCGGGCGCCGCAGTAGCCGCGGGCATGGTCCCCGCCGCCTTGGGTACGCAGACAATGGCGTCGGTCAACCGTCCCGCCGCCTATTGCGGTATAGCCGCATTCAAACCCAGCACCCGCCTGATGCCCGGCGGCGGCGTTGAGCCTCTATCATTTTTATATGACACGGTCGGGTTTTATGGCGGCAGCGTCGACGACGCCGCGACCCTATTCGAAGCTATCTGCCCCCATCATGCGCGCCATGGGAACGCCAAAATTTCAAAACAATTGTTAATTGTTATACCGAACGATCCGTTCATCGATGATGCGGATGGCGAAATCCAGCGCGCCACCGAACAAACGGCGACGCGCTTACGAGAGGCCGGGCATGTTGTTACACAAACGCCGTCGCCAATTTCTTTTGAACGTCTGCACGATCTTCATCGTTTGACCATGACCTACGATATTGGCCACACCCGAAGCGGCTTTCTCGATGAACCCCATGGTGCCATCGGCGCGCATTTGTTGGAATGTATCGAAACCGGTCTCGCCATCTCCGACAACGCTTACTTCGACGCTCGGCACGAAATTGACTCCCTCCGCGATACGTTTTTCCCGGCTTTTACCGCCGCAGACGCCTTCCTATGGCCCGCAACGCCCAAGACGGCACCCAAGGGATTGTCCTGGACCGGCGACGCAAAATATATCTCACCCTGGACCGCGTTGGGCGGCCCCGTCGTCACTATGCCAGTGGGCCAGTCGTCAGAACACCTACCAATTGGTTGCCTGATCGCAGGCGCGCCGGGAACGGATTTCACCTTCGCCAAAATTGCGTGTAGTATCGCCAAAGCCGCCGAAGATCACGAAACGGTCATTGCGTAACTATCATTTTGGTAACCCTGGGAATTGACATTTTGTTTGGCAAACCGTCGAATAAAAAATTCGAAGGAATGCGCGTTCATGCCTAACGACACTCGCGGCTCAACAGATTACGACAACGAAAAGCGCCACCCCAACATACGTCCGCGCGACGCTGCGACCCTTTTAATCATTCGGCAATCCCAACGCGGTGCCGAAATATTGTTGGGCGAACGCAGTTCCAAACACGCATTCTTCCCCAATCATTATGTCTTTCCCGGCGGCGGGGTGGATCGATCGGATGGGTTTGTGTACGCAGCGACCCCACTTCGCAACCGTGTCGCAGCCTGTTTGGAACAAGGTGCCACGCCGCACCGGGCGCGCGCCATTGCCATGGCCGCAATTCGGGAAACCTTCGAAGAAACAGGGCTGATTGTCGGTGAACCCGCGTCGAACCCAAAGGCCTCAGCGCCAAAAGGATGGGTGGAATTTTTTGAAACCGGTATGGCCCCGACGCTGGACGGCCTCACCTATATTATGCATGCCGTGACGCCACCCGGACGACCCCGACGCTTTGACGCGCGCTTTTTCGCTATTGATGCAGATCGGGTAAGCGGCGACACTACTGACGGCTCTGGCGAACTTTTGAAAATTCGCTGGCTTACCCTAAACGACGCCGCCAAGTTGAAACTCCCCAATATCACTGTCCACGCCCTTGGCGAAATCGAAACGCGATTGTCACAGGGTCAACTTTTCGACCCCAACTTTCCAGTTCCCTGGCGGAAAATGCGCCATGGCAAACGAATCACGGGCGTCTATTAAGTTCAACACAAGAAGGAACAGGTCATGAAATTCGGATTTTACCTCCCAACCCGCGGCGACACGGCAACGACCGACGGCTTGGTCTCCATGGTGCAAAATGCCGAGCGACTCAACTTCAACTCAGTCATGATCGCAGATCACATCGTGTTTCCCACGCAAATCGACTCGCCCTACCCCTACACGGTGGATGGCGGCTTTCCTGGCCAAGGCGACGCCTTTGAACAATTAACTCTGATGTCGTTCATAGCGGCTAAAACAGAATCCCTGCGACTGGTCAGCAGCGTCATGATTCTGCCACATCGCAACCCGATCATCACTGCAAAAATGTTGGCAACAATTGATGTGTTATCGAAAGGACGCGTCACCGTAGGCGTCGGCGTCGGCTGGATGCGCGAAGAATTTGAAGCCTTGGATGCGCCTGATTTCGACAAGCGCGGCGCTTCCAGCAACGAATTCCTGAAGATTTTCAAGAAGGCGTGGACCGAAGACCCGGTCAGCTTTGACGGCGAATTTTATAGCTTCAACGAATTACGCTGCATGCCACAACCGGTGCAAAACCCGCACCCGCCTATCTGGATTGGCGGACACAGCAAACCAGCGCGTAAGCGCGTCGCAAAATATGGCGATGGCTGGCACCCGGTCGGTTCCATCGCCGCAGCCCCTTTGCCGCCAGAACGGTTGCGGGATAATTTTGACGACATTAAACAAATGGCCGAAGCTGAAGGCCGTGACCCAGAAGCCATCACCGTTTGTTATAAGGCGCCCGTCTATGACGCGGGCATGTCGGTGAATGGCGCGGACCGCAAACCTTTCACGGGCTCCTTCGAACAAATCGCCGACGACGCTCGATCGTTTGAAGCTGTCGGGGTGTCGGAACTCGTGTTTGATTTCCGGTCACCCACCTTTGACGAGAGCATTGATCGGATGAACGCATTCGCCGACGGCGTCATGCCGTTATTGGGATAATTGTCAGAGCGTATTTGGTTTGATTTACTCTAATATGGCGCGTCGCCTTGTAACATGACGCGATAGAGGTAACGCATTTCATCCATGCTGTAGTCCGCGTTCGCCTTGTGCAACAGGCAACGGTTGTCCCACATGGCCAGATCGCCGACGCGCCATTTATGATAGTATTGGTATTTGTCCTGAGTCGCATGGGCCAGCAATTCATCGAGCAAGGGCAGAGCTTCCGAATTGTCCATCCCGATAATATTCTCAATCCGGATGGGGTTAATATATAACCCTTTGCGTCCAGATTCGGGATGCGTCCGGACTATGGGATGAATGACCGAATCAGAAACACTCGCCTTGGCTGCCACTGTTAGCCCCGTCAGCTTTCGCGTGCTGTGACTGTTTTGATATACTTGCACCGCTTTCAAGCCATCGATGCGGCGTTTAGTTTCTTCCGGCAAACCGTCATAGGCTTCCTGCAAGTTGACATACTGTGTGTCGCCACCGCTGCTCGGCAATTCAATAGCCAGCAACACCGTCGCCTTCGGCGGCGCTACCGCGTTGGAATGGTCCGTGTGATACCCGGCGCCGGGAATATAGCGCGTGCCGTCTTCATATTTATCCTGATTGGAAATGTAGTGAATGAGCGGACATTCCGGCAGCGCAAATTTCGTATTGTGCTGTTGAAACACCTCGCCAAACAACTTTACCGCATCAAGCATTTGATGCGGTGTCAAATTTTGGTCCCGCAGCACCAACACCGAATGATCCACAAACGCCTTGTTCAAGCGCGCCTGCACCTCGCCATCAACAGGCTTCGACAAATCAACGCCAGTCACCTCCACGCCTGTGTGCGCCGATAGCGGGGTAAGAGTGACTGTATCCGTGGGAGCCATGATACTTCCTTCAAATATAAAAGAGTAAGCCTGTACAATAATATAGAAACACCGGATCACTGGGACAAGTTGCACTAAACAAGAGTGGCAAGCAGCTGCAACGCTCCGAATGACAATGTCCTGTCGCAAATCCGACAGTTAATTCGACGCTGGCTGTTAAAACCACACTTGCCGCACCCTCCACGTTCCTTAACAATGATGATAGTTGAAATTCGTATTTAAATACGAATTGGATAGGCTATTAACCCAACGAATAACTATGTCTTCATTCACGGAGCGACACATTCATGACAGATTTCTACCGCCCTGATTTGGGATCGAGCCCCAACGACCCTTTCGCCCGGGACCACGATGGCAAGCTCGTCCGCCGAGGCTACTGGTTGGATATGGGCGACCGTTCCGTCATTCTGCTGATGACGCAAGGTATCGGCGCACCCTTGACCAATGATCAAAAGCGCGCACATCTTTCCGATATCGGCCGGGATCAGCTGGTGGACGACATTTGCGGGCAAGATATTTTGCCGCCCGAGAGCTCTTAGTTCCGCCAAAACCCAAGACCACGTATAGCTCACTTAATCTCCCTGAGCGGGTTATTCACTGGTATAGGCAACTTGTTGCTGGCGTTTGGCGTCGGAGCGAGCGGCGGCCCGTTCATAGCGCCCTGGTGATGGAGAAGTTGGGACCAAACGGCCTGTTCATATACACCACCGTTATTTACACGATGCTGGTCACATACATCGCATAACACGGCGCGCGCCCATACCCTAAGACGAACAAACCACCTTTTCCGCGCGACCACAAACCTCCATCGTAAGCCCCATCGCATCTGTAATGGATCCACGAACGGAAGGGCCGGAGCAATGATGACAAACGAGGCGGTGTTAACCCGTTATATTAACAAAGACTTTAATGACCAGAACTGCGGCCCCAATAGGCTAATTACTCCAGCGGTGATTTTGATCGTTTGATGCACCTTGCCTTTAATTAAACCGTCACCCCTACAGACAACCTTGACCATTGGATTGTTAAAATTCAAAACTGCTCCTCTATCTTTCAAGGAATTCATTAATGACCCCTTTGAATCGCTTTCAAATGGCATGGCGCGCCGCGCAGGACGTTGAAGATGGTGCCTATGTCAATCTGGGCCTTGGTATGCCGACGATGGTTTCAAACTATCTGCCCGCCGGGCGAGAAGTGATGTTTCACTCCGAAAATGGCTTATTGGGTGTCGGTCCAGCGCAAACGGCAGGTGGGGAAGACCCAAACCTGACCGACGCAGGTGGTCAATTGGTCACCGTCTCGACAGGCGGTGCCCTGTTTGATTCCAGCGCTGCGTTCATGATGATGACCGGGGGGCACTTGGATTTCACCATGCTGGGGTCATTCCAGGTATCGGTAAATGGTGACCTGGCGAATTGGGATATGATGCAGGAAGGCGTCGGTCCCTTGGTTGGCGGTGCAATGGATTTGGCGTCAGGCGCCTTGCCGGTGCGCGTAATCATGGCGCATCAAACCCGCGATGGCGCGCCACGTCTGGTGGATATATGTGAATACCCACTTACCGGGCTAGGCGTCGTCGAAAAAATTTATACAGATTTAGCGGTGATCGATGTTACGCCAAACGGCTTTGTCGCCCGGGAAATTATTGACGGTATCGATATTGCGGCGCTACAGGCGCGTACCGGCGCCGCCATCAAGGCAGCGTCAGATTGTGGCATACTGTCCGCGCCCCAGATTGACCGTGAAACTGGCGAATTAAAGTAACCTACTCTGGAGGAATATTACTATGAAAGCTGCGGAAATTATTGCTGATATCCTGAAACGCGAAGGCGTGGATATCCTGATCGCCTATCCAGTCAACCATGTGATTGAATATTCAGCACGCGCCGGTATTCGCACCATTATCGTCCGCCAGGAACGCACCGGATTACATATGGCCGACGCCATTTCCCGGCTGTCCAGCGGCAAAACATTAGGCGTCTTCGCTATGCAGCATGGCCCCGGCGCGGAAAACGCCTTTGGCGGCGTGGCGCAGGCCTATGGCGAGTCCGTCCCCATTCTGGTGCTGCCACAAGGTTATGCCCGCCGGATCGCACATGTTGATCCGAACTTCAATTCCGTCCTTAATTTCAAACACATCACAAAAATGGCGGAACCCATTACGTCAATAAAAGAAATTCCAAACATTTTTCGGCGCGCTTTCACACAATTGCGGAGCGGACGCGGACGCCCTGTCCTCATCGAAATTCCCACCGACATTTACGCCGAAGAATTCGAGGAGCCATTGACCTATACGCCTGGCCTCGCCACGCGATTTGGACCTGACCCTGACGCAGTCAAGCAAGCGACCGACGTTCTACTTAATGCAAAAAATCCACTGATTTATGCTGGGCAAGGCGTACATTATGCGGAAGCTTGGCCACAATTAAAACGGTTGGCGGAACTGTTGGCCTGCCCGGTGACGACCAGTCTGGAAGGAAAGAGCGCGTTCCCAGAAGATCATCCACTGGCGCTGGGGTCCGGCGGTCGCGCTATCCCACGAACCGTTCATGAATATTTGCAAAACGCCGATGTCATCTTTGGTATAGGCTGCAGTTTCACCGAGACCGGTTTTGGTCTGACTATCCCAAAAGGCAAAACCATCATCCACAACACAGTGGACCCGGTCGACGTCAACAAGGACGTCATTGCCCAACATGCGTTGATCGGCGATTCCGGATTGACGCTGGACGCCATGCTGGAAATTGTTGAGGACAGTCTGGGCGGCGTGACGCGGGATGCGGCAGCGGTAGCAGCGGATATCGCAAAGATAAAGGCGGACTGGCTTGCGGAGTGGATGCCTAAATTGACTTCGGACGACGCCCCACTGTCGCCCTATCGCGTGTTGTGGGATTTAGCCAAAACCGTGGACCCGTACAACACAATCATTACCCATGACGCCGGAAGCCCACGCGATCAACTATCTCCGTTTTGGGTGTCACGGCAGCCGCTGTCCTATATCGGTTGGGGCAAGACGACACAGTTAGGGTACGGCCTGGGGCTGGCGATGGGGGCGAAACTGGCCCGACCCGATCAACTCTGCATCAACGTCTGGGGCGACGCCGCCATCGGATTTACCGGCATGGATTTTGAAACCGCAGTGCGCGAACGCATTCCAATCCTATCGATCCTGCTGAACAATTTCTCCATGGCCATTGAACTGGACATCATGAAGGTCTCGACGGAAAAATTCCGCAGCACTGATATTTCTGGAAATTACGCAGCAATGGCCCAAGCGTTCGGCGGCTATGGTGAACGAGTCACGGAGCCCGGCGATATTATCCCGGCCATCCAGCGGGGCATCGAGCAAACCAAAAACGGAATCCCAGCCCTGCTAGAATTTATAACAAGCAAGGAAACCAGTATTTCAAAATTTTAGACGGAACCAGGCCCGCCCTACATCGGACGGGCCTGTTAAATGGCGTTACCTACCGATAAAACTCGCGACCCGGCGTTCCGTCATGGCTTTGGTGCCTTCCTTGAAATCGACCGTTTCACGCAGGATGCCCTGTTCAATCAATTCCTGGTCGGTCGCTTCGCGCACCCGGTCGGCGAAACCTTCGCGCATGATTTTGCGGCAGGCGACAACGCCCAACGGCGAACATTCGGCAATCTCCGTCGCCAGCGCCACCGCCGCATCGCGGACTTGTTCACGCGGGACGAGCACTTCGGCCAGCCCCATTTTAAAGGCTTCCTCACCCTTAAATCGGCGCCCCGTGTAGAACATCAATTCCGTATTCTTGCGGCCAATGGCTTCCGGCAATGTCACCGTCAAACCGAATCCGGGGTGATAGCCTTGTCGGGTGAAGTTCGCCGAAAATCTTGCTTCGGGACATGTCACTCGAAAATCAGGCATCATCGCCAAACCCAATCCACCGCCGATAGCGGCCCCTTGAATGGCGCCAACGATGGGTTTGCTGGTCCGGAACATGCGCACCGCTTCGATATAAAGCGGATTGCCGCCGGGCTTTTGGTCGCTCTGGACTTTGTTACGGTTGGGGTCGCTGAAATCCGCCCCCGCGCAAAACGCGGTTCCTTGCGCCGCCAAAACGATAGACCGGCATTCATCGGACTCATCCAAGGCCTCGAAGGCTTCCGCAATTTCCTTAATCAAAGGAATGTTAAAGAAGTTATGCGGCGGCCGTTGAATTTCGACAATGGCCACGTGATTGGCAACTTCGACGCCGATTTCATTAAACGAACCAAATTTAGACATGTTTCATCTTCCTTTCTGAAGAGTAAATTCGAGCGCGATTATGCACTTTTGAAGTTGGGAACCCGGCGCTCGGTCATCGCTTTGACGCCTTCAGCAAAATCATCCGTGTCCCGCAGTCGAGTTTGCACCGCTAGTTCCTTGGCTGTTGCAGCGCTAACGCGGTCTGCCAGCCCTTCACGCATGATTTGACGGCAAGCGACGACACCCAACGGCGAACATTCCGCTATTTCAGTCGCCAGTTCGATAGCCGCGCTCCGCACCTGATCCTGCGGCACCAACACATCAGCCATCCCCATGGCGACGGCTTCGTCACCTTTGAAACGGCGGCTGGTGTAAAACATCAACTCGGCCTTTTTACGGCCAATGGCTTCAGTTAATGTGCAAGTCAGGCCAAAGCCTGGATGAAATCCCAATCGTGTGAAGTTGGCGGCAAACCGCGCTTCAGGGCAGGTCACCCGAAAATCAGGCATCATCGCCAACCCCAACCCGCCGCCAATCGCTGCCCCTTGAATGGCACCAACAATCGGTTTTTTAGTGCGGAACAAACGCACAGCCTCAACATATAGATGGCCCATCGGAAGCTCTTCATCATCGCCTTCGCGTTCGCCAACTTCGGAACCATCGCCTTTCAAGGCCCGGCCATCCGTGAAGTTGGCGCCAGCGCAAAATGATTTGCCTTCCGCACACAACACAATCGAACGGCAATCGCTGGTTTTATCCAGGCTTTCAAAAGCTTGGGCGATTTGTTGGATAAGTGACAAATCAAAGAAATTATGGGGTGGGCGGTTGATCTCTACCGTCCCAACCAAATTTTCGAGATTAACGGTAATGTCGTTGTACTCACCGATTTTCGGCATGAATTCACCTTCTATTCTTTACAGTTACAAGTTTCGCCTAAGTTGTCTTTCTTCGATCAAGCGCCAATGAAATGGGGCAGCCGCCGATCCGTCATAGCTTCGACGCCTTCGGTAAAATCTGCGGTACCCCGCAAGCTGTTCTGGTTCGCCAGTTCCTTGTCCGTCGCCGCCGCGATGCGGTCCGCATATCCATCCCGCATGATCGTCCGGCACGCAACAACGCCCAGCGGGGAGCATTGCGCTATTTCGCGCGCCAATTCAATGGCGGCGGGCCGCACATTTTTCGGACCATCAACCAAAACATCTGCCAAGCCCATTGCGAAGGCTTCTTCGCCCTTCACGCGACAGCCGTTGTACAACATACGTTCGGCGTGTTTGCGACCAATGGTCTCCGGCAACGTCACGGTCAACCCGAAGCCCGGATGATACCCCATCCGGGTGAAATTGGCGCTGAACCGCGATTCCGGGCACGCGACGCGGAAATCCGGCGTCATGGCCAAGCCAAATCCACCACCGATGGCCGCACCTTGAATAGCGCCTACAATTGGTTTCGTTGTTCTGAATAAACGCACACCCTGTTCATAAAGCGGGTAGTGTCCTGGGCTTTTTTCGCCAAGGTCCCGACCATCGTTGAGATTCGCCCCGGCGCAGAAAATCCGGCCCGGCGACGCCAGAACTATGGCGCGGCAATCACTGGTTTCATCCAAGCCCTCGAAGGCGTCGGCTATTTCCGAAATCAACTCGACATCAAAGAAGTTTTGCGACGGCTTACTGAACTCCACCACCGCTACATGATCTTCAATATCAATAGTTACGTCTTTAAAAGAACCAAACGCGGGCATGGCCTGATTTCTCCGGTGTTAGCTTGGTGATTTCACGATCAGGGCATCGGCGATGGAAACGCCTTGGCCTTTTGGATGGACCAGGACCGGGTTCAAATCGATTTCTGCTATTTGCTCCCCATGATCCGCTGCGAATTTCGACAACCCAACCATGAGGTCTACCAACGCATCAATATCAGCAGGGGCTTCACCGCGCACGCCGTGCAACAACGCAGCGCCTTTCAATTGATCAAGCAAACGGCGCGCATCATCAGTGCCGAACGGCACAGGTGAAAACGCAACATCCTTCAACACCTCGACATAGATACCACCGAGGCCAACCATCAATATCGGGCCAAATTTTTCATCCTGATTGACGCCCAGGATCATTTCCTGCCCTGCCGGCGCCATGGGCTGCACTAAAACACCATGGATGTCCGCGCTGGAATTATACGCCTTCGCGCTTGCCATAATTTTGTCGTAGGCGGCGCGGACGTCATCCGCTGTTTTCAGGTTCAACACAACCGCGCCTGCTTCGGATTTATGCAGAATGTCCGGAGACTGAACCTTCAACGCGACCGGCTCGTCAATACCTGCGGCAATATCAACAGCTTCCTGAGCCGATTTCGCCATCCGCGCCTGTCCATCACCAATGCCATATTCCGCCAGAACAGGGCGCGCTTGGTATTCGCACAGCACGGAATTCGCCGAATCCAGGGCCGCCTTCACCGACGACTTTGTAGCGCTGGAACCCGTTGTAATTTCCGGCGCACGCAGGAAGCGCTCCCGGAATGCCCGGTATTCCGACATCTCGTAAAGTGTCCGCGCGCAGTTATTATTGTTGGTGAACAGGGGCAGGCCTATCTGACTCAGTGAGGTCACCGCCTCATCAGCTGGGTTAGTATAACTCCAGATCAGAACCGGTTTTTCCGTTTCGCGCGCCAGCTTGGTCAGGTTTGCGCGCTCATTTTCATAGGTGGACGCGCGGCGTGCGCTGGTGATGCCAATGACGGCGTCGACCGATTCAGAATCACGAACCATACCCAATAAGTTTGCGTAACCAATTTCCCGAACCGCACCCGCTGTGCCGTCAACTGGATTCTGCGATGTCCCGTAGGCTGGAATACGCGCGTCAATTACGGCGCGGGTAGCCGCGTCTAATGTCGGCACTTCCAAGCCTTGTAGGGAACAAGTGTCCGCCATCCAACCGCCGCCGCCGCCCGACCCGGTCACGATGCCAACGCGTTTTCCTTTCGGCAGGCAATGCCCGAACAACGAAAACCCCATCGCCATTTCGACCATTTCGTCGGTGTCTCCGCCTTCGATGATCCCATATTTCCGGAACATCGCCTGGTAAGTGCTGTAAGACCCAGCCAATGCCGCTGTATGTGATGCGGCTGCGCGTTCCCCCGCCGCAGATTTACCCACTTTCGTAACAATCAACGGTTTCCCGGCCCGCATAGCTTTTTCAGCCACACGCCGGAATGTATCAGGGTCTTTGACATCTTCCATGAACATCAAAAAGACATCGGTGTCATTCCTGTCGATGATATGTTCGATGACGTCGAACCCATTGATCGCCGCTTCGTTGCCCGTCGTCACCACATAGCTGAACGGCAATTCCTTGGGGCGTCCCCGATCATAAAATGCAAAGCCAATGCCACCGCTTTGCGCCACAGCGGCGATGTGACCGTTCTTGCGCCATTCCGGCACCCGGGGACGGGTTTGATTGTTGAAAGTCGGGCTAAACGTCGGACACAGCGCGACTTTAGTGCTCGCGAATCCTTCCGAATTCGGCCCAACGACTGCCATGTCGTAACGTTCCGCAATTTCCCGCAATTGTTGCTGCGCCTTGGCACCATCATCACCTATCTCTTCGGCAAAACCCGACGTCAGGATTTGCACCGCTTTGACGCCCGCCTTGCCACAGCGCTCCAATTCGTCAGGCACAAATTGTGCTGGGATAATCATGATGGCCAAATCGACCCGTTCTGGCAAATCTTCGATGGAAGGATAGGCTTTTAGACCCTGAACTTCGCCATGGCTGCGGCTCACCGGGTAGATCGCACCCGCAAAAGGGTGCTGTTTCATCACATACAAAATGCGACCGCGTAACATCTCGTCATCCGGCGCAGCACCAATAACAGCGACCGCGTTCGGTGATAAAAGCGCGCCAATATCTGGCATGGTCGAGCCCTTTCAACAGGAAAAAACTTGAGAGTGACGTTGGTGCAACGCAACGACGCATCGAAATTTCTAATTAACGAAGATCAAGACCTCGGGCGATGATGCCACGAAGAACCTCAGTCGTGCCGCCTTGGATGGTTAGCTTCGGCGCAATCATTGTCGCAAATTGCAACAATTCTTCAAACGTGGCGCGATTGCCAGGGTCAGCTTCGCTGAAAGCAGCCAAATCACGCGCCTTGGAAGGCAATGATTGTTCCCAAAGCGTACCAAGGTTTTTCACCAAAGACCCTTGCAGCGTCGGTTCCTTGCCCGCCTGCAGCATCCCATTCACCGATACCGACATCCGGCGCATCGTGTGCAATTGCGCCACTAAACGACCAATGCCTTCTGCACCGCGTGTATCCGGCTTATTCCCAAGAACCCGAACAAGTTCTGGCAGAACGTAAAAGGTTTCTAGGAACCGTTCCGGCCCACTGCGTTCATACGCCAGTTCGCTTGTCGCTTGTTTCCAGGCCATGTCGATTTCGCCAAAAACATGGTCGTCTGCGATGAACAAGTTTTCAAACACGACTTCATTGAATTCATGAATACCGGTCATCTGCACAACAGGATTCACGGTAATGCCAGGTTGCCCCATCTTTACCAGAAATTGCGTCAATCCATGCCGGCGGTTCTCTTTGGTCGACGGTGAGGTGCGGAACAGACCTATCATATAGTCTGAATTATGCGCCCCACTAGTCCAGATTTTCGTACCGTTAATCAACCAGCCGCCGTCGGTCTTCGTCGCCCGTGTGCTGGCGGCAAACAAATCAGAACCGGAATTTGGTTCGCTCATGCCAATGCAAAACGAGCACTCACCCCTGATGATACGTGGCAAGACGTCATCTTTAATATGGTCCTGAGCGTATTTCATGATCGTCGGCCCACTTTGCCGATCCGCTGTAAAGTGCCCACGCACAGGCGCATTTGCAACGCGAAATTCCTCAGTCACAACATAGCGTTCCAGAAAACTTCTTTCCTGACCACCGAATTTCTTTGGCCACGTTAAACCAATCCACCCTTTTGCGCCAACCTTCCGGCTGAACTCGCGGTTGAAGCCACTAGCCGCGACGGCGTTCGGGTCAAATGTCCCCGCCGCGATCTCGTCTTGCAAAAAAGCGCGAACCTCCTTGCGAAGTGCCTCAGCTTCCGACGGCAATCGGATGGGGTCAAATTGAATAGCAGTGCTCATAATCCTATATCCTACAAAATATTACTTCGTTTGCCGTGATCCTCGATTTACCGGGACGCCAGAAGCGGCCATAGTTCGTCGGCACCATTCGCGGCGACCATCGCGCCAAGCTCCACCGCCCACGCGCTTTCACCGCCGAAATCATCGCGCCACGCCCAAAGACGCCGCGTGAACCGGTTCAAGATATGCTCTTTGGTAAAGCCGATGGCACCGTGCGCCTGATGCGCGATCGCAGCGCCCTTACCAGCCGCTTCGCCCACCCGAATTTTCGCCGCAGCCACTTCCAGGAAAATTTGCTGATCAAAGACGTCACCCTTCCTGAGCGCTGTCTGAAGCGCATCCGCCGCCGAACTTGACGCTGCGGCGGATGCTGCCACCTCACAACCCAACTCCGCCAGATTATGCTGAACCGCTTGAAACTTTCCAATTGGCCGACCAAATGCGACGCGTTCCTGGGCGTAAGCGACGGAAATCTGCAACGCCGATTCAAGCGCACCCGCCATTTGCGCGGATCGGGCGGCAGCCCCCATCATATAAAGCGACCGAGCGTCCAGACCATCTGGCGCAGGCTTAACCACCGACGGCGTCACGCCGTCAAAGGTCACCGTGTTTTGATTATCCCCGGCGATGTTGAGCCCTTCGGCAATCGCGCAATCCGACGCCGCCACAAGCGCAATGACCGGCGCATCCCCGGCATGGGCGAGAATCGCAATGTGCCCGGCGTTCGCGGCGAACGGTATTTGCCGCACAGTTCCCGACAAGGCACCGTCGGCACCAAGAGTTACACGGTCATCCGCACGTTGCGGCGCGACCGTCATCATCCCTGTCGGAGGTTGCACACCAACGCGGGACAACAGCCACCCCGCCAGCAATGTTTCGCCCAATGGCACAGGAGACGCAAAGCTGCCGGACACCCGAAGGATGTCGAACCCGTCGGTAATATCGACACCGGCGCCGCCCAATTCATCAGACACCCAAGCCAAGGTTAAACCGGATTCTTCCAAGGCGTCCCACAAGGGCTGTTTCCAGCTGTCGTCAGCGGCGTTATTAACGGTTTGCGGATCGCAGAGATCCTGAAATATCCGCGTCGTGGTATCCACTATAATGTTATCTGAATCGCTCATATTATCCCATTTCGACTTAAACTTCAGGCGTGAAACGCCGTGCGTTCTGCGCAAAGTTCAACTGATGTTTATTGAATTATCCACATTTTAGCGAATGCCATTGGGGATGAAAAGGTCTGGACTTATTGCCGCTTCAATTTGGCGCAGTCCCACAGTCCACACCTTGATGACTGCGCTTTCAAGTTGTATGCGTGAAGATACAAATTTATTGGATGGGGGGAATTTAGGCAATGGCAGATTACGACTATATAATTATTGGCGCAGGTTCGGCAGGATGCGTTCTCGCCAATCGATTAAGCGAAGATCCCGCCAATAAGGTCCTGCTGCTCGAAGCAGGCGGCAAAGACAGCAACATGTGGATCCCCATTCCGGCCGGTTTCAGTAAACTTTTGAATAACAAGAATTTCAATTGGTGCTTTGAAACCGAACCCGAAGACAACGTAAATGGACGCCGCATTCCGATCCCACGTGGCAAAACACTGGGAGGGTCAAGTTCCATCAATGGCATGCTGTATGTGCGGGGCCAACCCCTCGACTATGACACTTGGTCACAACTGGGAAATCGCGGCTGGTCTTATGAATCGGTGCTACCCTATTTCAAAAAGTCAGAAAATTTTGAACGCGGCGGCGACAGTTCACGCGGGCGCGGTGGTGAATTGAACGTCACTGATATGTACGAGCGCCACGAAATTATCGACGCCTTCATTGAAGCCGGTGCGGGGGAAGGCTTTCCGTGCAATACCGATTATAATAACGGCAATCAAGAAGGGTTTGGCTACTATCAATGCACCCAGCGAGATGGCAAACGCTGGAGCACAGCGCGCGCTTTCCTAGATCCGGCCCAAACCCGGCCGAATCTACACATCGAAACAAACGCCTTAGCCGAGCGCATTTTAATTAAAAATAAACGCGCGGTTGGCGTCGCTTATAAGGTAAACGGGCAGCTCCGCGAAGCGAGCGCTAATGTCGAGGTATTGTTATCTGCAGGAGCCGTGCAGTCACCACAGGTGCTGGAGCTTTCAGGCATAGGCCAGCCAGACCTTTTGAAATCTATGGGGATAGACGTCCAACATGAACTGAACGGCGTCGGTGAAAATCTAAGGGACCACTTCACGCCACGCATGAATTGGCGCGTAAAAACTAAAAATACGTTAAATGAACAAACGCGCGGATTACCCCTTCTCAAAGAAATATTCAAATATTACACCAGTGGGCGCGGCGTTCTTACCTTAACAGCGGGCATCGGATACGGATTCGTTAAAACGCGTCCGGAAGTTGCAGGCCCAGATATACAATATCATTTTGCCCATGCCAGTTACGCCTCATCGGCTGATCGGGTGCTCGACAAAGAACCTGGCATGACTATAGCCGTTTGCCAGCTGCGCCCGGAAAGTCAGGGGTCTATCCACGTGAAATCTGCGAATCCATCGGCGGCCCCGGCGATCCGGCCCAACTTCATTTCCGATGAATTGGACCGCACCACATTGGTTTCCGGGATGAAGCTAGCGCGCCAGATTATCGAGAACCCTGCAATGGACCCATATCGAGCCTATGAAATGACACCTGGCGTTTCCATCCAGACCGACGAAGAATGGCTACAGTTTGCACGCGATAATGGGCAGACTGTGTATCATCCTATCGGCACCTGTAAAATGGGCAACGACCCGATGTCCGTCGTTGATGACCAGTTGCGTGTTCACGGCATAGCGGGCCTGCGCGTCGTGGATGCGTCCATAATGCCAACACTAACTTCTGGCAACACCAACGCGCCAGTTATCATGATAGCTGAACGGGCCGCAGACATGATAAAAGCCAATTTGAAAGCCACTGTCGCCGCCTAATGCAAGTGAGACATTACATGCGGAGCATCTAAAGTGAGGCCAACTGAGTAAGGAGACGATATCATGTTCGAAGTTAATCAATTCATCGCCGACTGCCGCGCCGCCGTGGCGGAAAATAGTAGCCATACAGCCATTACGGAAGTTGTGGAACGCGCCGTTGCAGAACCTGATGCCGTGTTAAAGGGGTTGGGCGAACCGCAGAGCGGCGGCATCAGCAAACTTTATCACGGAGATGATTTGACCATCATCAACGTCGTGTGGTCCCCGTTCATGACAGTCCTGCCGCACAATCACGAAATGTGGGCTGTGATCGGAGTCTATACCGGGCGTGAAGACAATATCTTTTGGCGCCGCGTCCCTGACGCTGAAAACGGTTACATCGAAGCCGCAGGCGCGCGCTCACTGGGCCTGTCCGACACCGCGCCGTTGGGCAAGGACATCGTCCATTCGGTCACCAACCCACTGAAACGCTTCACGGGCGCGATCCACGTATATGGCGGCGACTTCTTTGACATCGAACGCAGCGAATGGGATCCGGAGACCCACACCGAACAAACCTATGATTTGGCAAAAAACGTCAAGATGTTCGAATAAACAGAAAACACTATCACTGCGCCGTCCAGCCGCCATCAATGGGCAGGCTGGTGCCAGTGATTTGTTCGGCGGCGTCGCAGCACAGGAAAACCGCCAGGGCGCCGATGTCTTCGGTTCGCACCGACGTCTGACTGGGTTGTTTGGCCGCCAGCCGTTCCTGCGCTGCTGTTTCCAAATCAACGCCTTGTTGTTGGGCATAGCGTTCGATTTGGGCTTGCACCAACGGCGTCTGGGTCGACCCGGGACAGATCGCATTGCACGTCACGCCGGACCCCGCCGCTTCCAACGCTACCACTTTGGTCAACCCAACAAGTCCGTGCTTGGCCGCAACATAGGCCGCCTTGTCCACCGACCCGATCAATCCCTGTACCGACGCTGTGTTGATGATGCGCCCCCACCCCCGCTCTCGCATGGCTGGCAATACCTGTCGGATGGTGTGAAAGGACGCGGATAAATTCACCGCTAGAATATCGTTCCACTGGTCAACGGGGAAATCTTCAATCGGCGCCACATGCTGGATCCCGGCGTTGTTGAGCAGAATATCCACGCCGCCAAACGCTTCATTGGCCGCGTCAATCAATCCCACAATGGCCGTCGGGTCACGCATATCGGCGGCGTGATAGCGAATGTCCCCACCCGTTTCCGCCGCCAACGCAGCGCGCGCTTGTTCAATGTCGTCCGCGCCGCCGAATCCATTCATCATCACCGCGCAACCCGCCTTGGCCAACGCGGCAGCCATCGCCGCGCCAATGCCACTGGTCGAGCCCGTGACAATCGCCCGGCGGTCGTTCAAAGTCAGCAAAATTTCTACTCCTTAGAGTCCGCTATTTTTCAATAAAAGTGCGCCCAATATATTGCCGGTGAATCTGGTTTGCGCCTTCCCATATCTGGCAAATCTTAGCGTCGCGCATCAGCCGTTCGACGCGATATTCCTTGATATAGCCGTAACCGCCATGCAGTTGGACCGCGTCGGTCGCAATGCGCATGGCGACATCGGCGGCACGCATTTTCAACATGGACGCTTCAGCAGAAAAATCTGGTGCGTTACTGTCCACCATGCGCGCTACATGCCACAGCCAGGATTCACACATCGCCAAATCCGTCGCCATGTCCGCCAGCATGAATTGAACGCCTTGAAATCCAATGATCGGGCTACCGGATTGCTTGCGCTGGTTGATGTAGGCGACCGCGTCTTCAAAAGCCGCCCGAGCGATCCCCAACGCATGCGCCGCGACGCTAGGCCGTGATTTATTCAACGACGACAATAGAATTTTTAGCCCATCCCCCGGGGCCCCCAAAAGGTTTTCACGAGGAATTCGGCAATTTTCAAAGGTCAGAGGCGTGGTTGCCGACGCCCGGATTCCCATTTTGTCTTCCTTGCGCCCAACGGAAAACCCTGGCGTGTCCTTTTCGATGATAACCGCTGACATCGCCGCGCGCGGGTCGCCAATTTCCGACCATTTCCCGAACACCAAGTAGAAATCCGACGCGCCGCCATTGGAAATAAACAATTTACCGCCATTGACCACAATGGAATCCCGATCCGGCGTGAAGCTCGTGCGCATGGCGGTCGCGTCCGACCCCGCATCGGGTTCCGTAATGCACAGCGACGCCAACGCGCCCGCCGCCACTTTGGGCAATATTCTTTGTTTTTGGACCTCATCACCGAAATCAATCACCGGTTTCATAGCGTGAAAATTGGTCGCCCAAATTACGCCCGTCGCCGCACACGCTTTGCTGATTTCCCGCACGCATCGGAGATAGACCGTGTAGGACAATGCAGCGCCGTCATAGGATTCTGGCACGAACATCGCGTTCAGGCCCAAGGAGTTGATGTCAGAGACATTATCCCAGGGGAAATCGCCCGATTGATCATAAGCGGCGGCGCGCGGCGTAATCTTGTCCCGCGCCAACGCTCGGACACTGTCGAACACCATCGCCTCATCCTCGGGCAAATCAATAGAATCGTCGAGATGTTCAAAAATTTTCATAAGCTACCGGCCTTACTGAGCGATGGCCTGTCCGCCATCTATATAAATTGTCTCGCCTGTCAAAAACGGAATGTCTTCACAGAACAACGCCGCAACCAGCTTCGCCACATCGGGCACAACGCCGGGTCGGCCCAAGGGCGAACGTTGCTTGAGCCATTCCTTAGTGGCGTCCGATGCAAAGAATTCCTGGTTCATGTCGGTTTCGATATAGCCCGGCGCGATGTTGATCGCGTGAATGCCATAGCGCGCCCATTCAACCGCGTGGCACCTTGTGATCGCGGCGATAGCGGCTTTCGAGGCGCAATAGGACAGGTTGCGCGACACGCCGACTTTGTCCCAGAACGACCCGATATTGACGATACCGCCACCACCTGCGGCAACAAGGTGGGGAAACGCATCGCGACTGACCATCATAACCGACGCGGCGTTTGTCGCCATCACTTCATTGAAGGTTGAGAGTGAAAGCTCAGCGCTTTTTTGCTCAACCAATAACCCTGCATTATTCACCACGCCGTGCAATCCACCCGCCGCTTTTGCGAACCCATCGACAGCGGCCTTGATGCTGGATTCATCGGTCACGTCGCAAGTAAATGGAATGAAAGTCCCCTCGGCGCCGTCCGGCAATCCGCCGCCGCGAGACAGACATCCCACCGTGAACCCCCGTCGCGCTAACTCCAACGCAATCCCCGCGCCGATGCCGCGACTGCTGCCGGTAACCGCGATGGCCCGACACTTTCCCGGCACGTCGTTAGACATCCTTGAATACCGCCGGGCGTTTATCCATGAAGGCTTCCATGCCTTCCTTGGCGTCTTCGGTCTGGAACGCCAATGTGTTGAGATCAGCTTCAGCCATCAAGCCTTCGTCCAGCGATGTTTCACTCGCGCGCAATACCGCTTCGCGCGCCAGCGACAGCGCGGGCAGCCCATAACAGGTAAACGTCCGGGCGAACGCCATGGCGGCCTCTATGAGCTCGCCTTCGAGAATCGTGCTGACCAGACCAATCCGTTCCGCTTCTTCCGCGTCGACTGTACGGCCCGACATAATGATTTCCAACGCGCGGGCCTGGCCGATCAAACGCGGCAGCCGCTGCGTGCCGCCATAACCGGGAATCAGACCCAGTTTGATTTCCGGCAGGCCCATCTTGGCGTTCGGCGCCGCTACCCGGAAGGTGCAGGCGCTGGCCAATTCCATGCCGCCACCAAACGCATAGCCATTGATCACCGCGATGGAGGGAATAGGAAAGGAATCGAGACGGGCGAAAGTGCGTTGCCCGAACGTCGTGGTTCGCTTCTGGTTCGTCAGGGTCAGCCCCTTCAATTCCTTGATATCGGCGCCGGCGCAAAACGCCCGGTCGCCGGCACCGGTAAACAGGACCGCGCGCGCGTCCGATGTTTCTACCTCATCCAACGCCGCGGCGATATCGCGCACCAATTGAAAACTCAGGGCGTTCATCGCCTTGGGTCGGTTCAAGGTGATGATCGCGAATTCCTCGCGACGGGTGAATTCCAAATCAGCCATAAACAATGCCTCCTTTACGAGTCTTCTGTATACCGTATGGGCGTTGGCTCGATACGACCCGTACGCGCCCACTCCGCCAGTTCCCGTTTGAGAATTTTACCGCTGGGTGTCAACGGCAATTCAGACATGACGATGAAATATTCCGGCATGTCCAATTTAGACAACCCGGCTTCAAACAAATGCGACAATACCGCGCCACCATCGGGAGCCGGTCCGCTGGACGCCGGGATAACGGCCAACCCGACCTTTTCCCCCAACCGTTCGTCCGACACGGCAAACGCCGCCGCCTTTCCAACGCTTGGATGCTTAATCGCCAACTCCTCGATTTTTGCAGGATGTATATTATGCCCGCCGCGAATGATGACGTCCTTCAACCGCCCGACGATTTCAAGGCAGCCACGATCATCAAGCCGCCCCAAATCACCGGACAAAAACCAACCGCCTTTGTTGAAGGACGCCTCGGTCGCCGTTTGATTGTCAAAATAGCCCAACATGAGACAGGCGCCCTTGCCTCCAATCTGTCCAACCTCGCCGGTGGGAACTTCCACATCAGAATTTTTCTGATCAAAAATACGCACTGTGTAGCTGGGGCCGCCACGTCCACAGGTGCCAGTGATCGTTTCCGAGTCATCGTCGGGATAGGTGTATTGATGCGATGAATTTTCCGTCATGCCATAAATATTCTGCGGATTAACGCCTTGATCCAGGAACGCCTGCGCCGTCGCCCGAGGTATCGGCGCGCCCGCCATGTAAAACAGAGTCACATCGCCAAGCCGCGCCAGGCCACACACCTTTTGTTCCGCCAGAATATCCATCGCATGGGTTGGCACCCCCATGACATAGGTGGCGTTTGTTTCCAATATCCAGTCCAGCGCGGTCATTCCATCCTTCGGGTCATTCACCACCAGCTCCCCGCCACACACCAGTACCTGCGCCATCGCCACCCAGGCGATGTGATGGCTAAGCGGGCTAAGCGTCAACAAAACGGTCGACGTATCGTGGTTCCAATCTGCCACCATATCTCGCGGATTGGCCAATAGCGTGTTGTCAGAATGCATGACCCCTTTGGGCGTTCCCGTCGTGCCGGACGTAAAGGCCAGATAGGCCACTTTGTCCGGGTTGTCTTCCGACGCAACGGCATGGCCTGAATTCGGATTGGACCTCGGGAAATCCGGACCCGGTTCGCGACCTGACGGCAAGCGAAACACCTGCTTCATCGCCGGGAGATTTTCAATATCATTGAAAACGCTACTACCTGCCGCGTCCACACCGTAGTCCACTTCAGCGAAAATCGCAGCAGCGCCAATATTGCCCAATAACGCCAAAATTTCTTCCGACGTATAATTGCGATGTAGCGACGGATTGCAGATATACCCATTCCGCGTCGCCGCTAGAAACGCCACCACAGCTTCAACCCGGTTCGACATCCACAGAGCGACCCGCTGTCCCTTCACAAGGCCGGATTCATGTAAGGCGTCTGAAACCGAATCCACCCAAATTTTGAGCTCACCCCAACTTAACCGACGTGTGCTATCGCGCAGCGCCGGCGCGTCCCGGCGCGCCCCCGCAGGTTATGCAAGATAAGCGTAGAAAGTTTAAGTGCGCCACGTCTTATTGTCGTAATAAGATTTAGCGCGCCTCGGATCGTGCAGGGTAAGAAGCGGGATCACCTTCTCTCACTGCCCAAATTTATCAGAATCTGGCTCGCGCTTCTCGCGAAACGACGCGCTCAATTCCTTCGATTCCTCAGTATTAAGGTACAGCCGTAACAATTGATCGTGCGCCATGCGGCCCAACCCGCCAACGCCACCATGACGCGCGTTGAAAGCGCCCTTGACCGCGCCCAACACAAAGGGTCCGCGATCTGCTATCTCCAACGCCCATTTTCGAGTCTCTTCCGCCAGTTGATCGTCGGGAACAACCCGATTGATCAAACCCATCCGTTCGGCTTCCGCCGCCTTTATTCGGATGTTGGAATACCACATTTCCTTGGCTTTTTTCTTACCTACAAGGTCTTCCAGGTACCACGTGCCATACCCGGCATCGAACGATCCCATCATGGGACCAACTTGCCGAAACACCGCGCTTTCCTTGGCGATTGTCAGGTCGCATACAACTTGCAACACATTGCCGCCACCAACTGCGTAACCATTCACGCTGGCGATGACAGGCTTCTGTAGCTTGTCGATGGATTCATACATATCCAAGGTCGGCAGCATGCCTGCATATAGCGTGGAATCCTCCATGCCTTCCTTACGCCCACCGATGCAGAAGAATCGGTCGCCCGCACCCGTAATGACAATGACGCGGGTTCTGGTTTCGCGGCGGATATCGTTGATACAGTCACGAATTTCATGACACATTTCCGGTGTAAACATGTTGCCATCATCGGGTCGGTTTAAGGTAATCGTCCCAATGGGTCCGTCTTCTTCATATAAAATAGTATCAAAGCTCACCGGTTTGCTCCCGTGTATAATTGCAATATCTCTAAATCTTATGATGCAGAGATATGCACGGCGCACAATGAAATCCTTGCGCAGGGTCGGCAATGGGGTAGGCTCAGCGTTAGAAATTAATCTCAAAAATCTAATCAGGGTGAAGGGGCGAACATGCCGACATTTCAAGACGGTTTTATCATTGTCGCCAAGCGCGAATGTCCGACATGTGAATTGTTGGAGTCGGTCTATGCGGAACTCGCCGCCCACGACGTCGTCCTATCGGTATTCAGCCAGGACGATCCGTCCTTTCCAGATTCGCTCAACGATGTGATCGATGATACGGGGTTGGAAAATTCGTACAGTTTGGACGTCGAAACCGTCCCTACCTTAATCCGCTGGAAAGGCGGCAAGGAGGTCGAACGCGCCATTGGCTGGAACAAAACCGAATGGCGCGACTTGACCGGGATTAATGGATTGGGCGGCGATTTGCCCGAAAACCAACCCGGCTGCGGCTCCATCACGGTTGAGCCGGGAATGCCCGAAACCCTGGCAGTGCGATTTGGCGACACCAATTTGGAGGCCCGTCGCATTGAAGTCGCTGCTATGGAAGACGATATCGAAGTCGGCTTCGAACGCGGTTGGAGCGACGGCCTTCCGGTTGTGCCACCCACCGAAGTCCGCGTCGTGCGCATGTTGACCGGCACAACTCGAGACCCCGCCGAAGTGCTCGGCAATATCCCGCCTAATTTGGCGTCCTGCACGGTGGAGAAAGTTGCCATCAATGCCGTCATGGCGGGGTGTAAACCGGAATATCTGCCGGTCGTTCTGGCCGCTGTCGAAGCGGCGTTAGAGCCTGACTTTTGTATGCATGGCCTGCTGTGCACAACTCACTTCGCCGCTCCCATGGTAATCGTCAACGGTCCCATCACCAAAGCCATTGGCATGAATTCCGGCGGCAACGCTCTGGGCCAGGGAAACCGCGCCAATTCCACTATTGGCCGCGCCTTACAACTTGTCATTCGAAATGTCGGCGGTGGCGTACCCGGCGGGATCGACCGAGCGACGCTCGGCAACCCCGGCAAATTGACCTATTGCATGGCGGAAGACGAATCAGACCCAATCTGGGACCCGTTTTCGGTGGATCGCGGAATTGCGTCAGGCAAATCCGCCGTAACGCTCTATGCCGCAGAAGGCATGTTAGGCAATATGGGCGACATGTCCCGCACGCCAGAATCGCTGACCCGCTCGCTCGCCATGTCGTTGCGTGTCATCGGTCACCCCAAGAAAATTCAGGCGCACGACGCTATGATCGTCCTGTCGCCGGAACATTTACGAGTGTACCGCGAAGCCGGTTGGTCGAAGGCTCGCGCGTTGGAAGAATTTAACAAGGTGTTGACCTTCTCCGGCGCGGATTTCATCGAAGGCGCGCATGGCGTCGCCGAAGGCATCTCGCCTGATAGGGCGGATGAACAAGTTTCCAAATTCAAACCCGACGGATTGAACATCGTGCGGGCGGGTGGAATAGCTGGTATGATGTCCGCCATCATAGGAAGCTGGGCCGCGACAGGCGAACGCGGAAGTAAACTCGTAACCAAGGAGATCGGCACATGATTGAAAGTCAGATCCTGTTGGACCCGACGGCGGAAGTCTCGCCGGCGAAACGCCAACGGGTCACGCCCCCAGATTCGCTCGAGGGCAAGACCATCGCGTTATTGGATATTGGTAAGCGGCGTGGTAACGTTTTCCTCGATCGATTAGAAGAATGCATGGCCGAACGCGGATTGACAGTCAAACGCTACGCCAAGCCGACTAACACAAAGGTCGCGCCGCTTAACGTCGTTCAGACTATAGCGATGGAATGCGACATTGTGGTTGAAGCGCTCAGCGATTGAGGCTCGTGCACATCGTGCAGTTTGCATGACATTGCCGATCTCGACTCTCGCGGCATCCCTGGCGGCATGATCGCCACCACTGCGTTCGAAGAAGCCGCCATAGCGCAAGGCGCTGCGCTCGGCTTCGACCCGGCCATCGTCTATGTCCCCCATCCCATTCAGGACAGGACGGATGCAGAAATCTACGCCATCGCGGACGAGGCGCTGGAACCCATTTTGCGGATGATTACGGCGTCGTAATCCAACTGTTGCGCTCGCGCCAGCTATGATAGATACCTGACGGAAACCGGGCATCCTTTGTCCGCACATTGCGGATAATAGCTGGCGTGCAGCGTTGTCAGGTTATCGATCGATGATAGTTTGCTGACGCCGGTTGGCGCGCGCCATCCTAGTTCGACCATAACGTCGCTAACGAGGAGTGGTCGAATTTTGACCCTGTCAAGATTCTGATAGAATAATTTGAATTCATTCTCTTCGGCAGCCTTCTTTGATCGCCTGCAAATACGCCACAGCGTTCGCAACGATCAGAATTGAGGGTCTGCGCGGTTTGCGTTGCACCGGGTCTATGGGATCACGCCAGAACATAGTGATCGTGTCCCCCTGAGCGTCGACCCGGCCCGTGTGGAAACTAAATATTTGAATACGCCACCTTGCTCGCTCGTACGCACACGATCCAGCAAGGTGGCGTTCGTGACTGCCAGAAAACCATATCGTTGCAGCACCGCTCGCAGGCCAGAATCGAAGCGCCGCACCTCATCATGAAGGGCTAATTCGACAGGTGTCTCGAATTCAACGGTCAATCCAAAATGACGAAACGGTAATTTGACGTCCAACTTATCCAGACACCGGTCATAATGCAGTTCCAAACGCGCCACGTAATCAGGAATGGAGATTCGCGTCCTATAATATGCGCCGTGTAAACGTCCTTCTAATGGTGTGTGGATTTTACCATAAACCATCCAGTATTACTGGATCCAGACCTACCGACATTTAGTGGGCGAAACGCGAAAGTTTAAGCGCCTCACCAAACACGACATCGCGCAGGTGTTCGGCGATAACATCAACATCTCGTCAAGGCTCGGTCAGTAAAGGCCGGCTTTATTCAAGGGTTGGCTCCAAGAAGAACGTGCTGTCTGCATTGTCGGAATGGTAGAATATCACCCGCGGAATGTTAGGGCAGTCGCGGAAACAACGGGACCTAATTTCGATAGGGTAATCAGGGGCACACACAGATTTTCCACTGGCACCACCACGTAAAATGTATCCGACATCTTCGTGAACGCGGTGGGCTCATAAATTATTTTTTGCGCGACGCTCAATTTTCATTTGACCATGTCCCAAAATATACGGACGGATTCACTATCAAGAACGTAATCCGTAATATATTAACCATTAAGGTAATATGAATAAATCTCCTTTTATCCATATTTTTTTGTTTAGATCATCAAATTAGAGAATAATACGTTTGTCATCCTGTGCGTAACCTTTGCATTCTAGTGATCTAGTCCAAACGCTTGGTCTCCAAGCGTTTCATTAATCAGTTTACCAACTTATTAATCTGCGGAGCGTGGGAGTAAGCCCTCAAGAAAGCCAAGCAAATGCTCGACGATTTCAACGCCTTAATTGGATCATTGTCTTTCCTCCAAATTGGCCTCATCACCGGGACTCTGGTGCTGGCGGGGTTTGTGCGCGGGTTTGTTGGCTTTGGGGCCTCACTCATTATCGTCATGGTGTTAAGCATAGCGCTTGACCCGCTTGCCGCGGTGCCAATCGCGATGCTTAGCGGCCTGCCCGCCATGGCGCAATTGTTGCCGAACGCCATACGTTATTCTGAACGGCACTTCGTCTTTCCTTTTAGCCTCGCGGCTTTTGCCGTCGCCCCGGTCGGTGCCATAATTCTGGTGTCACTCGACACTGCTATCATGAAAATGGCGATTTCTGGATTCGTCTTAGTTATGGTCGCGTTGCTATATTGGGACTGGCGGCCTGCCAAAGCTCCAGGCCTGTTTGTTTTTTTGGTCGCCGGCGCCATCTCGGGGTTCCTTCAGGGTGCCGCAGCTGTCGGTGGCCCCCCGGCCGTCGCGGTGGCGTTGTCTCGGCCTGGTGCGCCGCAACAACAACGCGCCAATGTCATCGGCGCCGTAACTGCACTTTCACTTTGTTCGCTTCTGCCAGTTTGGTGGTATGGCCTTTTCACACGCGAGGTTGTTTTCATCAGCATCGCAGTAATGCCATTTTATTTAGGCGCCACCTGGGTTGGTGGAAAATATTTCGCCCGCCAGGGCCATAGACATTTTCGCAACGCTGCATTGGCCGCCCTAACCGTCACCGGCGTAGTGACCTTCGGGCTCGCAGTTCAGGATCATTTGGCGAAATAAAAGACCAGCCCTAACCGGCGCGGTACGGGAAACGTCGGGGCCCAAGTTGGTCAGCAAGCAAAGGCTGCACCCATTCGATCCACTGGCAAAGTTCCGGCCTGGTGTCACGTGGGTCGATCATTTCGTGTACCGAAAAGGATTCCGCACGCGGGAACGGCGATTGCCGTCGCGCCAGCATTTCTTCCAATTCCAACCGCCGCGCGTCCGGGTCTTCAGCGGCAGCGATTTCGCGTCCATACGCCACTGCTACGCCGCCTTCAACCGGCAACGGACCCATTTCCGCCGACGGCCACGTCAACACATGAGCGTCATTGCCGTAATGCGCGCCTTGCGCCACACCAAATGACTTTCGAACTGTCACCGACGCCCAGGGAATTTCACAATCGGCGGCGGCCAACACAGCGGCGGTGCCAACGCGAATTGTGCCCGCCTTTTCCGATTCCGACCCGATCATGAAGCCCGGCTCGTCAACGAGGCTTACGATGGGAATATGAAACATTTCACATTTCTCAACAAAACGACGGTATTTCGAGGCGCCGTCCGCAGTCATGGCGCCCGCATAATGGCGATTGTCATTGGCCAACACACCCACGACCCAACCGTTCAAGCGCGCAAATCCTGTGATCTGGCCCGAGCCGTAATGCCGCGTCATTTCAAAAAAACTGTCCTTGTCGAAAACATGGCGGATCAATGCGCGCGGGTCGTAAATTTTGCGCCGATCGCGGGGGATCAATGACAAAAGCTCTTCGTCGCGTCGTTCCGGGTCGTCGCCGATATCCGCCGCATCAATCCGCGGGGTCAATTCCCAGACATTTTGCGGCATGTAACTTAAAAACCGTCGTATCTGTGCCAATGCATCCGCTTCATCCTTGGCCACATTATCGACAACGCCATTACGCGTGTGCACCTTGGCCGAACCAAGCTCCTCCTTGGTCAAATCTTCCCCCAAGGCGCGCTTGACCACAGCGGGTCCTGCAATCAGCACTTGCGCGGTATCCTTGGTCATCACCGAAAAATGAGAGGCTACCAAACGGGATGCGGGCAACCCCGCAACCGGCCCCAACGCCGCGGTCGCAACCGGCACTGTCGCCAAAGCGCGCGCCACGGACTTGAAGCGATGAGGTAAATGGACGGGACTTCCAACGGTCTTACCCCCCGCCCCCGCGACACTGCCGCCGCCGCCTTCATGCAGTCGAACAAGGGGAACCCGGTAGCGACAGGCCATTTCTTCCGCATAGACGCTTTTGCGCAACCCGGCCTCGTTCGGCGACCCGCCGCGCAAAGTGAAATCCTCACCACCAACAACGCAACGCTGCCCGCCGATATCTCCAAAGCCAACCACAAAATTGGCCGGCGAAAAATGCTCCAGATTGCCATCGTCATCATAGTCCGAAGCACCGGCACCGGCACCCAATTCATGAAAACTGTTAGGGTCTATCAGACCCTCAATCCGTTCCCGAACCGTTTGACGCCCTTGATTGTGCTGACGGGCGACGCCGTCAGCACCGCCCAATTCCCTGGCCAACGCCCGCTTGCGCGCAATTTCATCGACTTCCGGCTTCCAACTCATCCCTGACGTCCCCATGCTGACCTATGAAAAAGTTCACGCTCACAATACAGGCATGCGACAACCATTCGACAGGTTTATGTTGTGAATGCAACGTTATCGTTTGAGCGGCAGACAGATCGTGCTGCTCAGAGGCTCGCCCTGATCATGCAGAGTGCATGCTAATTTTGATCTCGTCCTTGACTATATCCCAAAGCGCCACTGTTGACGGCGGGCACGCATATTTCACAATTCCTGCCTTGGGTAGCCGACTTTTGGTTTAAATAGCTTTCGCATGCGCCGCGTCCGGCACTAGAATATTGACGATGATGTGTTCAGCATGCTTGATCACAAACACAGTAATTTTCCAAACTGGGCTCGCCTGCCCATCGCATTTGTGCATCCGCATCCAACTCACCGCTTCGCGCGCTTCGGTCTGATCTGCCTTGCCGCACGCCACCAGCGAAGCAACCGCCGCCAACAGAATTACTGGCAACAGTGAATATTGTCTCGCGGATATCATCGATAATACTCTCATCAGGTTATGATCATAACAGAATCAGCGCCGTGCATTCACATTGCCGATGTTGGAGCCAGAAGGTAAACTCTGCACAAATGCGTTTTCGAGTGAAAGGATGCAGACGATGGTAGAGACCGCAACAAAATTTCTCGATTCCCTGGACCAACGTGTCGAGGAAATTATCGACGCCTGCACGAAATGTGGCGACTGCGTCGCTGTCTGTCCAACACCTAGTGCCGCGGGGTTCGATGTTGGCGACGCCGCCGCAGTTGCGACGGGCGTCATCGATATCCTGAAAACGGGGGAAGGCCCCGAAATTTCAGCGAAGTGGGCGAATTCATGTTGTGGGTCCGGATTTTGCCTGTCCGCCTGCGATTACGGCATCAACCCGCGTTTCATGCTGGCCATGGCGCAACGTGCGCTGAGACAAACAGAACCTGAGCAAGACCGCCGAGACACCGGCAAGAAAGCCTTTCAATCCATGAGCCGAGGCGTTCGCGTCCTGTCACGATTGCAATTGTCTCCGGAATTGTTGGATCGCCTCAGTCCGTCTTCACATCCGTTAAGCACCGAACCACCCGATTTGGTCTTCTATACCGGCTGCAACATGTTGCGGACACCGCATATCGGCCTGTTATGTTTGGATGTGCTGGACCGACTAGACACACGCTACGAAGTCCATGGCGGACCCGCGAATTGTTGCGGCATCCTGCAAATGCGCCCCGGCGATTCGGAAAACGCAGGCAAACTCGGATACAAAACCATCGAACGGTTCATCCGATCTAAGGCGCCTGAAGTCGTTTCCTGGTGTCCGACCTGTCAAATTCAATTCAGCGAAACCATTGTGCCCAGCAAGGACGGTGAAAATAGCCCTTTCGACATGACCATGTTCGCAGTTTATCTAGCGAAGCGGCTGGACGAATTACGCCCAATGCTGACGACGCCCGTGAACAAACGGGTCGCGCTGCACGAATATCCAGGTGCCATCGGCGTTACCGAAGCCGTTATCGAGCTACTATCGGCCATTCCCGGATTGGAGTTCGTCGATTTGAAAATGCTCCGGATTGGTTACCAGATGACGTCACTACGCGCTGCACCCGACGCCGGCAAGAAGTTGCTGGCTGAAACGTTCCAAGCGGCGGAAGACGCAAATGTCACCACTTTGGCGGGCGTCTATCATGCAGACCACCGAGAACTTGTCGCACACGAAAACGCCTGGCCCTTCGAAATCGTAAACTTCATGGAATTGATAGGCGAGTCGATGGGGCTGCACCGGGAAGATTTGTTCAAACGCTATAAATTGATGCAAGACGTGGACGCCATTCTCGCTGCGTCGAAGGACATGATTGAACAAAACGGGCTCGATTTGGAAACAGCACGTGACGTCGTTTTGAACGGCATGCTAGGCGAACAACTGCTGCCCATCGACCGAACCCTTCACCCTTCTTCAAAGTAATATCATGGCTACAGCACCCCAAATGGATTGGTACGAACGTAATGGCGCACAGCTGCGTTATAAGACTTCTGGTGCCACAGGCGCCCCCATCGTGTTTATTCATGGCCTGACGTGTAGCATGGAACATTGGCGCTTTCAGGTTAAACATTTCAGCGCTCGCCATCGTGTAATCGCATGTGATTTGCGCGGGCACGGGCAGTCCAGCGTTGGCAACGGTCCTATCTGCATGGAAAACTTTGGCGCTGATGTTGCCGGATTATTGCGCCACCTGGACCTAAACGACGCCACCATTGTCGGGCATTCCATGGGGTGTCGGGTCGCAATCGAAACGTTCCGGCATGAATCTGCACGAATTAAAAATATTGTCCTAGTCGATGGCAGTCGCCGCACCGCAGGCGGGAGCGCGGACGAGCGGGAAGCCCGCATCCACAACGCCGTCCGCAAACAAGGGTATAAGGCGTACCATCTGGCGCAATTCGGCCCCATGTTCACCGCCGATAGCGACCCTGCCTTGCGCGATACAACAATCGCGGAATGCGCGGCTACGCCGGAAGCCGTAGGCGTAGCGTCTTCGGTTAGTAGTCACCGCTGGGATGCGGGACGAATAGACGCTGTTTTATCGGGGGTCAGTGCACCAATTCTCGTCATTCAAAGTACCAAACCCGACCCGAACACGCTGCGCGCGCCGTTACACGTTGGCGAAGTCACCGACTATATGCACTATGTACGTGACACAGCAGTCAAGGCACCGTCCGTTCAATTTGAAACTATCCCCGGTATCGGGCACTTCACAATGTTGGAGCGCCCAGACGACATCAATCGGCATATCGCGACATTTATCGGCTAAACTGGCAGCGGTTAGGTAAGCGCCGCGCAGGCGCGTTGGATGCGATTGCCCGCTTCGATTAAATTTTCCGTGGAAGTCGCGAAAGAAACCCGAATATGGGGTGAGACGTCGTAGGCCGCACCATGCACCAGCGCCACCCCATGTGATTCCAGGAAATACATCGCCAAATCTGCGTCTGTTTCAATAATCTTGCCCTCAGGCGTTTTCTTGCCCATCAGCGCCCGGCAATCCGGGTAAGCGTAAAACGCGCCGTCGGGCCGGTGGCATTTCAAGCCTGTCGCCTGGTTCAACAAGCCGACGATAAGGTCCCTGCGTTCCTGAAATTCACGTGTCCGCTCAACCACAAGGTCCTGTGGACCGTTCAGCGCCGCAACCGCCGCCGCTTGACTGATCGATGACGGGTTGCCGGTGCTTTGCAATTGCGCCTTGGCCATAACCGATATCAAGCTTGCCGGGCCGCCGGCATAGCCCAGTCGCCATCCGGTCATGGAATACGCCTTCGAGACACCGTTCAACGTAAGTGTCCTAGCATACAAACCCGGCTCCACCTGGACCGGCGTCACAAACTCCAGGTCATCAAACACTATGTGTTCATACATATCGTCTGACAGGACATAGACATCAGGATGGCGCATCAATACATCGGTCAAAGCTTTCATTTCACTTCGGTTAATGGTCGCGCCGCTAGGGTTGTTCGGGGAATTTAGAAACAGCCATTTTGTGCGCGGCGTGATCGCCTCTTCCAACTGGCCCGGACTAAGCTTGTAATTATTGGCGGGTGAACATTGCACGATGACAGGAACGCCGCCAAACAGGCCAATAATATCAGCATAGGTCATCCAATAAGGCGCGGGTATAATCACTTCATCGCCCGGTTGGATCGTCGCCATCATCGCATCATAGATAATCTGCTTGCCACCGGTCCCCGCGATAACCTGATCCAATCCATACATCAAACCATTCTCACGCCGGAATTTTTCAACAATGGCTTCTTTCATGGCGGGCGTGCCACTGACCAGCGTGTACTTGGTGTCACCCGAATGCATGGCCTCAATCGCAGCTTGTTTTACGTGTTCTGGCGTTTCGAAATCCGGTTGGCCCTGCGTCAGCGCAACGACATCCACGCCAGACGCCACCAATTCCCGTGCACGTTGGGTCATAGCCGAACTGGCAGTCGTTTCTATTTTATCCATACGAGGGGCGATAAACGGCACGTCGGCATCTCCAATCATCAAACGAAAAAACAAAGAAACCGGTCATTCGCCAAGCCAAACAGTATGGCAAACGAATACCGGTTTCAATTGAACCTGGTCGGGGAGAGAGGATTCGAACCTCCGGCCCCTACGTCCCGAACGTAGTGCTCTACCAGGCTGAGCTACTCCCCGGATGCGGCGTGCCTTATAGACCGCGACGGGCCCATTGGCAACCAACCGATTGCAATAACCGACTGACAGTTATTTCGATACCACCCCATAAAACTACGTTTCGGTTAACTTTAATTCACAAGTAAGCTGGGCTGGCTCGTGATTTGGCTTCAATGTAAAAAGGGCTAAACACGAGCATAACAAATCAAGCGCCGCTTATGATCGCGGACCTTAGACGCTACATGTGCATCAGTAAAAACGCTTGGTGAATTTTTCAAGGCCTATAATCGTCGTGGATACTAGAGCAAATTGACTTTGCTGATTCCAATTAATCACGATTTTCTATAGGGCTACAAGTCTTCACAGATTAGCGTGAAAAGCGCTGTGTTCTGTTGAATCAGCAAGTTGATTTAACGTCCTAAGCAGATAATCATCAACACCAATATTATCATCATCGACGAAGCCTTCGGAATTCGTGAGGACGCGTTCCAGAGTTCATTTGGCAATGGCATCAGGCCCTAAACCCATACGCTCCATCATCGAATCACGATTCACTTCAAATGCGGTCCAAAACGCCGGGTACAGCACGTCAGTAAATACCGCTTTACACTAAATTGTGCGCATCCCACGCGACCCTGCATCGAATAAAAATTGGCCCGTGTTTTTTGAAGGCAGTTTCTGATTTCATGGACATTGCGGCTTGAAAAAATGA
>JAPKDL010000020.1 GCA_028822585.1 Alphaproteobacteria bacterium | reverse complement strand
GGCGCTCGATACGGCGCTGCATTTGGGTGATGCCCTGTACGGAAATATCGGCGCCGGGGATTGGTTGGATTTCACCGTCATTGGGCAGGCGGTCAATGAAGCCAGCAGGATTGAGGCGTTGGCCGACCAATTGGATACGAATTTTCTGGTGTCGGAAGCCTTTGCCCATGCGGCGTCGCTATGCAGGCCGCATTTACGCAGCCAGGAACGTCACGCCTTGCGTGGACTGGATCGTGAACAGGAGCTTTTCACCTTATTAAAGCCGAATGGCTGGTTGATGCGTAGAACTTACGCGCTATGGTCGGAGGATGTTTCGATTTTGGAGTAAAGCGCGTGAAGATTGTACCACCATATTTGATGTTTCTGGGCGACGCCCCAGACCAGCTGGGTGCCAAGACAGCTGACGGGGTTGCTAAATGGCGGCCGGACTGGTGTCTGGGTCAATTGCGTCTGGAAGGCTGCCAAGCCGATATAGGGTTGAAGGATATGACCCTGGAAGAAGCCAAGGCGGCTGGGGTGAAAACGTTGATCCTGGGGGTCACGAACCAGGGCGGATTCTTCAACGATAGTTGGATGGAAACGCTGCATGGGGCGCTTGATCTGGGTATGGATATTGCCAGTGGGTTGCATATGCGTCTGGGCGATGTGCCGGGATTAGGGGAAAAGGCGGCGAAATTGGGCCTCCAACTCTACGATGCGCGCCACCCGACCCAGGATTTTGCGGTGGGCAAGGCCGTGCCACGCACGGGTAAACGCGTGTTGACCGTCGGCACCGACGTGTCGGTGGGTAAAATGTTCACGTCCCTCTGTATCGAAAAAGAGATGAAGGCGCGCGGGATGAAAGCCGACTTTTGCGCCACGGGCCAGACGGGCATCTTCATTGTCGGTGAAGGTGTGTCCGTGGACGCGGTCGTCGCTGATTTCATTTCCGGCGCTGCGGAAACCCTGTCGCCCGATAATGACCCTGACCATTGGGATGTCATCGAAGGTCAAGGCTCGTTGATGCACGCCTCCTATGCCGGGGTGACCTTGGGCTTGCTACATGGGTCGCAACCCGATGCGATAGTGTTGTGTCATGAACCGGTTCGTCCGCATATGCGCGGCACGCCGCATATCCCTATGCCAGGATTACAAGCTACCATCGACGCCAATATTGCGGCGGGCCGATTGTTCAACCCGGACATTCGGTGCATCGGCGTTTCGGTGAACACGTCCGGGTTATCGGCGGTGGATGCGGCTAAGTTCCTGACCGACACCGAAGCGGAATTAGAGCTACCCTGTGTGGACGCTTATAAAGACGGCGCGGCGCGGCTCGTCGACGCTTTAAGTTAATGGCGACGCTTTCAGTGCGACCGGAAACCTGGCCGCTGGCCAAGGCGTTTACGATTTCACGGGGCAGTCGAACCGCCGCCGAAGTCGTTGTCGCGGAAATATCCGACGGCAAGATGACGGGGCGCGGTGAATGCATGCCCTACGCACGCTATGGGGAATCGGTTGATGGCGTTGCTGCTGCCATCGCAAACCAAGTAGACGCCATTGCGGCGGGCATGGATCGCGCGGCGCTACAAGAGGCGTTACCGCCAGGTGCGGCGCGCAACGCGCTGGACTGCGCGCTGTGGGATTTGGCGGCGAAGAAGGCTGGGCAGCCGGTCTGGCAGTTGGCGGGATTGCCAGAGCCGGGACCTCTGGTGACCGCCTACACGCTTAGCCTGGATACGCCGGAGGCCATGGGCGTCGACGCGCGGGACAATGCGGCGCGGCCCTTGTTGAAAATGAAACTCATGGGTGAAGGTGATTTGGAGCGGGTTGCGGCGGTGCGTGAAAATGCGCCGGATGCGCGCATCATTGTGGATGCGAATGAAGGCTGGAATGTGTCAATGGTCGAACCCTTCAGCGTTGAGTTGTTGAAATTCGGCGTGGAGATGATCGAACAGCCGCTGCCTGCCAGTGATGACGCTCTGTTGGCAAACTGCAATCATCCGATCCCGATTTGCGCCGACGAATCCTGTCATGTCAGCGGTGACCTGGAGAAACTTGTGACGCGTTACGACATGATCAACATCAAGCTCGACAAGACCGGTGGTCTCACTGAAGCGTTGGCGCTGCGCGCGGCGGCGAATGCGGCGGGATTGAAGGTCATGGTCGGATGCATGATCGCGACGTCGTTGGCCATGGCGCCGGCGGCGTTGGTCGCCCAAGGTGCGCAAGTGGTCGATCTGGACGGGCCGTTGTTGCTGGCGAAAGACCGCCCGGATGGTTTGGCGTATGATGGTAGTACGCTCAGCCCGTCGCGACCGGCGCTATGGGGCTAAATCGGTAAGCTGGTTGCAAAGGCGGTCGATTTCCGCCTCCGTGTTGTAGTAATGGACTGACGCGCGAACGACGCGATCCAGCCCGCGCGCGGTCATATCCAGATACGTCGAGGATTGCCTTGACACCGAAACGTTGATTCTATCCGCCGCCATGGCGGCTTTGATCGCATCGGGCGCAATGTTTTCCATCGTGAAGGTCACAATGCCGCATTGGTCCTGGCCAATGTCGCGCACAGTTATGGATGGAATTGCGGTCAGCTTGTCGCGCAAACTGCTGCTAAGAAATTGGATGCGGTCGTAAATCGGCGTCAGGCCCAGGGCCAAGGCTTCGTCGATGGCGACGCCGAGTCCGATCTTGCCTGCAAAATGGCACTCCCAATTCTCGAACCGGCGCGCGTCGGTCCGGATTTCATAGCGGTCTTCCGCAACCCATTTTGCTGAGAGAACGTCAAGAAAGGGCGGTTCAAGGGTTTCGATCAAGCTGTCGCGGATCCAGAGAAAACCTGTGCCGCGCGGTCCGCGTAAATATTTCCGCCCGGTCGCGGTCAACATGTCGCAGCCGATTTCCTGAACGTCCAGCGGCATTTGGCCAACCGACTGACACGCGTCTAGTAAATAAGGAATGTTGTGCGCCTTGGCGACCCGTCCGATGGCGGCGGCAGGGTTGACCAAGCCGCCATTAGTGGGGACATGGGTCACGGAGATAAGGCGGACATTGTCGTCGATCATGGCGGCGAGGGCGTTGGGGTCCAAGGCGCCACTATTGTCGTTTGGAACCACGTCGATGGTGACGCCAAATTTTTTGGCGACCTGAAGATAGGCAATATAGTTGGAGCCGTATTCCGCGACCGACGTCAAAATTCGGTCGCCCTTGCACCAATCGAAGGCGTAAAAAGCCATGTCCCAGGCCCGGGTTGCATTTTCGATAAACGCAATTTCGCTGGGCTTGCCGTTCAATAGTTTTGCTGTCGCATGATAAACGTTTTCCAGCGTGTCGGCAGCCATGGCGGCAGCTTCGTAGCCGCCGATGTCTGATTCCAGGTGGAGATGATCAATAACGGCGCCCGTCACTTTGCGTGTAGGTAGGGAGGCTCCGGCATTGTTAAAATGGGTAACGTTTGCACAGCCTGGCGTTTGCGCGCGGAGTGCTAAAATATCAAAGGGCAGGATCTTTCTCGATTCATTCGGTGGGGAAATGCAGTATAATGCTGGTGCTTGGTCCAACTCACTTTCAATCGATTGAAATATAGAGGTCTTCTGTGTTGATGACTAGTGACGCTACTGAAAAAGATGACACCCATCCGTTTTGATCAGTTGCTTTGCCAGGCCGAAAAGTGGCTAGGAGGTGGCATTATGGCTTTAAGGGCTGTAAACGCTCGCGCACATTGTGTCATGGTTCTCACGCATCGCTAAATCGGAGGTTTTCTGGTAATGGCTTAAATGACTGGCTTTGCAGTTCAAGCGCCTGGATTTTCGACACTGAATATCAGGTCACGACTCACGGGGTGATGCGGGAACCGCCGACGCTATCACCTAACGATATAGCCAAACGCTTTCTGTGCCCGTAAATGATTGGCAATAACGTTTGATTGTGGCTCCTTTGGACGTGTCTTCGCATGGTGCCTACCAAACTAATGTGGCCAGAAAGGGATAAAGTAAAATAATCTGCACGTCGTTGACAAAACCGTAACCAATTAAGGGTTATCTTTATTTTGACGGTGATGTTCTGCCTGTCAGAGTATCTGGTCTGTATAGAGTTTGGTTGTTGGCGAAAATTTTGGTCGTCGAAGATGATGAGGTGATGTGGATATTTCTGGCTCAGGTGTGAGAAAGGGTTAGGTCCGATGTTAAAACTGTGCCGGAGGCCGAAGCGGTGGAGGTTTTGTTAATGTCGCATGTTGAACCAGTGAACCAGGGTGAACAGAATTAGGTTTTTTTGAAGAGCGGTTCTTGCCAAGCGTGAGAATAGGTGGTACTTCCCCGATCGCTTCGCTGAGAAATCGGCGAGTGGGCGCGTAGCTCAGCGGGAGAGCACTACGTTGACATCGTAGGGGTCACAGGTTCAATCCCTGTCGCGCCCACCATTTTCCAGTGGATTAACCCAGAATCTATTAATCTAAAAACTTCGCTGCCACATCAATATTATGGTGAATTGTCGTGTGGTGACTACCTTTTAATTAGAATTTATTGTAAGTTTAGCTCAGGTTACTGAGAGGCTTTGGTGTAGCATTAGCGTTATTTTGGAACACGATTGAGGGAGTGGGGGCGTTTGCGATGCAGGTTATCAATTCGAATTTGGCTGAATGTTGTCTTAAGGACGTTACACTTCTGAAAGAGTTGCCCGATGCAGCGCGCGTTGAAATGGAAAATAAATGTGAATGGCTAAAGTTTAAGCATGATGAAATAATTCTTGATAAAAGTGATGAAGACCAGCACGAGATTTTCTTCCTCGTAAAAGGAAACGTCAGAATTATGAACTTAGCTGGTGAAGACCAGGAGGTTTCCTTGGCTGAGCTTGTTCAAGGCTCGAATTTTGGAGAGCTATCCGCGGTCGATTGCCGCGGGCGGTCAGCGCGAGTTGTTGGAAGTGAGGAGTGCATCGTTGCTCGAATGAAGCGCGATGTTTTCATAGAAATGCTTATGCGTTTTCCGAAGATCTCACTCGACTTGCTAGACCAGTTAGCTAATATAATCCGAACAATGACAGATCGCGTGTCTTCGTTGAGCACGCTTTCACCGAATCAAAGGGTGTATCTTGAGTTATTGCGGATTTCAGAACCTAATCCGCGAGGAGATGGCACCTGGATTATTGACGTAGTTCCCGCACATACCAAAATTGCGAGTTGGTCTGGCACTGACAAATTGAAAGTCGCCCATGCTATTGGGGGTCTGGTCAGAAATGGGATAATGGAAAGGCGCAACCGAAGCTTTGAAATAATTGATTACACCAGACTAAAATTACTGGCTGGTCTCGATGGATTGTAGGTTATGCGATATGGATATGACTACAATCGCTACCCTTAGTTTGTTGGTTTTTATTTTACTTGTATGTTGGGCAGCGCTGAACGATCTCGTTCGTTTCGAGATTCCGAATGCTATACCAATTGCGATTGCGGTTCTTTTTGTCCCAACTGCTCTGCTGCTTGATTGGGAATTGACTGTGATATTGAAGCATTTAGCTGTTGGGGGAGGGACTCTAGTGTTAGGCTTCCTCTTGTTTATGTGGGGTTATTTTGGTGGCGGTGACGCAAAGTTGTTAGCCGCGATCAATATCTGGACAGGCCCCGATGCAATGTACGCTTACTTTTTCTTTGTAGCTATTGCGGGCGGCATCTTCGCGCTTATGTTGCTTGGTTTTAGACGCCTTGCCTTACCCAATTTTCTACAGCAGATAGCCTGGGTAGAGCGCCTGCACAGAGGGAGAAAGTACATTCCTTATGGTGTTGCGATTAGCAGTGGTGCAGTTGCTATCCTCAATCAGATCCCTTCTTTTGAGCTACTGTTCCTTGTCTCATAACCGTTGAAGCTGCAGTGGGATACCTGAGGGCCTTTCAGAAGATCATCATCTCGACTTTGCTGCATCCATTTGTTCAAGGTTAAAAACCATCCCCAAACCTGTCAAAAGGTGCTTTCGAGGAAGCCCGCTCGTCAATGCAAAACGTACAGCTTCCCGTTTGAATTCTTCACCGTATCGTTGTCCCATGGCCGCTCTCTTTGATTGCTAAACTCGCTATCAAGTATCCGGAACTAAACCGTGACAAGTCTAGAAAATCAGTTGAATTTTTTTTTTTCGTATGTTAATCACGAACATTGGATTCGGAGCAAGATAACAATCAGGAGTAATGTAATGTTTAAAAATGTCATAGCTGAAGTCCAAAAGGCAGCTAAAAATGAGTCGGGGGCGACGGCGATTGAATATGGTTTGATTGCTGCAGGGATAGCGGTAGTTATCATTGCTGGCGTGACTCTATTGGGCACTTCATTATCAGATACATTCAACACAATCGCGGGTGCGTTGTCGTAACAGGGCGATATGCCTTAATATAAGATATCATGCGTCTTCGTGGCAGATGATAGCAACCCAACTTTTACTATCTTACTGCAATGGTTTTGATCGCTATATAGCGCTACTCAAAGTTGAGGAATTTGGGCCACACGGCGTGGTCTAACAAAGGCCTCTTCTGTTATCTCTGTAGTGGTGAAGAAAAGGTCAAAAGTCCCCCGGTGTCGGTAGGTTACTATTGCCACGATGACGCTGTCATTCCGTTCAACTAGTGGTATAGCGCGCGGCGGAATAGCTCCTAAGGCCCCCCCGCCGGCAAATCCCCCGTTGTACCGCCAGCCGATCCCAACATTGCCGTCGTTGTCAGCCGTCACACTGACTAGATTTATTCCCAACGTGTCTGTTGGATAGGGAGCCATAATTGCGTTGATAGCCTGCTCAATATCTTCCAGCGTGGCGTCTGTTACTGAGACCTCTTGCGAGATTAAGTCGGCTGCGGATTGTGCTGCGATTGTCACTTTCCGACTGGCGAGATGAAGTGCGGCCAATTCGACTGTACCCGTCCATAACAGTAACAAAACCGGGACCATTAGAGCAAACTCTAAGGCTCCGAGAGCGCGGATCTCCTTTGCGAATTGGGATAGGCGAAGTTTAATTTCCCTAATCTCCGAACGGTTCGTTGCGAAAAGCACTGCTACTACTGATTACCTGGTTTTCTAGTACGTTGCTTAGAGCTGGCGTAATAAAGTCGTATTTATAAGTGACCGTAGCGACAATAATGTCGCCCGCGTTCCCTGGTGCAAACGCATTGCCCACATTGTTGCCAGCCTCGGCTACAGCATTTGCTTCTCTAAATCGTGCGAAATTACGAACGGAAATCCGAAGGTCTGCACAGTCGACTATACCACTCATCCCTCTGCAGAGCTCGTCGCGAAACGCAGCAACTGGAGCGCCTGCTTTTTGCACCTGACCGGTTCTGATCTGGCGTGATGCGTCCGCTGTTGCACCTTCTAGCACTATCGCGATAAAAAACATGTAGATGGTTTCAATCATCGCAAAGAGGAGAAAAAGAAGCACAGGCATTACTAGCGCTATCTCGACTGCTGCTGACCCGCGGTTATCCTGGCGCCATTGGCAAAATTTGCATTCTAAGTAGCGTCGAACCAATTTTCTTGGACCTAGAATCATGACAACATTCACTTTTATCTAGCGACACGCAAGTTGCTCAATTTAGCTCCAATTGCCCTGAATGCCGTGTCCAAGGCTTCATTATTAGGGGATTCGAAGAAATTTTCAGGTGTGCTGGCGCATGTTCGGAACAGGCGTTGAATGCCCCTATCCTCAAGTCCGAATACTATTGTAAAAATTTCAACGCCTTGCTCTTTAATATTCTCGCAGGTTCTTCTCATCTTTTCGTTCAGTACTCTCTCTACACGACGTATATTCGTTGTGCCAAGTCTACCTTCGCTGATGTAACCGTAACCTGTATAATGAGAATTATATTTAGGGTTGGTCCTAGTGCAACGCCTGTTGACCGAAGAAATTAGATTCCTGCCATCTGTTAGTATGACCATCACCTTATTGACGTCCGGGTCATTAAAAGATGCCCCCTCTGTAAAGGGTGCGCCCGGTGACAGGACACGAAGCCCCCAAACTGCCCCTAAATGGGCAATAGTCCCGTTACCATTCCATGGCGTCATCGTGGCAATTGCCTCTTCAAGCCTCGCACGATTGTTGGTTAGTGGCGTCAGCGCCTGAGGGCAAGCTTTATTGGGCCCTCTCGTGTCTGTGGGCGTTATGTCCAAGAGCTTGAAGCCATTTCTCTTTAAAACATTCCCTCCTGGACCACCCAAGCCACTGGCAAATGGAGGGTCACCAGCGCGTCCGGTAGGTCTGGGTAGTGGGGGAATTCTGCGTGGGTTTACGTCTGGTTCCCACCAAGTATTTTGGCATTGGCTAAAATTTTGACCACTGCTGTAAATGGTTTCAGCCTCCCAAAAATAAGGGGACCAATTACCTCTTTCATCATCGCCTCGCAGGAATACGTCGTTTTCATCATTTGGAGCGGGGCGTGCTTCAACGCAACCCTTCCATTCCGTATCAATATTAGGAGGAAGTGGGTATTCGTTTGCGGGGGCGTTGGGAAAATCAACAAATCGCTGAATCCCTGGTCCATTTCCGATGTTAACTGTTGTTACGAAGGGAACAAGCGCCATAGTAAGGTCATCAGGTTCATTTTCATTGTTAAACACGATGTCGACCAGTGCCTGTGCAGAGTCCCGCAAAGCACCTATCCTATTGTTTATTCGCATTGAACCCGTGTTATCCAATACTAGAACAATTTCCACGCCCCTTAATTCCCGAATTATTGTGGACTGGGCCACAACGGTGAGCTCAGGAATGGAAATCAAACCGAGGAATTTAGTCGGGATCCTTGCCTCAGCTGTAAGCTGTATCTCTCCGTTGACAATCGTTACCGTGGGGCTCACTGGGACGCCGAGTTTTTCGGCAGGGTAGTTGGCGGCAAAAAACCGAGCTAAAATGCGAGACGCATCCTCTGGACTACTCGATCCGACAGCTAGTCCGGCTGCATCTAAGGCACTGGTCAAACGAGCCTTTACCGCATAGGCCCGCCCAAAATCGATTGCGGCACCGCTTGCAGCTAGGATAGGAATTAGGGTCAGTGCCACAATTACTGCAACACCACCTGCCTGGTGGCGAAAGAATCTTAAGCAATCAGTCAAACGCATTCAAACCTATCTAGCTAGCCTGTTCTAATAAATTTATCCATCATCGAAATGGAAATAGCTTATCTCAGCCGCTCTGAAAGTCACTAATTCCGCGCGAGCATTATTTCTCATACTCGAATTTATTATTTCTGTGCAATACCTGTAATGGCCGATGGGGCGCCTGCGCTACTGCCGCCCTTTTTCGGCCCTGAGCCTAAATTTCCAACGGGGATACAACGTGGCAGACATTGCAAGGTCTGCACTGCGCTTGATCCTAAATTTACGGTTACCTTGTTAACTATGGACGGTGAAACGAAAATATCATACGTCAGTAGTCCCCCACCCTTATTGCTAATGTGGATGGTGGTTTCCCCTGTCGCCTTGCCAATAACCAGAATGACCCGAGGTGATTGCACCGTTACATCTGCTATATTTGGATTTGCGACGGAAACAACTGTAGCGGGTTGGTTGAGTTCAATCACTTGCGTTTTGTTAATGTCTACCCTTAATTGTGTGGCAGTAACTGTCGTCGGCAAAAAATTACCACCTACAATTAACAGTAACGAAAGTATTTTTACTAAGTTTTTTAATCTGCCCATGGAGCTATTTCAATTTATCACTAACGTTCAGAGTTTAATCATACCAAAAAATATATTATAATAGAAAGGTAATAAAATTAAAAACCCGTGGACCAAAACTAAAGCCTATTCACGCTTATGCCGGACGCTAGGGCTTGGTGAGCAAGAAGGCGTAACGGAGATGCCGCGGTGCGGTTTTGAAAACTTAATGTCAGAACTACCAGTAACGTTTCGGTCACAGATAATCTGCCGATTTTTGTTGGTCGCCTTGCTAATTGTATTTTCTAATGGATGCGTAAAGGGCTCCGGAAAATTAGTCGAGAATACTAAGCCACTTAACAAAACTAATTCGCTTAACTTGGCATTGTGGGAACTGGCAGCTGGAGCGGAGCTGGCAAACGACTACGAAAAAGCAGCTTCTTATTATGATCGTCTCTACGAGCGCGATCCAGAAGATAAAAAAGCTTTGCTTGGCTATGCTCGGAACCTTCGTTATCTCGGCCTTTCCAAAGAAAGTATCAAGGCAATTCAGGCTGTATTAAACAAATTTAACAACGACAGCGATCTAAAAATAGAGCTCGCAAAATCGCAGCTCTCGGCTTCGCTTATTAATGATGCTCATGTGACGCTGAAGGAGGTCGCCCAGATCAAACCTGAACGGTGGGAGGTTCATTCTACGCTGGGTATTATACATGATAGATTCGAGAATTATCATGATGCGCAAAAGGCTTACAACCGCGCTTTAGAACTTTCACCTAATAATGTTGATGTCAAGAATAACTATGCCCTTTCGCTTGCACAAAATGGTGAGATCTACAAAGCAATCGATATCCTCGAAGATGTTATCAAACGCGACAGTCCGTCTGTGCAAACACGCCAGAACCTAGCCATGTTTTACGGACTGAGTGGGCAATTAAAGAAGGCCAGACGTATCGCTCAACGCGATCTGCCAGCCGACCTGGTTGAAGAAAATATTTTTACCTTCAAAGAGTTACAGGCAAGTAACGTTCAGGACGCCGGAAAGTCGGTATTGTCAAAAGTCCAAAACAGGGAGACGATAGAAATAAAACAATCGATAGACCGAAAAAAACCTCCCCGTGGAAAGGCAATAACTTCAGTTCGATTTTTCAGTAAATTAGGAACAGGCAGCGTTCGTAAGGGGCCATCCCGCAACCATATTACCGTCGCGTTACTAAAAAAGGGTGACGAAGTACAGTTGCTTGGGTATTCCTCCGATAATCAATGGAGCTTCATTGAACTCATAGACGGCCGACGTGGCTATTTAGAAAGTAATTTACTGAGAAAAACTGAATAGCCTACAACCCACTTATTTGTAGGGCTGCTGGACCGATGACGACTAGGAAAAGTGGTGGCAAGAAGAATATGATCATCGGGACGGTGAGCTGAGCTGGTAGGGCTGCTGCCTTGCTTTCTCCCTTCGACATCCGGGTATTCCGGCTCTCCTCAGAAAGTACTAGGAGCGCAGCACCTACGGGTGTCCCATATTTATCAGACTGTGAAAGTGCCGTGGTCAAAGACCGTACACTCTCCAATCCAGTACGTTCATAAAGATTATCGTATGCCTTTGGGCGATCCCCTAGGAAAGTTAATTCTGCCGCAGTCAGACTTATCTCCAGAGAAAGTGCTGTGCTTATGCTTGATATTTCTTCCGATACGCGTGAAAAAGCTGCGTCAATTGAGAGGCCAGCCTGAACACAAATGACTAGTAGGTCCAAGGCTTCAGGAAATGCCAATTCCATGTCTTGTTGCCGTTTTTGTGTTGCGTTTGCAATTATAATTGCGGGTAGCCAAAAGCCAAACAAGCCTCCGGCAGCCATAATTGCGGCCTGACCAAGGAAGGGCAAATCCGAATTTTTATCCGCCAGAAAAAAAAGTAACGTCAATAGCATTAGGCTGAATGCTATTGTAAAACGCAGGAACACGAAGATCAAAACTGCGGACTGTTGCCTATACCCTGCAATTAATAACTTACGACGTAAACCTGGCGATGCTGCGAGCTTCGACAGATTGAAATGTACCAACAACCGCTTAATCATCGTGATGCGTGCTTGCGGTCGTTCTCGGGTGCCCTTCCGCGCAAGGTCTTCACGTTGTTCGCGACTGAGTTCTTTGCGCCGTTCAGAAATTTCTTTCTGTCGGGGGCCAACTTGGTTTCGTTTTAGGAACGGCAGTGCCAATGCCATAATTGACGCAAAGGCACCCACAGCGCTTAGCGTCAGAATAATTGTTTCGGTATCCAGAAGTGTAGTCATCGTTCAGAAATTAAAATTAATCATTTTTTTCATAACTAGGACGCCAATGCCCATCCAGCATAAGCCGCCTGCCAGCATGATGTTGCCTGTTTCTTCAGTGAACAACACAGCCATGTAGTCGGGGCTAATTAACGAGACCATTCCGGCAACGAAAAAGGGTAGACAGCCGATAATCGAGGCTGATGCTTTCGCTTCGCTAGAGAGTGCTTTCGCTCTATCTTTCAGTTTTTTACGCTCTCGCAGAACGTTGGAGAGGCCGTCTAGGGTTTCAGCCAGATTTCCTCCAGTTTGCTGTTGAATAACCAAAACGATGGCAAAAAACTTGAATTCTGTCGTTGGCATTCTTTCTAGACCACGGGCAAGTAAGTCCTCCATGCTGATTCCAAGTTTAGTGCCCTCAACCAAGAGGCGGATTATTTCGCCAACTGGTTCTGGAGATTCGCGGCCTATGATATTAAAGCACTCGCCAATGGGCAGTCCAGATCTAACACCGCGAACTATGATATCGATTGCATTAGCAAAATTCTGGGTGAATTTTTTTTGACGAGCTTTGGCCATTTGACGTATGACAAGCTTTGGTAGAACAAAAAACCCTAATATGGCCAGCACAATGGCAGCTAATATGCCAGCCTTGAACATTATCGCAAGGCCGCCCATCCCTATGCCGGCGATGGATGTGAGCAGGAAATATCTCCGAACATTTATATCGAGACCCGCCTGTAGGAGTTCTGTTCGAAGTTCATTCCGTTGTTTTTTCTTATTAGCCTTATCTTCGAGTTCCTGCAGTTTCTCTTGTATTCGGCTTTGACGCGGATTGACTGCAGTTTTGGTTCTTTTACCGGGACCGCGTGCGACGAGGTTAAATTCCGCCATTCGACGCCGTAAACGCAATCTGGGACGTAACACGACCACGTATCCAAAGCCGCCAATCAATGTAAACATAATTATGATCATCAGCGCCATAACGGCGATCAGTGGTCCGGCTTGAATGACTTCTAACGGGTCAAACATTCGAAGCCCCAATTGCCTGAGCTAACTTCTCTTCAAGACCGAAATAACGGGCTTTATCCCAAAAAATGGGGCGCAGGCCAGTTGACTTGTGCCGGCCTATGATGTTGCCATCAGCATCTTCGCCCTCGATTTCGAAGACAAAAAGATCCTGCAAAGTTACTATGTCGCCTTCCATGCCAACTATTTCAGTAACATGCGTAATTTTTCGTGAACCGTCGCGCAATCGCGAGGCCTGTACGATGATATTTATAGCTGAAGAAATTTGCTCCCGCATCGCTTTTGCCGGAAGGTTAAAGCCGCCCATCGCAATCATATTCTCCATACGCGCGAGACCCTCGCGTGGATTGTTGGCGTGCACGGTGCCCATTGAGCCGTCGTGACCTGTGTTCATCGCTTGTAAAAGGTCGAATGCTTCGGGGCCACGAACCTCCCCAACGATGATGCGTTCGGGGCGCATACGTAGGCAATTACGTACGAGGTCACGCATAGTGACTTCGCCCGCTCCCTCTAGGTTTGGCGGACGTGTTTCCAGGCGGACGACATGAGGGTTTTTAAGTTGCAGTTCTGCGGCATCCTCGCAGGTGACTACGCGCTCCCCTTCCTCGATGTAGTTTGTGAGACAATTGAGGAGCGTGGTCTTGCCCGACCCCGTGCCACCCGATACCAGGACGTTCAATCGGCAGGCCCCGATAACCTCTAGAAGTTGGGCGCATTCTGGCGATACACTTTTAAACTCAACCAAGTTATCGAGAGTTAGTTTTTCCTTCTGGAATTTTCGAATTGTCAATGTCGCCCCATCAACAGATAGTGGCTTCGCTATAACGTTGACGCGTGAACCATCGAGCAGGCGTGCGTCACAGACTGGGCTTGCTTCATCAACTCGACGCCCAACTGCCGTGACAATACGTTGACATATATTCATGAGTTGTGCGTTGTCGCGGAACTTGATGTCGGTGAGCTCAATCTTGCCTTTCGTTTCGATATAAACTTTATCGGGTCCGTTCACCATGATGTCGGTGATTTCGTCCCGGGCGAGTAGTGGCTCCAAAGGCCCCAGACCCAATACATCGTTACATATATCTTCGATTACGCGTTGTTGCTCTTGCGCACTGAGCACGAAGCCGCGCATGCCAATGATTTCACTGGCAACGTCGCCGATTTCTTCGCGTACTTCTGAATATTCAAGGGCTGCTAGTTGCGAGAGGTCAACCGCTTCAATTAGATAGTTGAAAACGCTAACCTTGATTTCCTGGAGTTTTTCATCCAGCGGTCCATCCTCTTGCGGGGGCTTTCTTTCCGCAGCCCCTTGTGATTCCAGTTCCCCATGCGGATGTTCAGGCTTTTCAGGGCGGCGTAAGATGACTGACTCCGCCATAGGGTTGGTTGCGGCCTCAGGGGTTGTTTTCGTCGGTTCTTCAAGGCGTTCTGGGTGTTCAATTAAGGCGTCAATATTATCTACAATAGGCGCACCCTCTACGGGTTTGGCCTGAGGTTCTGGGGCCGGTTTAGAAAGCGGCTTTCCTCTTTGTCCAAAGGTTGTCATTTGTCAGACCTGAGAAAATTTGGGACCATACGCCCTGGCCGTTGTTTTTCAGACTGCACTCTACCGCTTACAATTTTTGCAAGTTCATCAAACAATTTAGTAGACTTTGCACGCTTGTTTTCCTCCACAATGCTTTTGCCATTATTGAGAGCCATGCCGTAGAGGTTAGGCTCAAATGGAATGTTTAGTGTTGGCGTCATGGTGACTGGCCCCTTAAAGTCATTTGGACCAAGCTCAGTTCTTTTTGCCATACCAACGCGGTTGAGAATTAGACGTGTTGGGGCATCGACGTTTCGCTTCTCCATGAGCCTGTCAAAAATCGCTTGAGCATCGCGCAGATTGACTAGGTCGGGATAGGCAATTACCAAAACTTCATTCGCATCCAAAAGGACTTCATTTACCCAGGGTGACCATTGATGTGGGACATCCAAGACGATAAAAGACGCCATGCGGCGCACGAGGTCGAGAAGTGTTTCGAAGGCGTTGAGCGAAATCTCATGGTCGCCACCGAGCACTGTCGGTGCGGCCACGACAGAAAGATAGTCGTTATACTTAAGCATGAACCGTTCTATCATGACATCGTCAAGCCGGTCCGGCTGAGCCAATGCATCGGCAATACTCTGCCGTTGTTGCAAATTAAGCGCTAGCGCCGCAGTACCAAAACAAAGATCAAGGTCGATTAATATAACCTCGTTTGAATACTTCTGCCCTAATGTATATGCTAAATTTGCAGCAACCGTGCTACTTCCGGCACCACCGCTAGCTCCTACGCAAGCGATAACACGACCAAGCTCAATCGCTTCAGGATCGGCGTATAGTTGGCTAATTGAGGACTGTAGTTGTTCGCTCTCAATGGGACTGCAGAGATACTCATGGATACCCATATTTTTGAGCTGGCGATAAAGTTGAATACGGTTCTCTTGTCCGATGAGCATTAAGCGGCTATTAGGATCAAAAACATTTGCTAGGGATTTTAACTCCTCGAACAATGCGTCGCCAGACAGATTAGTTTCAACGATCAGTAAGTTCGGGGACTCGTTTTCTGAGAGGTACTTAATAGCCTCTTTTATACTCCCCTCATGATTAATAATCTGACAGCGAGAGAACTCTCGGTTTTTTTGGACCGCTTGCACTGCGGCGGTTGTCTCACCCGCTAAAACAAATGCTGTTATGGAAATTCGTATTGTCATGGTACTTGCCATTAGTTGGTCTGCTTTAAGCTTATTGACTCTGCGACGGCGCAGCGAATTTTCCCTGCTCGTTCTTGGGAGCTGTAGTCCCCGCGGCTTTGCCCTCTCGGAAGACTCTAATAACTTCGTCCATCCGGCTCCTGTCAGTATTAATGGCGCCTGTCGGGGCCACCAAGTCACCAGGGTCAGCTAACATAAGGCCGATGTTACGGTTGTAAGTGCAGCCAAAATTAGCATGGCGTTGATTGGTTCGCTTGTGCATAACGTCTTCGATCCAAATACCGCATTTTGGTACATCAACCATATAGCCGCGGAAGCTAAACATTACACCAAATGAGTCTGTTTTTGGTGCTTTCCCCTTCTGTACGACGATAGAATTGCGGCTGATACCTTCAGCCATGAGGCGGACTATAACCGCCCTCTCATCTTCTGGTTTTGACTGCGGTGTCGTCGAAACAGTGAGTGTACTTCGTCCACGCCGGCGAAATTCCTTTAAAAATTTGTTAAAGGAATTTTCATCACGTGCGACGGCTGACCCCTTGTTGCCATCAAACTTCAAGCCGACTGTAAAAGTGACAAGCTCAGCTTTGATATTGAAGCGCCCACTTGTTTCTTCATTATTAATTTCTTCATTATTAATTGGCAACGCACAAGCACCGGCAATAACAGCCACCCAAGCTAAGGCTAACAACTGGAACATGCGATTTATGCAGCCGTGTTTTCTGGTAGTTATTATCATTTCATAACATACCCGATGGGTCCTTGAAGTAACGGGATTTTCTGCCGGTCACTCTTGGCTCGACCATATTGTTTGTACAATCGGCCTAATAAATACATGTCAATGTCACTGGCGGACACAAAGCCATCAGTCGGCAGGTTAAGTTTGTTTGTTGGTTTGACTGGCCGAACAATATAGGGCGTGACCAGCACAACTAACTCTGTTTCGTTGTTCTGGTATGCCTGACTTCTGAAAAGTGCACCTAGGACAGGGATATCTTTGAGCCAAGGAGTACCATCAGTTTGGTTGACTTCGTCTCTTTGCAACATGCCGGCAATCATCATGCTATCGCCGCTTGTCAGATTAACGGTACTTTGTGCTCGCCGAACGGCAAGACCTAGGACTTCGACTGTTTGATTATTGGTGCCGAATGGCAAGGTTAACCTGTTTTCTTCCGCGATGCGGCTGACTTCTGTTGATATCCTGAGATTAATTTGGTTCTGATCCAATACTACGGGTGTAAAACTGAGGGCGACACCAAATTCGCGAAATTCTACTAGCAAGTTACCCTGTGTATCGACACCAGCTGGTGTTGGAATTTCACCACCAGCTAAAAAATTCGCTGTCTCACCAGAAACAGCGGTCAATGCTGGTTCGGCAAGCGTCTTGACAAGCCCTTGGCGCTCGAGTGCTGTAATCGTCGAAGACTGCAACCCTAATTTGTTGAAGCTTATCGTCCCACTTATAGCAGAGGTGACTGCTCTAGGTATAATAGCAGTCGTTGCTACAGTAAGGCCCCTGTTACTGATCAATTTATTAAATGAGCTGCTCGCCGCCAAGTTTTTGATTGTGGTCCGTTGCATTTCCGCCACGCGAACCTGCAGCAATACTTGGAGATCTTTTAGAACCCGCAGCAAGTTAATAACCTTACTGTCTTCCTTGACGAACCGTCGGGCCACATCTACGGCATCCACGGATTCGGCAGAGGAGCGAACTGTTCCTGTAAGCACTAAACTGTCGCCAATGCTTTTAACGTCGACATTTGCCCCTGGTAATAGGGCCTCTATTGCTTTGCGTGCTGCGTTGATATCGCTTTTGACCTCGATCACAATATGTCTAATTATTTGCCCTTTTTCCCCTAACAAAAAAGCGTTGGTGGTCCCCAGAGATTGCCCCATCAGGTAGAGATCAGTTGGTGTTTTCACGAGCACATTAGAAATATCCGGGTTGGCAATCACTATGTCCCTAACCGGCTCTGATAATTGAACGTAGTGAGCCTTGTTAAGGAAAATAGAAATTAATTCGACTTCGAGCTCGGGAACGTTCTTTGCGAGCGTTTTAATTACTACTGGTACCAAAGGGGTCGAAATCAATGACTTCTGGCCGTTATCCGCTGCGGCAGCGCCGGCCCCACCCCCCGCTAAAGTCAGGCCTACGCACACCCACGCCAAGTTTAGTACTCGAACCGTTAATCGTAATAAATTTTTAATTGATGTGTTCATCTAGAAAGGAACTTCTGTGTTGATTGATTGTCGCCACGAATTATTCTCACTTCAGTAGAAGGAGGTGCAGCTGGTTTCGATTTATAGGAGGTTTGGCGCTTCCTTTTTAAAGGGCCCTTTGCTTTGTTCCTCTGCGCATCTTTAGCTATGCGCGCCATAATATTTTGCAGTGTTGGACTAATGCCAACGTCTGTTGTGTAGGATTTGGCTATCGTTCCAGAGCCGTCATTTGCCTTGCTGCGTAACGTTAAACTAAGTTTTCCCATAGCACGTGCCACTGTCAAAATTTCGGCTTGCTTCGGTGAAACCTCTAAAGTGGCGGACTTTGCAACTAAAGCGTTGTCTTCGACCTCTTTGAACTTCTGATCAATGCCTAGGACCCGGACATCCTGTAATATCGTTTCGGAACTGTACTTGGCGTGCCCAATAACGCGCGGTCCGCTGTCTTCTCCAAGACCTCCTTCGGTATTCGAACTGCTGAGGCCTTGTGTAAGTTGTCGAGCATTAAACGTAACCAAGACGTCTACCCGGTCACCCGGAAGGATGAAACCGCCCACACCTGACGGTATGTCGATTTTTAAAGCAATAGCCCGAAAACCTTCATCAATAATCCCAGATAGGAAGCCAGTTTTCCCACGACGAAAGACCATATCTTCAGTAATTGGTGTTCCTTCTGCCACCCTTTGGCGGACAGTAGCACCAACAAGCTTCTTAACAAGCTTGTCGTCACGAGCTTCTGAAGACAAGAACGTGCTTTGTATGGCATCATTCGGCCATTTTTGCCATCGGAGGAACCCCTTCGTCAGGGTGGTCCCGATTGGTATTCGTTCGTCCGCAACGATTACATATATGCCCTTAACTTCAATCTTCTCGACGGGAATGTTGGCTCGTTCCTCAATTCGCGAATCCATCAGGCGTTTAACCATCAACGCGGCACCGCCCGCTGTTGCTACTGCAAGGAGGATTAAGCCAATCAACAAGTACCTCATAATCGGCCACTCACTAAGTTTGACGCATCATCAGAAATTTATAATCGCTGAATAAATACAATATAAAGCGGCGTGTATTATTACAATATAAATAAAATTACAATATAAAACCGTAGCACTTAGGTCTCTTGGCATCATTGTCGATATTGAACAGTATTCTAAGTGGAGCCTCCTAAGGTACGTTAAGATATTGAGTTCAATCATGAATCATGAATCATCATTTTTTCTCGTGTAATGTATATTATTAGACACTAATCAGTTGATAAGCTTACGCCATGCGTAATCATCGCTTTCCCCATCAGCTGATTTTTGACGGTTTTGAGACTGAATTTGAGAAGTGGCTGGAGGGAGGCTGCCGGCGGGTTTTGTTGAGCCGAATTATTCCCTGGGAAGCATTACCAGAGGCCTATGAGGTGTCGTTGTCGGCGTACACGGGTCGCCCGGCGATGGATGTCATCGATGTGTAGGCGGACCTGTTTATCTTGCTTGGGGTTCCTGCGTTCATCAAGCCAGGCAACGGCCCTAAGTTTATTGCGCAGACCGTTAGAGACTGGATTGCGGCTGTCGGAGCAAAGACGCCGTACATCGTGCCAGGATCACCGTGGGAGAACGGCTACTGTGAGAGTTTTAACGCCCGCTTCAGGGAGAAATTGCTAAACAGCTAAGTCTCCTACAGCCTAAAAGAGTCACAGGTCTTCATCGAAGAATGGAGGAAATATTATAACACAAAGAGACCGCACTGTGCTTTGGGCTACCGTTCGCTGGTCCCGAAACTATCGTTCGGTTGGCAAGAATTTCGATCATGCACTAACATTTAAACTGGATCTCACAAGAGGGGCGACTAATCCTCAAGACTCCCAAATTGTCGACACTGAAGGCAGCGTCAAAGATTGCCCAGTGGGCGGTTTAGTAATCCATTTCGTCTTCACGATCGTGGGAGGACTCGATTATAAACGCGTGCACGGACGCAATCGCATCCGGGGAAACATGACGGCACCGGCGCTATAGTCGATACCTTATACCGCCTTTACCAGGCGCCAGTGTTTTCCATTGACGCCCAGGGTTCTTGTGCGTCCAGGGAACCATCTTTTTGCAACAATTCGATTGAAATATGATCGGGCGTACGGACGAACGCCATGTGGCCGTCGCGGGGCGGGCGATTGATGGTGACGCCTGCGTCCATTAGTTTTTGGCAGGTGTCATAAATATTATCGACCTCAAATGCGAGGTGGCCGAAATTGCGTCCACCCTGATAATCTTCCGGATCCCAGTTATAGGTTAACTCGACGACGGGGGCGCGGTCGGCCTTGGCGGCGTCGACATCTTCCGAGGCGGCGAGAAATATATTAGTGTAGCGGCCTTTTTCGCTTTCGGTGCGCCGGGTTTCGACCATTCCCATCAAATTGCAAAGAAAATTCAAAGTGTCGTCGAGGTTTGAAACCCGGATCATGGTGTGCAGATAGCGCATGTACGTGTGCTCCCGATGTGTTTACTGAATTGCCTTGATTGTTAGCATGTGGTTCCCTTGGTGCAATAGTTTTTGGCGTTGCTGCCTCGGATTACGGCGATTGGTTCGCCCGTCGCGCGGCGGCGTGGCTGGGGCGGGCGGCGACGCGGTCCTGATAGGCCAGGAATGGGACCGGTATGGCCAATCCATAGCGCAACGCCCAATCAATTATTGTCGACATCAAAATATCAACGCCGCTGAAGGCGTCACCAAGTAAAAAAGGTCTATCGTCATCAAAAGCGTTTGACGCTGCGCCGATCATTCGGGTGAAATAATCTTTGGCACCCGCGACGGCGGCGGGTGCGTCCCCATAGGTTTCCGGCAGATATTCGTGGCGGCGCAGGACGTACAGGCTGGTGGCGTCCAGTTCCATACAGATGAAGGATTGCCATTCAAAGTAGTGCGCCCGGTCCGTAATGTTTTCCGGCATTAACGGGCGCCCTGGATCGCCATATCGTTCCGCCAAATACGCGACGATGGCCGCGCTTTCGCTCAAAATTAGATCGCCGTCTTGGAGCACCGGAATTTTTTGACGCGGATTTAGGATGGTGTACGCATCTGTTTTGGTGGCACCGGTGCGCGAACCAATGGGCTCGCTGCGATACTCAAGGCCGAGTTCAATCAACGCCCAATGCGCCCGCAGCGCCCGCGAACTTCCGATTCCCCACAGGACACGTTCTCTATTTTTCATGACCGGAGCTTTCTAAAGTTGTGTATGAAGGGTGCGCCTTGCCGACGCCTTTTGTCCATGCATGAAACATACATTGGGTGTCTTTCATGAACAGCAGCTTGCGTCAACGTCGCTGCCGCGCGACAATTTGCTAACTGTTGTTGTTGGGATAATTTGAAAGGTAGACGATATGGCCCTGGATATAATTGGAATTCCACGATCCAATTTCGTGCGCGCTGTCTGTATGATCGCGCGGGAAAAAGGCGTTGAATACAATTTGATGCCCGCGATGCCGCATTCCGACGAGGTCAAGGCCATTCATCCTATGGGACAGATCCCCGTCATGCGCCATGATGGTCTTGAATTGGCGGAATCCCAGGCCATTGCGCGATATATCGACGACGGTTTTGACGGTTCGCCGATGATCCCGCGCGATCCGCGCGCCGCAGCGCTCGTAAATCAATGGGTCTCCCTGACGGCGTCGTCTGTTGATCAGTTGCTGATGCGCCGCTACGTCGTCGAATATGCGTTTCACAAAGACGATGACGGTAATGTCGTGCGGAGCGAAATCGACAAGGCAATCAAGCGATTTCCACGAATGTTCGCCGTGCTCGAAACTGCGGTGGCGCCGGGGTTTTTGGGGAGCGATGCGTTTTCCATGGCGGATTGTTTCCTGGTACCTATATTGGCGGCGGTGCGCAATTTTACCGAAGGTGAAGCGGCCTTAGCGGGGTCACCTGTGCTAACAGCTTATTTTGAAAAAATTACTGCGCGGCCCAGCTTTGTGGAGACAGCGCCGTGAGCAATTATTCTGATTACAAGACTCTTTCTATCGATGCGCGTGCGGATGGCGTTGTTGTTGTTACTTTGAATCGCCCGGACCGCCTGAATGCGTTTGATGGCGTCATGCGTGAAGAAATACGCAAGATGCTACGCCAAATTCGGGATGATGATGCGGCGCGCGCAATGGTGCTGACGGGCGCGGGGCGGGGTTTTTGCTCCGGCGCTGATCTTAGCGCAGACGATAAACGTACCTGGCCGACCGCGTCGAATGAGCCGCGCTTTGCATGGTGCCTAGAACTGCTGGAGATGCCGAAGCCAACCATCGCTGCTATAAATGGCGTGGCGGCCGGCGGAGGCCTTGGCCTGGCGCTATTGTGCGACATCCGGTTCTGTTCCGAATCGGCGCGTTTGCTGCCCATTTGGTTAAAGCGCGCCATTCACCCGGACGACCTGGTGACCTGGACATTGCCTAAACTCGTGGGATATGGCCGCGCCTTGAACTGGCTTTATCTTGCCGAAGATATAGACCTTGTTGAAGCGCGTGAGGCGGGTTTAATTCAGGAAATTACCGCGCCGAACGAAGTCCTGGACCGGGCGCTGGTGTTGGCTACTAAACTTGCAGCAGGCCCCACCAAACATATTGCCTTAGCCAAACAAGCGGTGTTGAAAGGACTTACTCGGGACCCCTGGGATGGCGCTATGCTGGAGTCCTGGGGGCAAGACCAGGCGCTGGATACTGAAGACAGACGTGAAGGCGTGCAGGCGTTTCTCGAAAAGCGCGCACCCCGGTTCGTGGGTCGTTGAGGTGCCTTTCCTTCATACAATCGGACCATCACATTGATTTTTGCGCCCAAATTATTTAAGATGTCTAGTCTATCATGGTTGGACTAACACGGGGTCTGTCACCATTGGTGGCATTGGCTATTCCGTCTATGAAAGTGATGAAAACGGTAGCCAGTTGGCCATGAACGAGAATGTGGTTGTTAGTAGCTAGCACTCCAGGTTTTCATTGGCGGTATTAGGTGTGGTCTTCGCATTGAAACAACCGTCACACTAAGGCCCTTCAATGGTTGGGGATCCCGAATATTGCACGAATAGTATTTTGCAGCCGCGTTCGGTGTGCGTGTAGTGTTCTAAATGCGGATCCTGCATATAGATCATGTTACCGGGGCCGAGCGTGTCCTCGCCAAACCAGCATTCCCCTTCGATGACATGCTGTATTTACACTAAGTTATTATTGTGAAGTGGAAATGCCGCGCCAGGTAGATGAACTCAGGATGCCAGCGTTGGATTCGGTCGGGTGATCCTCATCAGGGTTTAACACCATTTGTGTTTCATTGGCGAACCAGCCTATTTCTGGAGGAAATTCATTTGTTCGCCGGATGATGGGTGCGTGACGTAATCTTTCTCCAGTCATGGCCAGTTCTCCTTGATGGGGAAACTGTTATTTGGCGGGTGAGTAATTCGTCGGCGTCAGCACAATTGAGTTCATTTCAACCAGAAACGATCCCGCTTTGGCTAAAAAGCCACGCCAATCCTTATCAGCGCCGACCTTTGCGCGACTTGCGGCGCGCGCGTCCAGGCTCTCATAGGCCCACATATGCGAGACTTCGTTGGGTTGCGGCGATTGGGTGCTCCAGATTCCGACATTTTTAGAATACTTTTCCCGCACCGGCATGATGTCTTTGAAGTGGCCCATCCATTCGTTCGCTCGTCCAGTTTGCGTCCGGTAATATCGATATTCGTAGACATTACCGTCACTTGTTGGCGGCGTGAAATCGACTTGCGGCGTCATGATGCGAATATCCTGGCGTTGGATCAGTTCACGGATTTTATCTACATACTGGCCGGTCCAATCCTTATTTTGCGATAGCTTGGCCCGCAATGCTTCGCGGGCGTTCAAGTCTTCGTATTCCCAAAGATGCCAGATCTGGTTGAGCTGCCCAAATTCGGTTGTCCAATAGCCAAGATTGACGCCGTAATCATTACCACGAATGGGCCTGCCAATATCCTCGGCTATTTTCAAATAACCGGGCAATTTCCCTGGATGGAATGTGTAGGTTCTAAGTTCATGGATCATTTCGAGGTTTCCCTATTGTTCTATTTTTTTAATTTGACCGAGCCTTACATGTCCGTTCAGGCGGAACAATGGTTTTCGAGATCATGCGTTTCGGCTGTCCATCACGGCGTTGTAATTGGACAGGTCGAGATATTTTTCTGGAGCGCCGGGCACCGTGCGTCCGAAGTGGGCGCGTAAATCTAGCACTGTTTGAAGGCTTTTGGGCTCGATGGTTGCGTTTGGCGTTAACCCGGTGCGCGGTGCCATCAATTTATTCATGGTGGCGCAACGGATTGTGGCTTCATAATTGGCTGTTGCGCGCTAGTATGTCTTCTGCGTCGCCCCGTGGGGGCCCGGGCCCCAATCTGGTGCGTTGAGGTGTCCCCGCTGAAGGCGGTCACGGCGTCCTCCCGGCTGGGCGTGGAATCTACGGACACCTACGCGATGTCATCTTGGGACAGCCGGCGTTTTCCAGCATTTGGTGCAACACGAAGGCGAAACCTGTCGTTAACACGTCCATGGCGATGGTGTTGCCTTTAAGGTCGGCGAAAAATTTGATGTCCGGGTTGGTGACGAAACAAAGTTCAATTTGCGTTGCGCCCATGGCGATGAAAAAACCGGGTTCCCGGTCGAGTTCGATTTCACCGGTGCCTTTCTGATACGCAAAGATGGTGTCCACCGCCGTGCACGCTAAATCGAATTCTCTAGCGATCAGTTTTGCGCTTGATACATGGAGCTGGGCGTTGTTTCCCTGACGATGTCTATACCTTGTGCACCGGAAACCCTTTTCCCGTTCCCGCGAACAACGGCTGATTACCCGTGTCGGGAAATGAAATAATGTTCAGAGATTGTAGCGATTCCGTTATGCTTGTGTCTTTCGTTGTTCCGAGTGCTGGTTGATCGCCCGCCATATCTTTTCCGGCGTCAACGGCATTGTCAGGTTGCGCAGTGCCAGGTTGGAGACCCCGGCCACGCGCAGGGCGTTCACGACCGCGTTCACGATGACTGCCAGCGCCGGTGTTGTGCCTCCTTCACCGCCCGCCTTCACGCCAAGTGGGTTGGTCGGTGACGGCACTTCATGCAATGCGGTTTGGAATGACGGAAAATGCAGCGCGCGTGGCATACTGTAATCCATGAACGATCCGGATAAAGGCTGCCCGTTTTCATCGAACACGCATTGTTCCCACATTGCTTGTCCCACGCCTTGGGCGATGCCGCCATGGGTTTGACCGTCGACGATTAACGGGTTAATTGCGCGGCCCACATCGTCGATGGCCGTGTAACGTTGAATCTCCAAATAGCCGGTTTCCGGGTCAACCTCGACTTCACAGACATGGCAGCCATTGGGAAACACGGGCGTATGCATTTCGTTGTTTTCGACAGCGGATAGGGGGTCGCTGACCGGCGCGGCGGCGGCAAGTTCAAAAATCGAAAGGCCGCGATCCGTGCCCGTTACAAAAAATCGCCCCTCGGCGAAATCAATATCGGTTTCAGCGGCTTCCAGAACGTTGGCGGCGAGACGCTTGCCTTTGGCTATCAGCGCGTCAGCTGCTTTGACGATAACCGTGCTCGCCATTCGCATGGACCGTCCAGAATGCGATCCACCGCCAACATTTACGATATTGGTGTCGCCCAACACGATACGAATCTGTGCGACGGGCACGCCGAGCCATTCGGCGGCGACTTGGGCAAAACTTGTCTCGTGGCCCTGGCCGCTGGGTTGGGTGCCGATCACCACATGGATTTCGTCACTGCTCCCATCGCCGTGGCGAATGTGGATTTGTGCTTGTTCGATGGGGTTGCCGATAGAGGATTCAACATAATGGGCCAAGCCGCGCCCCAGATGTTTACCGCGCTTTGTGGCGGCGTCGCGACGGGCGGGAAAGCTATCCCAATCCGACAACGCCATGGCCTTGTCCAACGCGGCTTCATATTCGCCACTGTCATACACCATGCCGACCGCATTGGTGTAGGGCATCTGGTCCGGCGTCACGAGATTTTGCCGACGTAGCGCAATAGGATCCATGCCCAGTTCTGCTGCGGCGGTATCGACTAATCGTTCAATGGCGAATATGACTTCTGGACGACCGGAGCTTCGGTAGGCGTTGGTCGGTGGCGTGTTTGAATACACCGCACGGGATTGCAAATAGGCGGTGGGAATGCTGTAAGATCCGGTAATAATACCTGATCCTTTTGACAGCGGGGACAACGAAATGCAGCGTGCGCCAAGATTGCTGAGGTTGGATGCGCGAAGACCCAGAAATTTACCTGCTTTGTTTAGCGCCAACGACATGTCGATCAATGCATCTCGGCCTTGATAATCGCTAATGAAGGATTCGCCGCGCAGTGCGGTGAATTTGACCGGGCGGCCGAGCCGTTTGGCGGCCCAGGCTGCTAGGCCGAATTCCACGTAAACCCGATTGCGGGTTCCAAAATTTCCGCCAATGTCATAGGCGATGACCCGGATCGCGTCGGGCTCTACACAAAGCACTGTGGCGATTTCACGTTTTTGTCGGACGACGCCGCCGCTACCTGCATATAGGGTGGTTTGTTGTGCTATGGGGTCATGCTTGGCCAGCGCGGATCGCGGCTCCATCGGGACGCCGGTCACGCGGCCAATGTTGAACGACATCTCGATCACATGGTCGGCCTTGGCGAAGGCGGCGTTCGTTGCATCCTGGTCGCCGAAAAAGGTTTCGATGGCGACATTGTCGGGCATGTCATCCCACAGGCGCGGCGCGTTTGGATTGGCGGCGTCGGCGGTGGCCGTTACCGAAGGCAGGGGCTCGTAATCGATTTCGATGGCGTCGGCGGCGTCAAAGGCTTGCTCCTGGGTTTCGGCCACGACCATGGCCAGGGCTTCGCCTACGTATCGGGCTTTATCTATCGGCAATAATGTGTGGACGCCTAAGAACACCGGATCGCCGACGGAGGCCCCCGGCGCGTGCAGTTTTAGGTCGAACTGTGTTTTTGGTAACGGATCGTGCGGAATTTCACTCAATTCTTGCAAATCCGCGCCAGTGAAAACGCCCAGCACGCCCGACATAGACCGCGCCTGTGTCGTGTCTATGGATTGGATGAGCGCGTGCGCATGTGTCGACCGCACCATCGTCGCGTGGACTTGACCGGGCTCGCTGAAGTCGTCGGTGAATCGTCCGCGTCCCGTCAACAGGCGCACATCTTCCTTGCGCCGGACATGTTTGCCTATGACACGTAAATTTTTCAAGATGGGATAGGGCGTTGGGAGCATGTTCAAATTTCTAATTTATTGAGCCGAGTCTACGGGGTCGATCATCCGCTGTCTATGTCGGTTGATGGGGTCGGCGGGCTGCATTAGTGTGAAATTTGGATGATAAGATGGGGACATGATATGTCGGTAACAGTGGGTAGCGGTGAATACACCTATCGGGTGGATACAGATTGGGCGAAATTGCCGGATGGCTGGGCGTTCCGGGATGTGGCGGCGGTTGCGGTTGATGACAAGGACCAGGTCTACGTTTTCAATCGCGGCGAACATCCGATGATCGTCTTCGACCGGGAGGGAAATTTTTTACAGTCCTGGGGGGAAGATATTTTCACCCGCCCCCACGGGTTGCATATTGCGCCGGATCAGACAATTTACTGTACTGATGACGGCGACCACACGATGCGGCGTTGCACTTTGGACGGTAAGGTCTTGTTGACCTTGGGTATTGCGGGCAAGCCGGCACCTTATATGAGCGGCGAGCCCTTTCATCGATGCACCCACACCGCTTTATCTCCTCGTGGGGACATCTATGTATCCGACGGTTACGGTAATTCTCGGGTGCATAAATATTCGCCGGACGGAAAATTAATCATGTCGTGGGGAGAACCCGGCACAGATCCTGGACAATTCAACATCGCACACAATATTTGTTGTGATGATGATGGCTGGGTCTATGTCGCGGACCGGGAAAATCACCGCGTCCAGGTGTTCGACGGGAATGGCAAGTTCGAAACTCAATGGCATGACATGCACCGCCCCTGCGGGTTGTGCATGAGCGCGGGGAAAGACCCGCTGTTTTATATCGGCGAACTTGGCCCGGGCATGCCGGTTAACTTTAATGTGCCGAATATTGGGCCGCGCGTGTCGATCATGGACAATAAAGGCGGCTTGATTTCGCGGCTGGGTGTAACGCCTGGCGGCCAGGAACCGGATCGGTTCATCGCGCCACATGGTTTGGCGGTCGATCAACATGGCGATATATATGTAGGTGAAGTGGCGTTTACCGCATGGCCCCGTTTCGATAGTGGCGAGCCACCAGAAAACCTGATGACGCTGCGAAAGCTTATTCGGGAGCCTCAATAGGCCAGATAGGCAGATTTATACGATGGGCAATTCTGACGATATCCTGTGGCACCCAACCCCGGCGGTGATCGACAATGCGGTCATGCAACGATTGTTGCGTACAACCGGTATTGGCGATTTGGCGGCCTTGAATCAACGGGCGACCGATGACCCGGAATGGTTCTGGGCGGCGATTCTTGGGTTCCTGGATGTTCAGTTTTATAAACCATATCAACAGGTCATGGATGTGTCGCGCGGCATTGAATGGGCGAAATGGTGTGTGGGCGGCAAAACGAATTTAGTGCTGAACTGTCTCGATAAGCATCGTGAAACGCCTATCTGGAACAAAACTTATATCATTTGGGACGGTGAGGACGGGATAACGCGTGAACTGACTTACCGGGGCTTCAACGACATGGTGTGCCGATTTGCTGACGCCTTGCGTCAACGCGGCTATGGTAAGGGTGATGTGATCGGGCTGTATATGCCGATGTTGCCGGAAGCCTACGCGGCAATGTTCGCTGTCGTTAAAATTGGCGCGATTGTGCTGCCGTTGTTTTCCGGGTTCGGTGCTGATGCGGTTGCGTTACGGCTTGCGGAAGGCGAAGCCAAGGCGGTGGTGACGGCGGATGGTACGTGGCGGCGTGGTTCGACCTACGCTATGAAAGCCGTACTTGATACGGCTTTGACTGAAAATGAGTCGGTTCAGGATGTGTTCGTAGTACAACGGTTGGGCGAGCGTTTGGCAGAACCGTGCGTGATGCAGTCGGACCGCGACGTGTGGTGGAATGAGGCGGTGTCGAAGGGCGACCCGAATACTGCGACAGAAATTATGGATGCTGAAGACACCGCCTTCCTGGTGTTTACCTCTGGCACCACGGGCAAGCCGAAGGGCACGGTGCATAGTCATATTGGCCTGACGGTAAAGGTCGCGCTCGACATATCCGTGTGCATGGATTTCCAACGCGACGACCGAATGATGTGGATGAGCGATATGGGTTGGGTCGTGGGACCAATGACCGCCATCTCGACAACGTTTTCCGGTGGCAGTCTGGTCGCAGTGGAAGGGGCACCCGATTACCCGGATACGGCTCGGCACTGGCGGTTAATGGCGGAACATGACGTCACATGGTTGGGGATCGCGCCCACAACCGTTCGCTCCTTGATGCGCTTTGGCGATGAAGTCGATGAATACAAATACCCCAATCTTCGCATTATGGGCTCAACCGGGGAACCCTGGACCTACAACGCCTGGGTTTGGCTGTTTGAACGGGTCGGGTATGGTGAGGTTCCCATCATGAATATCAGCGGTGGAACGGAATGCGTCGGCATTGTGTGCGCGTCGGTGTTGTCGCCAATGAAACCGGGGTCGTTTGCCGGACCCATTCCCGGTACCGGCGCCAAGGTCGTGAATGAAATGGGGGAACCGGTTGGGCCCGGTGAGGTTGGCGAGTTGGTCATGACTGAACCGTCGATTGGCAATACGCGCGGCATTTGGCGCGACGACGACCGGTATATCGAAAACTACTGGTCCATGTTCCCCGGCATGTGGCGCCAGGGCGATTGGGCGACCGTTGATAAAGACGGCATGTGGTTCCTGTTGGGCCGTTCCGACGATACGCTCAATGTTTCCGGCAAACGCACGGGACCGTCGGAAATCGAAAGCGCATTGATGGAAACCGGCAAGATCGTGGAGGCCGCCGTTATTGGGATTCCTGATGACATTAAAGGGACGGCGGTGTGTTGCGTCTGTACGCCGATGCCAAATGTGGTTGTGGATGAGGCGTTACGGGTGGAATTGTCGAAGATTGTAGTGCAAAAGCTAGGCGGCTCCTACCGACCCAAACAAATCCTGTTCGTATCGGATTTACCCAAGACCAGGAATTTAAAAATTATGAGAAGACTCGTGCGAGCGGTGCTGCTTGGCCAACCAGAAGGTGATTTAACTTCCCTGGTGAACCCCGAAGCGATCGATGAATTGCGCGAACACGCTCAAACTTAATGGACGATAAACAGGGATACAGAACAATCATGGCGGACGACAGCAAAAATAAAGGTATGCGCAAAGGGTTGACCAGTTATGGCGACGCCGATTTTTCCCTGTTCCTCCGCAAGGCGTTCATCAAAGCTATGGGGTATTCCGACGATGCGCTGGACCGTCCTATCATTGGCATTGCGAACACGTTCAGCGGTTACAACGCGTGTCACCGTACTGTGCCCGAGCTGATCGAGGCGATCAAGCGTGGCGTGATGTTGGCGGGCGGATTACCCATTGAGTTTCCGACAATTTCGATTCACGAATCCTTCGCGTATCCGACCTCCATGTTCACTCGAAATTTAATGTCGATGGACACCGAAGAGATGGTCAAAGGGCAGCCGATGGATGCGGTCGTTCTGATCGGTGGTTGTGACAAAACTGTGCCCGCACAATTGATGGCGGCGGCCAGCGCTAATGTTCCGGCAGTGCAGGTTGTGACCGGGCCAATGATGACGGGAAGCCATCGCGGTGAACGTTTGGGTGCTTGCACTGATTGCCGCCGTTATTGGGGGATGTTCCGCGCCGGTGAAATCGACGAAGCGGAAACCGAAGAAGTAAGCGGAAGACTGGCGCCGACGGCGGGAACCTGCATGGTGATGGGCACCGCCAGCACGATGGCGTGCATGACCGAAGCGATGGGCATGATGCTGCCCGGCGGTGCGGCGATCCCAGCAGTGGCGTCCGATCGGTTGCGCCATGCTGAAGCCTCTGGCGCGCGCGCCGTGGCGATAGCGGCGGAAGGTTTGACGCCGGACAAAATTATGACGCCCGAAGCCTTCGCCAACGCCTTTCGTATTTTGCTGGCCATTGGTGGCTCAACGAACGGATTGGTGCATATGACAGCTGTCGCGGGAAGATGCGGCATCAAAGTTGATTTGGAAGCCTTGGATCGCATGGGTCAGGAAACACCGGTTTTGGTCGACCTGAAACCTTCCGGTCAGCATTACATGGAAGATTTGGAAAAAGCGGGCGGCATGACCACAGTGATGCGGGAATTGCGACATCTTTTGAATCTCGATTGTTTAACCGTGTCCGGACGCACACTTGGCGAAAACCTGGATGCGGGCGCAACCCCTTGGCCGCAGGAAGTGGTGCGTCCGATGAACAATCCCATCTTTCCGTCTGGCGGTATTGCAGTGTTGCGCGGAAATTTAGCGCCCGGTGGCGCCATCATCAAACAATCGGCGGCCAGCGCGGAATTGATGAGCCATACCGGTCGCGCGGTGGTGTTCGAGTCCCTGGAAGACCTCGCCAACCGGATCGACGATCCCGATTTGGATGTGGCGGCCGATGATGTGCTGGTGTTAAAAAATTCTGGACCAAAGGGTGCGCCGGGCATGCCGGAATCCGGTTATATTCCAATTCCCCGAAAGCTCGCTGAAAAAGGTGTTAAGGATATGTTGCGGATGTCGGACGCACGGATGAGCGGCACCGCCTTTGGCGCCATAGTTTTGCATATCACGCCGGAGTCTGCCGATGGCGGCCCGTTGGGGCTTGTCGAAAATGGAGACCGCATCATGTTGGATGTGCCGGGACGGCGGTTGGAGCTTTTGGTGGATGACGTAGAATTGGCCCGGCGTCGTGGTAATTACACGCCGCCGCCCGCCCACGAAGGGGCTGAACGCGGTTATTTGAAATTATATCTCGACACGGTGAACCAAGCCGATGAAGGCGTTGATTTTGATTTCCTCGCCAAATGCCCCGATGGGCGCGTGACACCGTGATTTTAGGTAGGAAAATCTAGCGACGTGATTAAAAAGTACCTGAATAAAATTTTAAACGCGCGCGTTTATGACGTGGCGCGAGAAACGCCGTTGGAAGATGCGAATAATATGTCGCAGCGGTTGGGCAATCGTGTCTTGATCAAGCGGGAAGATTTGCAGCCTGTCTTTTCTTTCAAGGTGCGCGGCGCTTACAATAAACTTATTCGTTTGTCGGAAGAGGATCGGACCAAAGGTGTTATTGCGGCGTCGGCAGGTAATCACGCCCAAGGTGTCGCACTTTCGGCGCAAAAACTTGGTGTGCGTGCGACCATCGTTATGCCGGAAACCACGCCGGAAATCAAAGTTCAGTCCGTGGTTAAATGGAGCCCGGAAATCATTCTGCACGGCGATGATTTTCAGGAAGCCTACGCCCGTGCGATGGAGATTGCCGCGGATCGGAAATTGACCTTCGTCCATCCCTATGACGATCCAGATGTGATTGCGGGGCAGGGGACGGTGGGCATGGAAATTTTGCGCCAGCATATGGGAGATATTCATGCAATTTTTATTCCCGTTGGCGGCGGTGGATTGTTATCGGGTATTGGCGCCTATGTGAAAGCGGTCCGGCCAGAGGTGAAAATTATTGGTGTTGAACCGGAAGATGCGGCGTCGATGTATCAGTCGCTGCAGAAAAAGCGCCGGGTGACTCTTGATCAGGTTGGGATTTTTGCCGACGGCGTCGCCGTCGCGCAGGTCGGCAAAGAGACCTTCCGCATTGCGCGCCAGGTGGTGGACGACATGGTTCTCAACAGCGTTGATGAAATTTGCGCCGCGGTGAAGGATATCTTTGAAGACACCCGCGTCATTGCGGAACCTGCCGGTGCGCTCGCCTTGGCGGGGCTCAAAAAATACGCCACCGCGCATGGGTTGAAAGATAAAACCCTGATCGCAATCAACAGCGGCGCGAATATAAATTTTGACCGCTTGCGTCATGTTTCAGAACGCGCGGAACTTGGAGAGAATCGGGAATCCTTGTTCGCGGTCACAATCCCAGAGAAACGCGGCAGTTTTCGAAAATTTTGCAACATATTGGGCAAGCGGTCGGTAACCGAGTTCAATTATCGCTATGCGGATGAAGGTGTGGCGCAGATATTCCTTGGCTTACGCGTCGGCAGTGGCGGTAAGGAACATGACACGATCATGAAGGCGCTTGGTAAAAACGGGTATTCGGTCGTCGATCTAAGCGATAACGATACGGCAAAACTTCATATCCGCTATATGGTGGGCGGACGGCTACCGAACATCGAAAATGAAGTTATCTACCGGTTTGAATTTCCCGAACGCCCTGGCGCCCTGCTCAATTTTCTCAACCATATGGGCGAACGGTGGAATATCAGCCTGTTCCATTACCGTAATCATGGTGCCGCCTTTGGTCGTGTCCTGTGCGGGATGCAGGTGGCCAAAAGCGACGCCAAGCAGTTTCAGGCATTTTTAGACAAGCTCGGCTATAACTATTGGCCGGAAACGGAAAATCCCGTCTACAAGACGTTCCTGAACTGATAGGCCTCAATTAACGCCGAATTGCATTAAGATAAATGACGCGCGCACATATCCATGAAAAGCGCGTGCACCTTTTCCGCCGCCGCTTCGTCGTACACGTCCCGTGATTTGAAACAGAAGCCATGACCAGTGCCGGGATGCGTTTCCAGGGTGTAAGACGTGCCGTACTCTTCCAGCTCTGCGGTCAATGTAGGTACGACAAAACTTGGTACCGTCGAATCGGTTTCCGCAAATCCGAAATACATCTCGCCTTTGATATTTTTAACAAGATGATGCGCGGAATCTTCCTTTTCGGTGACAATCTCAACCCCATACAACGAAGCGTTAGCCGCGAAGATGTCTGGGAATGTCCCCGCCGCCGCGGTGACAATGCGGCCGCTCATGCAATACCCGATACACGCCTTGGCACCGGGTTTTACTTGAGGCTGATCCTCCATGTAGGACAGCAATACGCGTGTGTCGTCCATGACGTTAGTGTTGCTCAGGTTCGCCATCGCCGTTTGCCAAATCTTGCGGGTGTTGCCGTCGCGAAACGGAAACCGTATGGTCCCAAAGCGGTAAAACAAGTCTGGTAAAATAACGTAATATCCATGTGACGCCATGCGCCGCGCCATGTCATACAGTTCCTCACGGATGCCGGGCGCATCCATGTAAAAGACAATGGCGGGGAAAGGACCGTCGCCGTCCGGCCAGCACGTGAACGTGGGCATATCTTCGCCGTCGGTTTTAATATCAATATGTTTTTCGTTCATGTGATTTTTCCTTAACTAATTCGGACCAATTTATGGCGAGGATTACATATGATCCGCATTGGAACTACAAATGGATGTTTCAGGGTCTGCGAATATTTATGTCAAACCACGGCGATGGTGGGCATAATCGGTGCCATATTATGGGCTGGCGGCAATGGCGAGTAACATCGGCAAGGGAGCTAAAGTTCTCACCCTGTATGGTGTTCGAAGATCGGTCCCCACAGGGTAAATGCGGCCGTATTTTGGGGATTCCTTAAAATACTCGCTAAAAATACTGAAGAACCGACGTTGCGGCTGTGATATCTCGTCATACTGACAAACTTAACGCTCTCGAGCCTAAAAAAGACCCTAATGCAGAGGTCGCATATTAGGACAGTGGGGCTAAATATTATGTTGGAATGGTTCAGCGCGGCCTATAATTCACCCCGAAACGCTGCCAAGGCAAAAAAGCTCGAAAGATGAACATTAAGCGATCTGCGCTTTACCTGATAATACTGGCGTTCGCCGTCGGGTGTGGCGTTGTGCAACGTCAAAGCCCTGCGCCTGAATCGGTGGCGGCGACGGAACAGTTTTTGGAGACTGTTTCCCATTACAGCACTGGGGCTGGCGTCAAGCTTGGGCTAGAATCAGCTAATTTTAAGCTTTTTGTGGCGATCATCGACCGGGTTCGCGACTATTATGTCGATAATATTGATTATTCCCGTTTGGTTGGCGCGGCGACCAAAGGAATGCGGGTGGCGTATCCACAACCCACCGATGCGAATCGCAACCAATTGGTCCAGGCTGCTATTCGCGGGATGTTGGGGGATTTGGACCCTTATAGTAGTTACCTGGACGCGAGAAGTTACAGCGCAATGCGCGACCAAACGAAGGGCCGGTTCAGCGGTATTGGCATTCAGGTAACCAAAGAAGGCGATTTCATCAAAGTGATTTCGCCCATTGACGGCACCCCGGCTGCGAAGGCTGGAATTAAGGCGGGCGATCTAATCACCCATGCGGATGGCGCAACACTTTCAGGCTTAGTGCTACGTGAAGCGGTCGCGCGTCTGCGGGGCCCGGTTGGCAGTGACGTTACCCTCACCGTATCGCGGGTGGGCGAGCCATCCTTTGATGTTCACATTGTTCGCTCGGTGGTTCGAATCAAGGCGGTTCGGTGGAAACTTGACGGCCATATCGGTTATATCCGAATCACGGCGTTTTCGTCCCGGACAACGCGGGAGTTTGTGCAGGCTGTCCACGATATCCGGGCGCAGGCGGGTGGTGGATTGGCGGGTTATGTGCTGGATTTACGTAATAATCCCGGTGGGTTGCTCGAACAGGCGATAACGCTGTCGGATGCGCTTTTGAACGAGGGCGATATCGTGCTCACGCGCGGGCGGACCCACCGGCAACGTTATACCGCGGCTCATGGCGATGTGACCGATGGGGCGCCTTTGGTCGTGTTGATCAATAAAGGTTCGGCATCAGCGTCAGAAATCCTGGCCGGAGCTTTACGGGATCATCGTCGCGCGACCCTTGTCGGGACGCGCAGTTTTGGCAAGGGCTCCGTACAGACGATTCTGCCGCTCGGGAACGGTGATGCGCTGAAATTGACGACATCGCGATATTATACCCCGTCGGGTCAAACGGTGGGGAAAGGGATCGAGCCTTCGGTTTCTGTTAAATTGGACAAGGATCACCCCGGTGACGAACAAATTGATAGGGCTTATGCGATCTTGAAGAGCGTGGCGCAGCGTTGAAGGCGTGATTTCTAGCTCAACGTTTTAATCTTCGGCAAAAGATGCGAATTCGCATCAATTACTGACGCGGTTGGGATGGAGGTTTGCGCGCCAGTGACGGTAGAGGCCAAACTTGCCGCCAGGCTGGCCCGCGTGGCGCTGGTCCTTAAATCCATGCCGCCGTCCAACCCGGCGGCGAGAACGCCCACGAAGGTGTCGCCCGCGCCAGTGGTGTCGAGGGGCGTTACGGAGGCGGCGTCGACGGAAAAACTGTTCCCTGAACCCGCAACAATTGCGACCTCAGCACCCAACGTCAGAATACAGGTCATCCATATCGCTGCGCCAATTGCCGGGGGACATCGCATTACGAGGATGCTGTCAGGCCCGCTTGAGCGGTAATCGCTGCGCCTTCGCCCTCGTTGACGATTAAGGTGTCAAGTTGTTTCATCGCGTCATCTGGGACAAAGGCGGTGGGCGCGGCGTTGAGGATAGTGCAACGGACAGCGCCATGGGCGCGCTGCAGGAACGCCCAGTTTTCCATTAACGGGGACGTCCATTTGTAAAAGGACGGTTGTGTCCGGCGTGAACATGGAATCGGGCGCTTGGTTCGCAGTGACGACCTGGTTGGCGCCGCTGGAGACGACGATGGCGTTTTCGCCGTCATCGGCGACTTGAACGCTGGCGGTGTGCCGGATGGATTGCCTAACGCAAGTAACATCCACACCAATTTTCCGAAGGTCGCGGAGTGCCATTTCGGCAAATAAATCCCATCCGACCCTGCCGATCATCGCGGTTGAGGCGCCGGCGCGTGCCGCGGCCAACGCTTGATTGGCGCCTTTGCTGCCCGGAACCAACTCATAACTGTCACATAAAACGGTTTCGCCGGGCGCGGGAAAATGCGGTGTTCGCTGAACCAAATCGATGTTGATAGAGCCAAAAACGGTGGTCATGGCGGACGGGTCCCGAAATGTGGAATTACACCGTAATCGGATCACCAAAGGCGGGTTGTATCAACCACCAATTCGTGTTGCTGTTATTACGCGTGGTTATTATGCAGCGGTGCGGATTTCCAGTTTGGCCAGTTCTCCACCCAGGAAATGGCTCAGCGCACCCA
>JAPKDL010000098.1 GCA_028822585.1 Alphaproteobacteria bacterium | reverse complement strand
GAACTCTGGACGCCCTTTGCGGATTTCTGGACGATTCTTAAAGGCGTCCTTGATAACACGGCATTCGGCACAAGTTTCGGCCGTCTGCTGATCGCGATAATAGTGTTCGGGGTCTTGCTGGTTCTGCGCGGGCTTTTTTCACGATTTGTGGTTGGTTGGCTGAAGCGCTTCGTCAAGCAGACACAAAACCAGATTGACGACCATATGGTGGCCGCTTTGGAAAAGCCGATTAGGTTTGTTCCGATTGTTCTGGGGTTTTTCATTGCGACCGAAGTTCTCCAGCTCGAAGGTACCTTCCATACGCTCGCCCTGCGGGTGACGCGCTCTTTGATCGTCTTCACCCTCTTCTGGGGCACTGTCGCACTGGTCGAGCCGGTCTCGCTGATGTTTGGCCAGGTGCGTGATATCCTCTCGCCCACCATGCGCGAATGGATTCTCAAGGCAATGCGAATATTACTTTCGGTGATAGGGGCAGCAGCGATACTTCAGCTTTGGGGAATCGAGATTGGACCCCTGGTAGCCGGCCTGGGCCTGTTCGGTCTAGCAGCGGCGCTCGCAGCACAGGATTTGTTCAAGAATCTTTTGTCAGGCGTTTTGATCCTGGGCGAAAAACGTTTCCACCCGGGTGACTGGATAAAGGTCGCCGGCGTGGTCGAAGGTACGGTCCATTCGATTGGTTTTCGCTCGACCATGGTTCGGCAGTTTGACAAGGCGATGGTCCAGGTGCCGAATGCAACCCTGGCCGATACGGCGGTAGTTAATTTTGCCGAAATGACTCACCGCCGGATTTACTGGAAGATAGGCGTTCTCTACGACACAAGTACAACCCAGCTGCGCCAGATTCGCGATGGTATCGAAAGCTATATTCATACAGGTGAGGACTTTGCAAGCCCACAAGACGTCCCGACTTTCGTGCGCATAGATAGCTTTAACGATAGCAGCATCGACATCATGATCTATTGCTTTACCAAGACGACAAATTGGGGGGAGTGGCTCGAAGTGAAAGAGGCGCTGGCCTATCAGGTCAAGGAGATCGTTGAGAATGCCGGCTCTGGCTTCGCCTTCCCCAGTCGAACGCTCTACGTGGAATCCATGCCTGGCGGCGTACCAGAAACGTTCACACCCCCGGCTCAGTAATCAGTCTCGCTGGGCCTCATGTTAGAGCGTATCAATATCAACCAAGGGCCCATGGTGCGCGGGCCATGGAGCAGGGCTGATCCTCGTCTGTATCGGATTGATGGACGTGGGCGAGACGCTTTGGGACGACGGGGCTCAGATGAATCTTGGCGCACATCACGGCGCCATCGTGTTCGGCCTTCTACATATCCTGAAAACATTGCCCGATATATTCGAAGGTCTCGAATACCTTGGCTGGACCGGCTCCCCCGACTAGCCCATGTACTTATGCTGGATTCCAAGCCTATGGAAATATAATCGCGCTAGATTGAGGATGCCGTATATCGTTCTCCAACAATTGCAAGCGGACGCTCTACAAGAGGAACACGATAAGTTTACCTTGTTTAAAAATTTATGACGCCGCTTTAATCCAGACGGCGGTATCATGAAAGACGCCGCCACCGTTTGGGGGTCCTGGATCGGCGCTGGTAAGCGCATTGATCCCTAATTCGTTTTTAAAAGCCGTATTTGGCCATACGCTTTCGACCACCACGACCCCCAGCTGCAGTCCATCAAAAGCCTCAGCGTGTAGCGTAATTTCGGCGCGCCGGTTGCCCATGAGAATTCGATCGCCATCTTTTAGACCAAGCGTTGATAAATCATCGGGGTGCAATTTAGCGGACGGCCGTTTTTCGGTTTTTTGTGACGTCGGCGTTTCTGTAAAGGTGCTGTTCAAATAACTCTGCGCCGGGGCCGCGACCAACCGGAACGGTCGTTCCTCATCTGCCTTGTCGATGTTATCAAAATGATCAGGCAAGGATGGCATGTCGCTATTGTTTGCACCCACACGAGACCAGTCCGGCGCAAAATGGAATCTTTTGTCAGGTGTGCCGAATCCGTTCAGGAAATGAGCGTCCTCAAAGGGCAATGCGCAGTCAATCCACTTGTCCTTCGCCCAGACTTCGTCCGCGCTGGGCATCCCGGAGAGCCGTAAGGTCTCATCGATGATGTCCCATTCCGACATGTCGAAACCGCGGTGGGTTCCGCCTAAACGTTTCGCCAATGTGGAGAGCAGCTGATGATTTGTGCGGCAGTCCGCGTAGGGTTCAATGACCGGCTTTGACAGCATTAAAAGCGTATGCCCGCCGCCAGTGTACATGTCGGTGTGTTCGAGAAACATCGTCGCGGGCAACACGATATCCGCCATCGCCGCGGTGTCCGTCATGAATTGTTCATGGACACAGACGAAGAGATCGTTGCGTGCAAATCCTTCGCGAACCCGCCTGGTTTCCGGCGCCACCGACATTGGATTGGTGTTCTGAACGAATAACGCTTCCACCGGCGGGCCGCCGTTCAACGACTCCTGTTCTCCTGTCAGCACGCGCCCAATACGTGTCATATCAAGCGCCCGAATCGTTGGATCGGCGACGTCGGTCCCATCCAGCAATGTTCGATCCAACTTGTAGATGCCGGCATTGCCGTACAAGGCACCGCCGCCGCGATGGCGCCACGCCCCGGTGACCGCAGGCAGACACGTGACCGCATGCATTTGCGCCGCACCGTTGCGTGACCGGGCAAAACCATAGCCGCAACGCATGAATGCGCGTTTGGTGCCGCCCCAGAGTCGGGCGAATTCGATGATTTGTTCGACGGGAACGCCACTGATGGCTTCTGCCCATTCCGGCGTTTTGCGTTCTAGGTGGCGTTCCAATTCGGGGCCATGATCGGTGAAGTCACGCAAATAGTCCCGGTCCGCCAGACCTTCCTTGAATAATACATGCATGACGGCTGCTGCGAGCGCACCGTCTGTGCCGGGGCGGACCATCAAATGTAAATCAGCCTGGGCGGCGGTTTTGGTTCGGTAAGGATCCACCACGACAAGCTTGGCGCCGCGCTTTCGGGATGCTGCGATTTGAGTCATCAAATGGACTTGGGTGTTCACCGGATTGCCGCCCCAGATGACAATCAAATCAGACTCTGTCATTTCACGAGGGTCAACGCCGTGTTTGACGCCCACGCCTGCAGCCCATCCCGCATCTGGCAGATAAGTGCAAATGGAGCCAATGTGGCGAGATAACTTCAAATCGTTGCGGAATCGGCTGATGCCGTGGCGTTGAACTTGCCCCATGGTGCCGGCGAAATCATACGCCCAGACAGCCTCGCCCCCATGGCGTTGGATCGCGCGGGTCATGCCTTCTGCGACCTCGTCCAGCGCATCGTCCCAGGAGATAGGTTCGAAGGCTGTCCGGTCCCCCTTGGCCCCAATCCGGCGCAGTGGTGTGCCTAATCTGTCCGGGTGGTGGACGCGTTCGTTGTATCGCGCGACCTTGGCGCAAACGATACCTGCGTGATAATCGCTGCGTGACGCGCCATAGATCCGCTTGATCGTGTGCGCGTCGACGCGCGCCACTTCCAGCGGGCATTGGCTCGGGCAGTCATGCGGGCAGACCGAATGGAACCGGCCATTTTCTTCGGCGTCTATTGCGCTAAGGATTGAGCTTGTCATGGTGTGACAGTATCGTCCTAGGATAAGGGGAGCAACTAATCTTCTTTGCTGAAAATGGAGTTCATGTCACATGCCTACGCCAAAACGTATCGCCATCCTTGGGTTCAGCTTGGAAACCAACGCCTTCGCGCCGGTGTGCGATGAACCGGAGTTTCGCGAACGCGGCCTATATTACGGTGCTGAAATCAACGACGCCGCCCGGCGTCCCAACCCGATCATCGGGGGTGGTATTTGTGGGTTTTACAAAATTATGGATGAACGTCAAAGCTGGGAGCCCGTACCCATCGTCTTCGCCGCTGCACACCCCAATGGTCCCGCCGCACAACCTTTCTTCGATCATCTGCTGGCGACCATGCGGGATGGTTTGAATGCGGGCGGAAAATTGGATGGGGTCTATATCTGTGAACACGGTGCCGGGTTGGCGACGAAGGATGACGATCCCGACGGGACGATATTCTCTTTGGTGCGCGCCGCTGTGGGGCCGGATGTGCCGGTCATCGCAACGTTGGATTTGCACGCGAATGTATCCAAAGAAATGTTGGGTTCGACCGACGTGATGATCGCATATCTGACCAACCCACATGTGGATTCCTACGAACGCGGCGTCGAGGCGGCGGAATGCATGATCGAAATGTTGGCGGGCGCGCGACCGAAGGCGGCGTCAATCCGTTTGCCCATAGTGGCGCCAACGGTGACGTTGTTGACGGCGGAAGGATTTCCCTACGGCGATATCATTCGGCGCGGTCAGGCGCTTGTGGGGCCCGACATTATGAACGTCTCCATCACCGCGGGCTTTGCGTTCAGCGACCTGGAGCGCGCGGGTATGACGATCACCGTCACCGCGCGCGAAGACGAAGCGAAGGCGCGGGCGGCGGCGCGGGACTTGGCGATTGCATGTTGGGACGACCGGGCGCGTTACCAGACACGACTGGTGGGATTGGAAGCTTCGACCCAACAGGCGTTGGCGGTCGCCCGTGATTCGTCCCAGCCCAACCTCTTGTTCTGTGACCCAGCGGACAATCCCGGCGGCGGCGGGCGCGGCAACACGACTTATGTCTTGAAGGCGTTTGTGGAAGCGGGCGTCACGGACGCAGTGTTTGGAGTATTCAATGACGCGGTCCTGGTCGAGACGGCGTTCCAGACCGGGCTGGGTAGGCAATTCCAGGCGACTTTCAACAGTGCGGAGACCAATGAATTTTCGCTACCCTTTGCCGCCAATGTCACCGTTGATAAATTATCGGACGGTGAGTTTGTAGGTGAATTCGGCATGGTTGCGGGCAATACGGTGCGCTTAGGTCGGTCTTGCGTGCTGGCGTTGGGCGGTATCCGAATTGTCATAATTTCCGTTAGGCAACAATGTCTTAGCAACGATTACTTCACCCATTTCGGGCTTGATGCGGCGTCGGCGCGAGTAACCGTGGTGAAGTCACGTGGCCATTTCCGTGCCGGGTTCCAGCATCTGTTCCCGCCGGAACGCATCGTGGAAATCGACGCGCCGGGGCTGACCTCGCCCAATCTGATCAATTTTCCCTGGAAGAACCTGCCGCGCCCGGTCTACCCCATGGATCCGGAAACGCAGTGGGTACCGCCACCGGCCTAAGTTGACTTTAACGCCGCGTCCCGGATCGCGTCTGGGGTAAACGGCAAACTGCGCAAACGCTGTCCCGTCGCTGAACGGATGGCGTTGGCGATGGCTCCTGCGGTGGGGCCGGAAACCGCTTCGCCCGCGCCCAGATACGGATCGCCGGGGCGGTCCATCAACACAACTTCGACCTCGGGAATATTATCGAATCTCAGGATCGGGTAGCTGTCCCAGTCGCGACTGGTGATCCCGTCTGGGTCGAACTGCACCTCTTCCATCAAGGTCCAGCTTGCCGCCTGGATCAATCCGCCTTCCATTTGCGCGGCGAGACCGTCGGGATCGACGACTTGGCCCGCATCGGCGGCGACTACGGCGCGGTGCAATTGTATCTCCGCGGCGTCGTTTACGGACAGCTCGACCCCGACGGCGGCATAGGTTTTCTCGTTTTTGTACCGGGCAAACCCGATGCCGCGCCCGCGCCCGCCAGGCAGGACCGTGGCGTTCAATTTCTTCGACATGGCGACCAGCACCGCCTTTGCGCGCTCATCGTCCAGATTGCGCAGCCGAAATTCCAACGGATCGAGTCCGCCCGCTTCGGCCAGCTCATCCATGAAGGATTCGATGGCGAACACATTGGCGTACCCACCGAGCGTCCGCATAGCCGAGGTCCGTAACGGTAAATTACGCACCAGATGTTTTACCAGATGCTTGTTGGCGAACGTATAGAGCGGGTCGAGGTTACGGTGCACGCCGCCATGGGCCTGCATGTTCGGTGGCGGCGTCATCGGCGGAAACGGCTTTTCCAGGAACCACGACGCCAGTAATCGGGACGGGCCGGTATCGCCGGCCCCGGGCCGGGGGCGCATGACATGGGTGTCGCTATAGGTTTCGTGCGACCACGCAATGACATTTCCGTCCGCATCCAGACTGCCACCGACATTCATCACCATGGCGGAACTATACGGCTCCCATGCGTGCTCATCGTCGCGGGTCCATTTCAACATAATCGGCGTGCCGGGCAGGGCGCGCGCGACAAGGGCGGCGTCGAGCGCTACGTCATCGGCCCCGTTATGCCCGTAACATCCTGACCCCGGCATATGCTTAATAGTCAACTTTTCTTCGATCATGCCTAGGGCACCGGCCATGCTGGCGCGCAACACATAAACGCCTTGTGAATGGGTCCATACCGTCAATGCCCCATCTTCAAACAACGCCATCGCGGCGGACGGTGCAATGGAGCCATGCATGTGGTAGGGCCGTTCGAACCGGGCCTGCAAGGTCACGGCGGCGTTGCCGGGAATCGCAGGCGCGTCGGGCACTGGCGTTTCCACCGGTACGCCGTTTTCCAACGGCATGGAGAGCCGCTTGTTCGATGTCAGTTGGTCAAAAATATTCCGACCGTCGAGGCCCGGGCCCGTGTGCCAATCGGCGGCGACGTTCAGGCGTTTAGCCGCAGTTAACGCGGCGTATTCATCCGCATGGGCCACGGCCAGAAAACTGCCGTCGCGCACCACCTTGGTTCCAGCATCGACGGCTCGGTGCATGGCACCGTCATCCACGCTATTCAGGGTCGCTTTGTAATGTGGAGGCCGGACTACGCGGGCGTGCAACAAGCCCGGCATTTTCATATCATGCACGTAAACCATCGTGCCGCCAACGATATCCTTAATGCCCCGCGCGTCCACCGGCTTGCCCACCAAACGGTACGTGTCAGGTGATTTAATCTTGGCGTTGAGATCGATATCAATATCGAAGGGCTTGTCGCCTTGTAGGTCCCAATAGGTCATCGAGCGGTTGGTCTCGCGGGATTGAATTAGGCCGTCGTCAATTTCCAACGTGGACTCGTCGACCTCCAGCGCCTCGGCGGCCAGAGCCAACAGGCGTCCACGCGCAGTAGCGGTTGCCAGACGCACGGCTTCACCGGATTGTTCCATGGAATTGCTGCCCGACGTTACGCCTTCATCCGGGGACAAGCCGGTTTCGGTGCGGATGAAATCGATGCGAGAGAGATCAACGTCCAGTTCTTCCGCTGCGATGACGGCGAGTGAGGTGGAGATGCGCTGGCCGATATCGACCTTGCCGCTGGTGATGACAATGTGTCCATCGCTGGTGACGGACAGCCATTCGTCAAGGCCGGGGTGGCCCTTGAGGCTTGGATTAATTGGCATCAGCTGCGCCCTCCTGCACCAAGCGGTCTATGGCTTTCAACACCCGAAGATGAGATCCGCAGCGGCAAAGATGTCCGTGCAGCGCCTCGGTAATCTGTGCCTTGGTCGGTGTTTTGGTCTGGTTGAACAACCCGGCGGTCGCGGTGACGATGCCGGGGATGCAATACCCGCACTGCGCCGCGCCGGCGTCGATGAAGGCTTGCTGAATGTCGGCGTGGGATTCCGACAACCCTTCTGCTGTTGTAATGTCCTGGTCTTCAAATTCAGATACGGCCCGGACACAACTAAGTTCCGGTTTCCCATCGACAAGGACTGCGCAGGCTCCGCATTGCTCCAACCCGCACCCAAGCTTGGGGCCGGTCAGCCCCAGTTGATTCCGCAGAACGAAGATAAGGGGCGTCGACGGGTCGGCCTTGACCTGATGCGCTGCGCCGTTAACGCGAAGGGTGAATGTCGCCATGAATTTTAGTCCGTCGTTATCGGTAGAGAGAAAGAGGTGGATTGGAAGCGAATGTGAAGAGGCGGCAATTGGACTGCATCCTACTGCCCGACACAATAGGGTTCTTGAGAGATTGCAGAATTCGGGGAAATCAAGAATGCTCCACCGCCGCCCCTAAAACTTTCGCACCCTTTCGGTTTTCCTTGCAATCGTATACATCCTGTCCTGCCGTCATGGTGCCGCCGTGCCGCCGTGCCGCGGTCGTTATAGTGTTAGATATCTCTTGGCGTGGTCACGCAGCCTTCAAAACCGGCAAATGGAACACTCGATGGCTAATGAATTAAACCCGCTGGACTCTGGTCGGGGCGGACCCATGGGGCGGTTTCGGGTGTTGGATGTCACTCAGGTGATCGCCGGGCCGCAATGCACTATGATGCTGGCCGATATGGGCGCTGATGTGGTCAAGGTGGAGCGCACCGGCGTGGGCGATGAAATGCGGCTGGTGGGTGCCTATGAAGGCCGCGAGGGACATCAGGATTATTTTAATTGCATCAACCGATCCAAGCGCAGCATCGAACTGGATTTGAAACAGGAACGGGACCAGGCCACAGCCGTGGCGTTGGTGGCGGAGGCTGATGTATTCGTCGAAAATTTTTCCCCTGGCGTGGCCGCGCGGCTCGGATTGGGGTGGGAGGCGTTGCAGGCGGTCAACCCACGTCTGGTGTATTGCTCGATCTCCGGATTCGGCCAGACGGGCCCGTATCGCGATCGGTTGGCTGTTGACCCGACCATTCAGGCGCTGAGCGGGATCATGAGCGCGACCGGCGACCCCGACGGGGAACCGATGCAGATCGGCGCGCCTTTGGCGGATGTGCTGGCGGGCATGTATGGTGCCTACGCTATTTCCGGCGCACTCCACGGCGCGCGCGAGACTGGGGTGGGCAGTTTCATCGATATTTCCATGCAGGACGTCATGATGTCTGCGCTGGGGACACGGGTGGTGGAGACATTGGCGGCGGGGGTTCTGCCCAAACGTGCGGGCAACGCCAATCCGAACCGCGCGCCGTCGGGCACGTACCGGACCTTGGATGGGGAGCGGATCAACGTGATCTGCGTGAATGACCGCTTTTGGGCCGGGTTGTGCCGCGCCATCAACCGGGACGATTTGATCGACGATCCGCGTTACCGGGATATGGTGTCGCGCCGGGATCGCCGGGACGAGGTGGAGAAAATATTTATAGAGGCCTTCGCGACCAACACTGTTGCGTATTGGTCGGCACGGTTGGAGAAGGTTCGCGCGCCCTACGCTAGGGTAAACACTTACGCCGATGCGCTGGCGGACCCGCAAGTGGCTCATCGCGGTGCCATTCGCGAGCTGAACCATCCCACCGCCGGCGCGATCAAGGTCATCGGGCCGCCGTGGAAATCAACCGCGCCGGAAGCCTCTATGACGCCGCCGCCGGTGTTGGGGCAGCACGGGGCCGATGTGTTGGCGGATTGGCTCGGCTGGGACGCGCCGCGTATCGATGAATTTCTGCAAGGTCAGGACTGAGGACTCTCCATGGAATATAAAAGACCCACGCAGCCTTTGAGCGGTGTGACCGTTATTGATTTCAGTCGCCTGCTGCCGGGCCCCTGGGCGACGCAGATGCTGGGTGAATTTGGCGCAGATGTCATCAAGGTGGAACAGCCGGGCATTGGCGACCCCAGCAAGTACAACGCGCCGAACTATCGCAAGAACTCCGTCTATTACAACGCGGTCAATGCGAACAAACGCAGCATTGCTATCGACATGGCCTCAGTCGAAGGCAAGGCGGTGGCGGAACGGTTGCTGCGCCGCGCCGACGTGGTGATGGAATCGTTCCGGCCCGGCGTCGCGGCCAAGCTCGGCATCGATTATGATACGGTCAGCGTGTACAATAACGGCGTGGTCTACTGCGCGATTTCGGGCTTCGGGCAAACCGGGCCGCTGTCGAAAGTCGCCGGGCATGATTTTGTCATCCAAGCATTGAGCGGCGTCCTTGGAATTGGGATTGACCAGGGCGGAGAGGCGGGCAACCCCGGGTTCCAGGCGGCAGATTTTTCCGGATCGTTGTATTCGGTGATCGGCATTCTGGCTGGGTTGCAGCAACGCCAAAACAGTGGCAAAGGCGTTTATATTGATCTGGCGATGTTCGATACGGTTGTCCACCAGACGCCGATCCTGTTGACCTCGGCGATGGCGATAATGGCGGGGCATCCCGGCGAACCCCGCCACGAAGCGTTTGGTCGCAACCCACGCTATTCCAACTATTCCACCAAGGATGGCAAGACGGCGTCGGTCGCGTTGCTGGAGGCCAAGGCGTGGGCGGAGTTCGCGACTTACATTGGCCGCCCAGAATTGATCGATGAGAACGAAGGCCCGGAAGCGCGCCATTCGGACCACGGCGAACGTGGCGATTTATACCGCGCGGCGCTGACTGAGTTCTGCATGTCCCATACGCGTGATGAAATTGAACAAGTGTTCCAGGACACCAACATTCCCATCTCACCGGTGTTCAGCCCTGCGGACACGTTGAATTCAATCTATGTGAATGAGCGGGGACTCATCCGCGAATACGACCACCCGGTCGAAGGCCGTATTCCCCAGCTTGTCAATCCGCTAACTAATTCGGGACTAGGCGACCGTGAGCATCGCCCGCCGCCGGAAACCGGTCAGAATACGGACGAAATTCTGGCGGAACTTGGCTACGACGAAGGTGAGAGGGCCGGCTTGTATGACAGCAAGGCGGCGTGGCGTACGGAAGACTAAGCGTCGGCGTATTTTTCCAGAATACCTTTCCATCCGGTGACGTCGTCGGGTGTGCGGATTTGGTGTTGGAAGCCTTTGACCGGCATGGCCGGGACCAACACGCGGTCGACACCCGCTTTTCCCAGCGCGCGAATCTCTTCCAGGTCGTTGGGCAGGCTGACGGTGATTTCCAGTTTGTCCGGGTCGCGGCCATTCTCTTCTGCTGTTTTGCGGGCCAGTTCGATCAAGGCCAAGGGCGCCTCACGAGCCGGGAAGAACCCATCTCCTAGACGTCCCGCGCGCCGCGCTGCCAATTTGGAATGGCCGCCGACGATGATCGGCACCGCGCCGTTGACCGGTTGCGGTTGGACATAGGTGTTTTTGAATTTCATGAATTCGCCGTCGAAGCTGGGCTTTTCGGCGGACCACAATTCGCGCATGACGTTTATGTACTCATCCGTGCGGCGGCCCCGGTCGTCGAAGGGCACGCCTAGTGCGCTGAATTCTTCTTCCAGCCAGCCGACGCCGATGCCCAGCAACACGCGCCCTCCGGACATCTGGTCCAGGGTGGCGATTTGTTTGGCGGCTACGACGGGGTTACGTTGGGGCAGGATCAAAATGCCGGTGGCGAGGTTGATGCGCGTCGTGACGGCGGCGATATAGGACATCCAAATTAGCGGGTCGGGAATCGGCATGTTGTAGAGGTCGCCCGCCATGCGGCCATTGTCGGAATATGGATACATTGATGCGTGGTTTTCCGGTATGGCGACATGATCGACTGTCCAGGCGGATTCGAACCCGGCGTCTTCGCCCGCTTGCACCAATTCCACCGCGCGCTCGGTGTTTACATAACGACCCGTATTACAGTACCGCAGTCCGAATTTCATGAGCCCAGTCCTTTATTCAAATAAGTTTGAGATGTCGTCTTGTGTTTCGAGGTGGGCCAGGCGTTCGCATAAGAATTCGGCCGCATGGCTGCCCATTGCCGGCGCGGTCAGGCGCAGAAATTTTGCCGCGAGTTCGGAGTCTGACAAAGGCGTTTCGGCGGATCCCTTGAAGTTGTCGGCGGCTCGTACGAACGACCGCCCGTCGTGCAGAAAAATTTTTATAGTGCTGGCCCAGGCGCCGGTTTGTGGGGCTTCGTGTGGCGCGAGCGTTATGCGGGAGACGGT
>JAPKDL010000097.1 GCA_028822585.1 Alphaproteobacteria bacterium | reverse complement strand
GTCTGGAATTACCGGTGTACATTCTGAGTGCGACGAAGGTGAGGCCTTGGTCACCTGCGGTGACGGGACCGTAGGCAGTATGATGGTCCTTGAATTGGGCCATCAGCGGCTCCAGTTTTTGGCCACGATTGCCGACCGTGCCGGATCCCGCGATGAAAAGCTGGAACATGTTCACGCCATGAAAATGCGGTTTGATTATCTCTTGCGCCTGCAATTCCGACATCGTTGCCTGTGGCCCAGGCTCTATTTCTATCGACGTTCGAGGACCGAAGAAAACAGTCCCCCAGTGCATCTTATTTGTACCGGCTGGGAAAACCTTGTCTCGATGGGTGAGCGCATCGGTCCCACTACGTGCATAGATCATGACCAACCTCTCCCTGTGTCGTTGTATATCTGCGCGGCGCGGCCTTCACCGCCGGTGGCGTCTAGTTCACCCGTTTGGCGGCAGCACGAATTACCGCCTTTACAAAGTCCTTGGCACGTCGATAACGGTACTTGTACTTCGTGGGATTTAGAGCAGACCAAACTTAACGGACATTTGAAATGCTTTCCTAACAGCGCGAATCATTAGTCTAAATGTTCACGAGGGGTTTAACGAATCCGGTGCGCTGCGCATACTTTGTTGCCCGAAGGGTCGCGAAGATAAGCAAGATAAACCCCGCTATCACGCACTCCAGGCGGGTCTTCACAAGTGGTGCCGCCATTAGCAACACCGGACGCATGCCATGCATCAACTTCTGTTGCATTTTTAGCTGCGAAACCGATGGTGCTTCCATTTCCATTGGTGGCAGGCTCACCGTTGATAGGTAACTTTATCATGAAAACCCCGCCGTTTCCGCGATAACTGCACCGTACTTCGGAGTCTTTAATGCCAGGGGCAATGCCGAGAGCTCCCAGCACGGCGTCGTAGAAGCGCTTGGAATCGTCAATGTCGTTAGCACCAACCATTACATGGTTGAACATGGCAATCTCCTTTGTTGAGAAAAAACTGGTAGGGTCGTGTTATACTCGATGTCCTAAAATTGGTTCTAAAAAAATTAGGCATTATTTAACCATTTGATAAAATAATCCCAGAATACTGGGGTCTCGTCCTGTCGATTTATTGGGTTGAAATAATATAAATATCGGAACCGTCTGGCGAACCAAGCCTATGGAGAAACCACAACAGCTGTCGCTGAAATTCAGCATAACGCCAGGGCAACAGTTCATCAATACGGTTGACCATGTGGCCCGAGATGCGGCCAAGAGCGATGGGCCGCATAAATGCTCCGCCGCGTTTATTGTCGAGTTCAAGAAAGCCGTGATCGCGCCAATGGCGGAGCCTCTTCATCCGCGTCAGAGCGTAGTGGATAGCTCCAGCCAGGGATGATTTGCACGGCATTGGTTCAATGCTGATAATTGGGGCCTAAAAATTAAATGTGCACTGCCAAGACACGAGACGTTTACAGTAAGCCGGTTAGCGACTTGATATCCGGCTTATTCTCTAAATCCATCACACAGTCGTATAGATTCGATGCACCATCGGAACCGATACGCGTTTCCGCCAGACGGTAAAACTTCTCAATAACTTCATTTCGCGTCAATGGGTCGGCGGGGCTACCTTTGGCGTGGGTGCGCTCCGCCTTTAGGTTTCGCCCATCCTTAGTCGATACTATAATTCGAACTGTGTGCCGACCTGGCCCGCCTTGGGCGTCCAGGTCTGCCGCAGGGGTTACAGAAACTCGTTTCGCCAACGCGATGACCTCTAAATTATGAGTGTTGGCTTGCGAATATTGGTCGATAAACGCTTCGCCATCCAAAAGCGTGACCGCGGCGGCGTAGGGCAAATTCATTTGCGCGCTGGTCAAACTGCCTGGCTCATAGGGGAATCCAACATGCAATTTCGTAACTGTTGTCGCCTCCACATCAATGCGCTCTACGTCATCCGCCGTAATCTTGTGCTCATTTCGCAACTCTTTGATGGCGTCAATTGTTGTATGCGTGCTGCCGCAAGCCGCATAGCATTTGAAGCCTATATTGGCGGTTTCAAACTCTTCGCCCAACCCATCGGTCAACAAATCTATATTCGCATCTGGGCCGCCGAACGTTTTACAAAATCCGCCATAGTCATTCTCAAAAACCGTGTCGATGCCAGTTAAACCCCGTTGCGCTAACTCCGCTGCCATGACGCCTGATTGCGCTGCACGTCCGGCATGAACGCGCTTCACCATGGACTCAAATTGTGCAGACATAAGGCCTGCCGCCTGTGTTGCACCAATGCTCAACGCATGAAGCATTTGTTCGGCGGACAATCCGAGAAGATTACCCGCGGCACCGGCTGCCGCAATTGGCCCCAATGTGCCAGTTGGATGAAAGCCATCTGACAATTGTTTTACTCCGACGCAATTCCCCGCCCGAATGCCCGCCTCGGTGCCACCTATATATGCGGCTATAACATTGGCACCGCTGGTCGACCCCGTCGATTGTGCGATGGCGATTGCAGCAGGCAGCGCGACGCTGGTCGGGTGCAGAATTGACGACTTATGAAGGTCGTCGAGTTCAAAACTGTGTACAAGTGTGCCATTTACCAAAGCTGCGTTGGCGGCGGGCACCTTTCCCAACATCCCCCAAAGCGACGCCTCCGCCCGCCCACCGACATCACGGACATAACTTCCGAGTATTTGGCCACAATCCTGCCCCGCGCCAAATAGGGCACAGCCCAACCCATCAAGAATGCAGAGCTTCGCATGGTCGACGACCTCGCCAGGTATTTTGGACAAGGAGAGTGATGCGCAAAATTCTGACAGTGTTTCAGTCGGTGTCTTCATGTGAGAATGTCCTTTGAAGTTATTTTCAAAATTTTATGCGAAATAAACACACAAACAACGGGGCTGAGATATCATCTCATCAGATTTGGCGACGAAAATGCGCGGTGCCCAATTTTGGGAGGTGGGATTAGCCCCGCCAGTGAGGTGTCGAAGTGCTTGCCGTGGGAAACAGCGTTGGTTGGGTCTCAAAGAAGTTTCTCATGACACGAACTTAACAAGTCTCAGCTCCATGTCCGGGACTTATGCTGAGCTCTCACTCTATCCAATGTAGGGAATCCATTTATCTTTCAAGAAATAACCCGGCCACTGCCGGTGCGGATACGCGAAACAGGATCAGGAAAAGCGGTTCACCAACACCACCCCGATAACCGCGACAAGCATGCCTATCACGGCCACGGGACCGAAGGTTTCGTCAAAAATAAAATACGAGAAGATCGCCGTCACGGGGGGAACAAGGAAAAATAGACTGGAAACACGGGCCGCGTGGCCACGGCGAATGAGATAGAGCAACAATATGATCGCCCCAAGGGATAGCACAAACGCCAACCAGATGAACGCGAATATGAATTCTCCCGTCCAGTCAATCACACCCGTTTCCAGCCAAGCAGAGATGATCCACATGACGACGGCGGCGGCGGCTGTTTGTACCGCCGTGCCCGTGCGTAGGTCCATTTCCTCGCAAAATTTCTTTTGATAGATCACGCCAATACTCAGCCCCAATAGAGCGCAGATCGAGAGCGACATGCCCAGTGGTGTACCAATTCCAAGGTCGAGTTTGCGCCAAACCACCATGGCAACCCCCCCCAGCCCCAACACGAACCCAAACCATTGCCAAGCTGATGTCCTCTCACCCAAAACCGAAACGGCGATGATCGCAACCAGGATTGGCTGCAAACCATTGATCAAGGCGGTGACACTGGCATCAACGCCCAGATCGATGGCGAAGAAAACGCAGCCCAAATTGACGGCTTGCAGGAGAAGGCCAACGATGAATAGGTGGAAGTAGGCTTTGGCCGACTTTGGCCAGGGCGCTCTTGTGAGGGCGGCAACTACAACAAGAATAGCCGCCACCAGAGTGAAGCGATAGGCAAGAAAAGTTGCTGGCTCTGCATAGGGCAGGCCAAATTTAGCGCCTATGAATCCCGTGCTCCACAAGACAACTAGGATCCCCGGCATGGCGGTGTATAAAACGCCGGACGGCAGCAAGTCGGCCTTCAAAGTCATAGCTCTCTTTTACCTAGTGGTATCTCTGAAAGCATTGGTGAAAGCCAGACATGGTGATAACTGAAAATAGTGTGAAGAGGTGGCAATATAGTAGTATTGGGCCCATTCCAACCTGCTGATATTGCATATTGTGTTATTGAAGGGGCTGTTTTGTGGGGTCGAGCGGAAGTTAATTATAGATATCGTTTTGTCGGCTTTCGATGCACCTATGCCACTTGTTTCGCCTTTCGGTCGCCGTCTTTATTCGTATATTTTCGACCTTCCGCTCGACGAGAGCGAAGCCCTGCTGGACGAAATTAGGCTTCATACCTGTCAGGACAAATTTGTCTGGAAGCATAAATGGAACGTGGGCGACCTGTTGGTTTGGGATAATCTCTGCCTCATGGATCACGGCAACGCGTTTCCCTCAAACTTGCGGCGGCTCATGTACAAATCCATCACGGCGGGCGAAGCCGTCACCTAGATATGTCATTGTGCTTGAGCTCCGAGCCCCTACTGTCGTGGAAAGATATGGTGGTATGGATGCCGGCCATATCTAGAGCTTAGTCCCAAACCTTCTCTGGCATCGGGAGCCCGGCAAAGTCGTTCAACGTCAATGGATTCTCTGGCTCAACGCCCATGAATTCTTCCATTGCCATCACAATCTGGCGTACATGCTGACCCGAATGCCAGGTCGAGCGTTCCAGTACCTCATGAAGCGGCTTCTGGCCGAAATAGGTTTTGACGATGGCATTACCTAACTTGTTTGGATACCCAGCCCACCACGCCGAGAAACGCTCGAGCACCTCGTCGCCGTAACAGGCGATCTGCTCGCTTGTCTGCATGTCCGCCGGCGGCTTGTCTGAATAATAACTAACGGTCAATTCCGCGCCATTCGCGGTATCTAGCAATGCCTCGGCGATCCGAAACACATGATATGTCAACTCGCGATATGTACGGTCACGATCCAAAATTTTGCCGCCAAGCTTGTCGTCGGGTATTTGTCGTATATGGCGGGCCGCTGCTTCCAGAATCATGTCATATTTCGCCACCAGTTCTTCCGGTGAAAGCTGTGGACGCGTGTCGACATCGAGCCCAAGAAAATCGACAACATCGCCGATGGATTGGGCGAAGACAAATTTTTCGCCTTTCGATACGACCGGAATCGACTTGGCGCCGATGCGTTGAAGAATCGCTAGTCCTTCCGGATTGCTCGCGATATTAATTGACTCGTGTTCTACGTTTTGGGACGAAAGAAACTCTTTCGCTCTGAGACAGCTGGTTCAGCCGGGCTGCCAGAAAAGTCTTATAACCTCTTCCATGTATATCTCCTTTGCGGCCACCGCAAACTCGGTCGCTATGTTGATGTTCAGCTACTAAAGATTATAGGCTGACGTTAGACTCGATCAACTGTCTCGTGTCAGAAAAGTTAATAATTTCCAGGTAACTGGGCGTTGTCAGAGTAAAAGAAGCCTATCGTAGAAAACGGTATCGTGCCGAGCTCTAGCGGCAATTTGACGCCATTTAGCAAGGGCTGCTAATGGGTTAACTTAGAAGTTCTCGCGGTTGTGAGGGCGACTCTTTGTTTTTGTGCGGCAATCCCACCCCAATGAGGGACGTTTTGCGCCCCGGTTTCCAGATACGTTGCATGCAATGTAAATAGGAAGAAAGTCATGGAATTAGTCATCGCCACTGCATTATTACTGACCGGCTTGCTCACATGCTACTGCGCGTTCGCCGCATAGAAGCTGTGACGAAATAGCGGCAAAATTTTAACTTTTGACATATTACGCCACCGATGCGGGTTGGCGACGTGTTCCACTAGGTGGCAAACAGACCTAAAACATCCAATATCATCCAAGGAATCAACGGAGGCACCTCAGAGTCGTTAAGGTTGAGCGTTGACTGCCTAGGGTTCTGTCGCTCAGAATTCTGGATGGCGCTTTGAGGAGCTTATTAAAGGACTGTGTAATTTGGAGTTAGCTCAGGAAACCGTCAGAATGGGATTTCGTCATCTAGTGAAGATGGGCTTGCAGGCTGTCTGTTGTCGTATTCCCCAGGTGCAGAGAATGGAGTGTTATCTGCAGCAGCACCAGCCTGTGTAACTTTCCAGGCTTTAACATCTGTATACCAACGTCCGTTATATTCACGGCTTTCGAGATCGACGGAGACAACAAGGTTTGCCCCTTCCTTGATGGCGAACTCGCCTATCTTATCTCCCCAGGCCATGAAACAGACTTTTTTGGGATATTGCCCTTCGGTTTCCAGAATGTACTCTTGCTTACGCCAAGGGCCTTTTGCTGACTCCCCCGATTTCTCTGGGAGGAGTTCAATGATCTTTCCGTTAATTTCCATGGCGGGTATCCTGTTCAGAAGGGGAAGCAAGCGTAATATTCATCCACGGTGATACAGGATGCCAGTAAGGTTCAGCAAGGATTCTATGGTGAGTGATGCCTTAAATATACAAGCGCGAAGAGGTTGATCTGGACGGTACACCATGGCCGGTTGAATTGGTAATTCCACCACGCTGTTGGGATCCCTTGCAGACGCCATCAAAAAATATGTCCTCACGGGACAGGCCATCTTCGCCGATGACACGCCGGTCAAGATGCTGGCCCCGGGTTCCGGTAAAACCAGGACCGCACGCCTTTGGGCCTATGTTCGCGACGAACGGCCCTGGACCGGAGAGGCGTATCCCGCGCCGCGTGGTATCAATTCTCGCTCGACAGGAAGGGCGTCCGGCCGCGTGAACATCTGCTTGACTATGAGGGCTTCAAGAAATGCATACGAAAATTCCTGAGAATCAAAGGGCTGTCCAGCGAGTGCAGAAATGACTTCTTCAATTTTAACGGCGTTCAAAGTTCAATAACTCCAAGGCCTTTCGTTGAGCCTAGCAGCTAGATTTATTATTTGTACTCACAGACGTACATAATCAAGATCGAAAAAAACCAGACGTGACGATGCCCTAATCACCATTTCAAGACGGCTTGCGCTGCTGGTTGCGAGCGGAACCGTTCGTCCCATGCACGCAGTAGAGGACGGTCCCCGATTAAGTCCAAGTCGACGAACCGCAAAAATTGAAATCCGGGCTGAAGCGTGAAATCAGCGAGCGATGGTGTCCTTCCAGTTAAGAACGGACGGCCATCAGCGAGTTGGCCTTCCAGGTAATCCAGGGGCATTTGCAAATTGACCTCGGCGTCTTGGGCCACAGTGGGGTTTGGCGGCCGATCAAGCGGGGATTTTGTGGCGTGTACGTATGCGCCTATAAATCTTGAGATGCGAAGCTCGACAATACGTTCCATCTCCAACGCCTTTGCCCGCGCCAGTGCATCGCCTGTCAGGACCGCTCCGTCCGGAAACATTTCTTCCAAATAATGAATGATGGACAGTGATTCAATAATATAGGCGCCATTATCCAGCTCTAGGACCGGCAATGTACCGAAGGGATTACGGGCGATGTGTTCTGGCTCACGGTGGCGGCCTTTCACCGTGTTTACGACAATCTGTTCAATGCCCATTTCGGTTCCGCGATGTGCGCGTTCGGCAATATACAGCATTACCTTCGTCGGGTTTGGTGCGAGCGGGACCATGTAAAGTTTCATGTAAATCTTTCTGCGGTCATTTCGTGTGATCGGTTGTATGTAGAGAATATTTTATCGGGAAACCGTGATGGTTAGTCCAAGCCCGCGACAAGGTCGACAATATTTTCCAACAGGTCGAGACGCGCTTTCCCAATTGGTGCGCTGTCCAGTCCCAGCCGGAATGTGTTGACGCCGACGTCTTTATACTTTTGCAGCCGCGCGCGAACCATATCCCGCGTACCAATCGCCTGGAATTCCGTCACCATTTCATCCGGCACGCGTTGCGCCGCTTCCGCGTGCTTGCCGCTGACCCATAGTGAACGTATAGCCTGGGCATCTTCTTGGTACCCGGCCCGTTGAAAGGCATTGTTGTAGAAATTTGTGGTTGCCGACCCCATCCCGCCCATGTTGAACGCCACACCTTGCCTTCGCCGCTCAATCATTGCTGGGACGTCGTCGCCAATTTCGACACGGATTGCGACGCCGATATCTATGTCAGACAGTGCGCGGCCAGCTTTCTTGGCACCTTCCTTAATATAGGCGAAATGAGCGTCTGCATGGTCCGGTGAAAACGAGGTGCCCAACCACCCGTCCGCCCTTTCGCCTGTATAGACAAGTGCATTGGGGCCTAAAGTAGCTAAATATATTGGTATTTGCACCGGTTTATGACCCAGCCTCATAGCTTTGCCGGCACCGTTTGGCAGCGGCAACGTATGCGCCGTACCATTATAGCAAAGTTTCCCCCCCGCGAAGGCGAGATCACAAATTTCCATCGTTTCCTTAAGTCTTGTAAGTGGCGCCTTGAAAGGTTGGCCATGTAAGCCTTCCACGACTTGTGGGCCACTTACACCGAGGCCCAGGAGAAAACGGCCTTCGGATAATGCGTTGAGCGATAATGCGGTCATTGCCGTCATTGATGGCGCCCGTGCACTGATTTGGAAAATGCCTGTTCCCAATTTTATGCGTTCTGTTCTGGCCGCAAGATAGGCAAGAATTGTCGCAGCGTCCTGCCCCCATGCTTCGCCGGACCACACTGAATTAATTCCGAGGCGTTCCGCCCCTAGGACGAAGTCAGTGGCGGCTTCGAGATTTCCGCCCAGGTAATTTCCAACAGAAATCGATAGTTTGAGCTTGTCTCTTACCGTCATTAAATTTCCCTTTATGCGTAGCCACTACTCGCTACTTGGCTTCATGTCGAATTCGAACGTCTGGACAGGCTTTGTCAAGGGGGGCTGGCCTGACGCTGACATCAGCGGCACCAGAGAAACCACTAAGCGGATGATGCCGGGTGATGTCTTGAAATAACCCGATGGGATTTTCATCAAGAAACGTTACGAAACCCGCCCTTCCCTTAAGCCAGGTCTCCCCGGCAACGCTTATGGAAGATCCGGAGGCAGACGGGAGCCGTCTTGTTTGAATGCATCAATGGCTTCTACAATCAACGGCGCAGGCATTCGATGCTAGGCGGCAAAAGCCCTCTCGAATTTGAAAGGATGGCGGCCTAAATGAGATAAGTATCCGGCACTTTTGTGGGGCAAATTTACGTGGGTTTGTCGTGCAGAACACCGCATGGTAAGCGGAAGTTAATTAAGTTCGTGATCGTTCCTGGGAATCGAGAAGTTTGTGCTTTGCAATGCCGTTAATGCGCACAGGTTGCATAAATTTAGATTTTGTCGCGTCTATGGTGATCGCGCAGGCTTCAGTCGATGTAGGATTGTGAGTATAGGTTTAAGGCGCTTAAGACCGGACGGAATAAACCGGCGACGGATTGAGATTGCTTTGCCCTATAGATGAGATTGGCGACAGCATTACAGAGGAATACATTCAATGAGTGAACGTGGAACAGTTGGGTTTATCGGGCTCGGGGCGATGGGCTACGGTATGGCCCGAAATCTGGTGGAGAAGGGCCATGACGTTCTGGCTTACGATCTCAAAAGCCAGCCATTGCAGAGACTGATCCAGCAGGGCGGCAGACAGGCTGAAAGTGTCGCGGAGATTGGCCGTTCGTGCCAGCAAGTTATGGTCATGGTGGTTGATGGGGAGCAAGTCGAGAGCGTCGTTTGTGGGTCAGACGGTTTGCTCGAAACGATGATGGATGGCGTTATTCTCATTCACAGTACGATTGCCCTCTCAGAGTTACGCCGGATTGCGTCGACGGTCGAAACGAGCAATGTCACCATCATCGACTGCCCCGTAAGTGGAGGGGTTGTCGGCGCTGATGAGGGCACATTGACGATGTTGTGCGGCGGCGATGTGAGTGCGTTCGAGGCTCAGCGCTCGCTCCTTGACGCCGTCGCCGCTAACGTCACCCACCTTGGTCCACTAGGCGCGGGAATGGTTGGTAAACTGGCCAACAATTTAATTCTTGGGGTTGGACGCCTAGCGATCGCTGAAGCTTTCGCCATGGCGCAGAAGGCCGGCCTATCCACCGAAAAATTATATCAAACCATGATCACCTGCACCGCCGATAGCAAGCAGTTGCGGGGGCTTGAGGGTGTGATTGTGCGCGGAGAATATCCATCTCGCACATTCCTTGGATTGAAAGATCTAAGTGCCGCGGTCGACAGCGGAGCTGCGGTGGGTCAGTCAATGCCGGTTACCGGACTTGTGCGAGAGCTTTACCGACTCATCGATGACAAATCTGGTGGCCTGGAAGGTTCGGACGAGGTCATGCGGTTCCTGCTAGATAACTAATATTCCGGTCCCCTTATATTGCTGTATTGTTGAAAGTGCCTTCCATGAAGCACGAAGAGTTAATTGCGACGTTAGAAGACACCGGCGATTATCGCGTCCTCCGTCGCCTTCTTTCGCGCGCGTATTTTTATGAGCCAGACGGTACGCATACGAAGCAGGCTATATTCCTGGATTTAGAAACCACCGGCCTTAATCCGGAAACGAACGAGATCATCGAAATCGCGATGGTTCCGTTCGAGTATTCCAGCGACGGACGTATCTTCAAAGTTCACGACGCCTTCAACGAACTTCAAGAACCCCGTTCAGGATCAATCCCCGAGGAGATTACCCACATCACGGGCATCACCGATGACATGGTGCGCGGTCAAAGAATAGATGCCGACAAAGTGACGGAGATTGTTACCCCGGCCGCCTTAATCATCGCCCACAACGCAAGCTTTGACCGGAAGTTTGCGGAGAAGATGTTTGATGTGTTCTCGACCAAGGCGTGGGCGTGCTCTATGACGCAGGTGCCGTGGGCTGAGGAACACTTCGATGGAGCTAAGCTTGAATATCTCGCCATAAAAAGTGGCTTCTTCTATGATGCTCACCGCGCTGCTGTGGATTGCCGTGCTGCCATTGAATTGTTGTCGAAGCCGTTACCTCGATCCGGAAAGTTGACCCTTCAAGCACTTCTTGAAGAAGCGCGTAAGCCGATGTACCGGGTTTGGGCTGAGGGGTCGCCATTTGATTTCAAGGATATCTTGAAGGATCGCGGGTATAGGTGGAGTGACGGGAGCGACGGAAAACTTCGGTCTTGGTATCGAGACGTACTTGAGGATGGTTTGGAAGACGAGTTGTCGTATCTTCGCAAGGATATTTTTCAACGTGACGCTGACATTCCTGCCGTGAAAATTACGGCGTTTGATCGGTTCTCAAATCGGGTTTAACCGTTACCATTTTGACCTTTGCCATCCAGCCGAGATAGCCTCGTCCTCAGTGCAGTGCCAACGTTTGCCTCCGCCATCGTTGACTTTCGCGCGGCTGCAAGCTTGGCTCCCCGATGTTCTTGACCGCATCTCGGAGCACAAGGTCAATTGCATTGAGGGCCTGTTGCCGTGGCGTTACGCTGGCCCAGCGTAACGGGGCCGTTCGCCGTATGGTAGGGCGGTGGCACTGGACGGTTACCATGGAACGCCACCGACTCAACAAAAAATAAAGAAAGAAAACAGCCATGATGGAATTAGAAGGTAAGGTCGCGGTCATCACCGGAGGCGCGAGTGGCATCGGCGAAGCATCAGTCCGCTTGTTTGTAGAAGAGGGTGCCAAGGTTGTCATCGCCGACATGCAGCGCGAACGCGGCAAGGCGCTGGCGGCGGAACTAGGCGATGCGGTGGAGTTTGTCTCCTGCGAAGTGCGCCAGGAGGACCAGGTGAAGGCCACTGTCGATGTTGCGCTCGCAAAGTGGGGCCGCCTCGACTGCATGTTCAACAATGCGGGCTTCGGCGGCGCGGTCG
>JAPKDL010000242.1 GCA_028822585.1 Alphaproteobacteria bacterium | reverse complement strand
CAATGTCTACAGGGTGAGTGAAGACGCGACATTGGTTGAAATTGCACGGCTGTTGGAAGAACACCGCATCAAACGAGTTCCGGTGGTGACATATGGTAGACTTGTGGGCATCGTCAGTCGCGCCAACCTGTTGCGAGGGTTGGCACCGTCGTCCAGCGTGGATGTCCAAACTATTCGCGCGCAGGTGCTTGACGCCCTGTCCAAGAAAGGCTGATTAAGTCATGGCACGCTTAACGTTATTGTCGAAAATGGTGTCGTGCAATTATGGGGCTTTGTAGAATCCGAAAAGAAATGCCCGGCAATGACTCTCGTCGCGGCAAATTTCGACGGTCTAAGCGAAATTGAGGATCACTTGGGATATGTCGCGCCATACCTTCGGGCCGACTGAACCGTTGGTCACGATGGTGTCTCGTCTGGGCTAAGCCGCGAATACGCACCCGTGATGGAAATGACCCGGAAAGTATAGCGGAGCCAGCACAGGATCATGGTGATCATGATTGCGTGGTCCACGAGATGCAGTTTGGGAGGAAACCCGTTGAGAATGAAGTAGCCCAGCAAGGCCAGCGGCGCCGTTCCGCAGTAGATAGCGACATTCCGTTTTTTTGCGTGGTTAGTGTAGCCTGCTGCGGTCACAATAGAGATAGCAAAGAATGTGATGATAGCATATCCGAAATCTCTATTTTGGAGCGCCAGCGTCCCCGCCGCCGCAGATAGGAGCGCGAACGGCGTCGCCAAAAAAATGGCAAATAGGAACAATTCCTTTCTCGCTTGAGCCTGGTTCAAATTTTTTACGGAAACCAGAAACGGCGTGGAACGTTCATCCCACACATATTTTTTGACGTATTTTTCCCAAATCACCATTGCGGCGGTCCACTGTAATTTCGCGTTGTCAGATTAACCAACTCCAAAAGTTGAAAGTGTGGACGACCAGAGATAACACGACGATCATCACGAGCATGCCTAAATACTTGAAGACGCGTTGGCTGGTTGATTCGCCCGCATGTTCGAACGTCGCATCATCGATTTGACGAATCAGTAGTTTGGAGCTGTTGCCGCGTTTCTCTTCGTCCGACCCATCGGCGAGCGTAGCATCCATGGTTTCGATGATTTTACGTTTTTCCAATTTTTCATCTTCGCGTTCGATAGTGAAATGTGGGAAATCATAACCGCGCGGCCCGAAAAGCGCGAAGGCAGTCTGCAGCCAAACCGCAACCCCGGCGAGGGCAGCGATAAACAAACCAAACACGAGGATCGATTTGATCGCCCATCGATGGCTGAGGCCGACCAACGAGGCCGATTGTTCATCCACGGCAAACGCGCTCGTGGCGTATTCGATGGAGAAATAGGCGATGACCAGGCAAAACGGAATCATGAAAAACGTCACGCCGAAAAACTCGATCCACGCCTGTTTGCGAAAACTAAGCTTTTCCCGGACAAGGTCCACCCGCACATGACGGTTGTAAACGTACCCATACCCCAGAACCAAGGCAAAGTTGGCAACGTGAAAATGCCACTCCAATTCCTGCAAAAGCGTAGATTGGAAGGGTAGCCATCCCAGTAAATTGTCGTACATCCAATTTCGGGCGTCAAGCCACCCATTGTTTAACATGATGTCGCCGACGAACTTCATGATCTTGCGCTGCAAAACGTCCCAGACGGTAATCCCCACCATAGGAATCATAAATAATGTCGCCCATTTTCCGATTGTCGACGCTAGGTTTCCCAGCGTTTCGCTCCACTTTAACATCATCGGAGTCGCGTGAGGCGAGACGGGAACGGCGCTGTTTTCTGTGCTCATGGATATATCCAGTCGTATTTTTCGCTCAATTACAGATCGCTTGTATGCGAAACGTCGCTAATTCAGACCTGGCAACCACAACGCGAGAGACGGAACGAGGATAACAAGAAGCAAGGCCACCAATTGTAACACGACGAACGGAATGATGCCCCGGTATATGCTCATCAAATCCACGGATTTTGGCGCGATGCCCTTCAGGTAGAACAAGGCATAACCAAACGGCGGCGTCAGAAATGATGTTTGCAAATTGATTGCCACCAGAATTGTAAACCAGTAAATCATCGCCCGGTTTTCGGTCGCCACATGCTCGCCGAACTCAAGAGTCGCGACCATGGGCGCAAAGACCGGCAGAATGATGAGCGTGATTTCCACCCAATCGAGGAAAAAGCCCAGGACGAACACGATACCCATGATCAGGAACAACAGACCCCAGGAGCCGAGGCC
>JAPKDL010000096.1 GCA_028822585.1 Alphaproteobacteria bacterium | reverse complement strand
ATATCATCGCGACGGCACACCCAAACATCGTCGAATCCAGCGACATAGTCCAGAAACCGCGCGAGACCCGCAGCGCGGCCTGGGTGACCGGTAATGCGCATATGAATCCCGACCGACATCATTTTCGGCGTGGTGGCACCTTCGTGGTAGAGCATGTCAAACGCATCTTTGTGAAACGCGAAGTAGTCCTCCGCTGTTCCCAGATAGCCGCGCATGAACTTCACATCATTGTTGGTGAGCGAGTACGGCACCACCAGATGCGGCTTGTCGTCCACCACAGTCCAATACGGCAACTCATCATTATAGGCGTCCGAATCGTACAAGAACCCACCCTCTTCGACCAAAAGGCGGCGCGTATTCTCGCTGGGCGCGTAACGGCAATACCAGCCGAGCGGACGTTCGCCGATGGTTTCTCGCAACGACGCCACGGCGCGTTTAATGTGGTCACGCTCTTCCGCCTCGTCCAACAAGTAATGCTCAACCCAACGCCACCCATGGCAGCACACGTCATGCCCGGCGGCACGGATCGCCGCCGCCGCATCCGGGTTTCGTTCCAACGCCAGGGCGCAGCCAAACACCGTCAACGGCATGCCGTGTTCGGCGAACAAGCGCATCAACCGCCAAAACCCGACCCGGCTGCCATATTCAAACATCGATTCGGCGCCCAAGTTTCGCATACCCGCCGGAAACTGGATATTGGCGCTTTCGGTCAACCCAAACTCCGTGTGATCTTCCCCATCAAGGATGGAGGCTTCCGACCCTTCCTCGTAATTAATGACAAAGTTAACCGCCAACCGGGCCCCGCCCGGCCATTTCGGGTCCGGCAGATTTGCGCCATAACCGACCATATCGCGTGCATAATCCATTGTTTAAACACCTTTCTTGCTGATTTTGCCTGAATTAGTCCGGCGGATTTTCTATAACTTATCGTCTATCCACCATTTCGCAGCGTGAACCCGTCCGTCGTCAAGGCGCGCATCATCGATAATTTTTCACCACCCAGCCTTTTATAGCCCCGTCCCCCCCCTGCTAATCTTTGAGCCAAAGACGCGGCGGCGTTCGGCGCATCTCCAATACACCACAATTTAAGGTCCCCGCCATGCGACTTGACCCCCTGATAAAACCAAAATCCGTGGCAATCCTCGGTGCGTCAGCCAGCGTCTCTGTCGGGCACGACAGCCTGGACGGCGATCTCAACTTTGAGATGGCGCCGTGGGACATGCGCAAGCCCGTGATTGCATCGATCCAGGGCCACGCGCTTGGCGGCAGGTGTAAATTGACGATGTTCTGCTACATCACCGTCGCCGCCGACAAAGCACTGTTTAGCAAACCCAAAATTCATTTCTCATCCGCCGGGCCCGCGATCATCATGTTGTGGATGATCGGCTACAAAAAAGCCCGCGAGCTACTCTATTTCGGCGACATGATCGACGCGGAAGAGGCCGAACGCCTGGGCATGGTAAACCATGTCGTGCCGCTGGACGAGCTGCAGGAACGGACAACGAAATTCGCCATACGGGTGGCCTTTATTTCCCCCGAAGCGTTGGGAAAAATGAAGCTCGCCATCAACTGCACCACGGATTCCGCCGGGTTCCACAATACAATGGAGGCCGGTCTCGATATCGTGGCCCGGCTCTACGCCGAGAAAACCGAACACGGTGAAAATTCCACGAAATCGAAAAAACCGAAGGCGTGAACTATCACCGTTGGCGTCGCGCACGCCAGGCCAATCGCATAATAACCTTACGCGCACCTGATATTGACGATGGTGTCATAGACGCGCCCGATGGCGGCTTCTCAGGTGACGGCCTCCCCAATAGCGGCTTCAATAACCGGGTGCAACTCCTGTTCATAGCAACCGAGCAACTTGGTGACGACGAAACCTTCGGCGATGTTTTTGGTATAGACCTTGCCCGCGAACGGGCCGCACCAGACGCCATCGCCCGGGCTGGGCGCAAGAGCGCGCGCCGCGGCGGCCTCAAAGACGCTGTCCAGTTTGGCGCTGACACCCAAATCGTCACGCTACAACGTTGCGACCACCTGTTGCAGGGTGAAAGTTGTAGAGGTGCTGTTGGATTTACCGTCTGCCGCGGTTACCCAGCGCGGTCTTGTTTGATCATATCGGCGGCTTTTTCCGCGATCATGATGGTCGGTGAATTGGTGTTGCCGCTGGTGATGGTCGGCATGATGGAGGCGTCGGCGACGCGCAACCCAGCGATCCCGTGCACCCGCAAACGGCCATCCACCACGGCCATCGCGTCATGGCCCATCTTACACGTACCAATAGGATGAAAGATCGTCGTGGAGATATCGCCGGACGCTTTGACCAATTCTTCCTTGGTATCCAGTTCCGGGCCAGGTTTGAATTCCACCGGGTTAAATTTTTGCAGCGCGGGTTGGGCGACGATATTCCGGGTCACCCGCACCGCGTCAGCGGCGACTTGCTTGTCGCGTTCAGCGCTCAAATAGTTTGGGCGGATCGACGGCGCGGCGTAGGGGTCCGGGCTTTTGATATGCACGCTCCCACGGCTTTCCGGGCGTAGATTGCACACGCTCGCGGTAAAGGCGGGGAATGGATGCAGCGGTTCGCCGAACGCGTCCAGAGTCAGCGGCTGCACATGGTATTGTAGGTTTGGCGTGTCATAGGACGGGTCGGATTTAGCGAAAGCGCCCAGTTGCGACGGCGCCATGGTCATCGGCCCGCGTTGGAACAACAGATACTCCAGGCCAATGCCCATCTTGCCGATCAGGCTGTTGGCGCGTTCATTCAAGGTCTTCACACCCTCGACCTTATAAGCGCAACGGACTTGCAAATGGTCCTGCAAATTTTCACCGACGCCGGGCAATTCATGACGCACCTCGATCCCGAGGGCCTGCAGCACCGCGCCGGGGCCGATGCCGGAGTGTTGCAGCAAGGGCGGGGACGCCACGGACCCTGCCGCCAGAATGACTTCGGCGTTTGCGGTGGCATGGCAAGGTTCGCCGTTGACATCGAAGAACAACCCGACGGCGCGCGCGTCTACAACATCAATACGGGTCGCGTGCGCATGGGTGAGGAGCCGCAACGTATGACGCTTCACCGCACGTTTCAGAAACGCCCCCGCGGTGTTCACTCGCACGCCGCGCCGTTGGTTAACGTGGAAATAGCCGCAGCCTTCGTTGTCGCCGCGATTGAAATCAGTTGTCTTGGGCAAACCCGCTTGCGCTGCGGCGTCCTGGAACGCGTCGAGAATTTCCCAGGACACGCGTGGGTTTTCGACCCGCCATTCGCCGCCCCGTGCATGCATGTCGTCTACTGGCACAGCGTGTTGGTCTTCGGATTTCAGGAAGTAGGGCAGGATATCGTCCCACGCCCAGCCAGGATTTCCCGCCTGCGCCCATTGATCGTAATCGCGTGATTGTCCGCGCATATAGATCATACCGTTGATCGACGAACATCCGCCCAGCACCCTACCGCGCGGATAGTCTAGCACACGCCCGTTGAGACCCGCCTCGGGTTCGGTCTTAAACCCCCAATCGACACGTGGGTTGCCCATGCAGAACAAATATCCAACAGGAATTTTAGTCCAGATATAATCGTCCTTGCCGCCCGCTTCCAACAACAACACGGTGGCGTTTTCTGACAAGCGGTTGGCTAACACACACCCGGCGCTGCCCGCGCCGACAATGATGTAGTCATAGGCTCCCATATTGGCGGCCCCCATAGATTTTGTTTCGTCAGCCATTCGCCGATCCTGTTCTATAATTCCTTTAGCACACAATGAAACACGAGGGCCGCCGCATAAAGCCCCAAACGCCCAAAACATTAGCTTGGCGACGCCTTACCATAAATTTGTTAGCGCAGAGTGGCTGTCGTTTTCACCTAATATATTTTATTCTTTTCCCAGGTAACCGTTAAGGGGTGTTTGCCAAGGTCATCAACGACCTGAATACTCGACTCGCAAAGGATCTGTGGTGTCGGAAATCTCCAATACTCCGTCATTCCTAGCCCCCTTTCCATCATTCCAGCGGAGGCTGAAATCCAGAAACACTTAAAACTAATAGAATTTCAGCACCCATGAATATAGCATTCCACAGACGTACCTGAAACTAGGTTTTGGCGAAATTGCTAAACAGACAATTATACATTGTAGTTATACCCGACGCCCTCGTTATTCTTGCTTGCCAGCATAGTCAATATGAATGAACTTTCATTTTTGGAGGGGATAGAGGGTAGAGATTCAGCTAATTGTCTATCCTTCAATGGAACCAACGCCAACCGAATCGCTTCCTGTAATCGCCCAAAACTACAAGCTGCGAGGGTCGAACTGTGGGATCACAATATCTAATTCGTGTCCAAAAAGATGACGCCTCGTTGGCTTCCTAAGCGCTCGCCTTTGCGGGATTGTTTGGACCGGATTGGTTTTCCGAATTAATTGGATATGGTGGTCATTCTCCCCGCCTCGCCCAAGGAACTGGCTATGACTCTTCCGCGCCGCATGCTGCTGAACGCGTTCAGCATGAGCTGTATTTCGCACATCCATCATGGGCTGTGGTCCCGGTCCGACACGCGGCAACTGGATTACGCTAGCTTTGCGCCGTGGACGGAGCTTGCGCAGTTGCTGGAGCGGGGCTGTTTCGACTCGATATTTTTGGCGGACGTCATTGGCACCCATGATGTGTTTCGCGACGGCGCGGATACATCGGTCGTCGAGGCCATGCAGATTCCCATCAACGACCCGGCGATGCTGATCCCGGCCATGGCGCAGGTCACCGAGCATCTGGGTCTGGCCTACACCAGTTCGGTTTTACAGATACCACCGTTTACGTTTGCGCGTCAGATCTCGACGCTTGATCACCTGACGCAGGGCCGCGTTGGGTGGAATATTGTCACCTCGGCGTTGCGGAATGCGGGCACGAATTTGGGGTTTCCTGGTTTGCCGTCGCACGAGGAACGCTACAACCGCGCCGATGAATATCTCGACGTTGTGTACAAGCTGTGGGAAGGCAGTTGGGAAGACGATGCGGTGCTGCGCGACGTCGTGAGGGGCCGATACGCCGATCCGGCCAAGGTTCATGCCATCAACCATGCCGGGGAATATTACAAGGTTGAGGGCCCCCATCTTTGTGAGCCTTCACCGCAGCGCACGCCGTTGCTATTCCAGGCCGGGTCGTCGACCCGAGGGCGCGCCTTCGCCGCCCAGCACGCGGAATGTGTGTTTGTCGTCGACTCGCTGGCGGCGTTGAACGGCCCCGCGAGCGTCGTGCGCGACATCCAAACCCAGGCGCGCGCGTTTGGGCGCAACCCGGACGAAATTCGGTTTTTTCAAGGGCTCTCGCCCGTAGTCGGCGGTACCGAAGCGGACGCCAAGGCCAAGCTGGACGATTACATGGAAAGCTACAGCATGGACGGCGCGTTGGCGCATATCAGCGGCACCATGGGCGTCGATCTGGACGGTGTCGATCTGGAGGCACCGATTGAGTCCATCGAAGTCGAAGCCTTGCGCGGCTGGGTTAAGGGTCTGATTGATGCCAACCCTAAGAAGACCCAGACTTTCCGAGATTTGATCCGCGCCCGGACCCTGGAGCGGTTCATCGTCGGCGCGCCCGAACAAGTCGCCGATGGGATGGAAGCCTGGTTCAACGCCGGTATCGACGGCTTCAACCTGACCTACAGCGTGACACCAGGCACCTTTTGCGACTTCATCGACGGCGTCGTGCCGGTCCTACAAAAACGGGGGTTGGCGCAAACCGAGTATGCGCCGGGAACGTTCAGAGAAAAGCTCTTTGGCCATGCGAATGTGTCAAAGGACCATCACGCTGCATCTTACCGGCGTGATTAGCGGGGCGGCTCCGTTAAGAAGCGGTGTATCCCCCATCGATCAGGACATCAGCGCCAGTCATGAAAGCGGCAGCATCGCTGGCGATAAAGGCGGCAGACTGTGCGACGTCGTCGGGCGTCCCGAGGCGGCCAATCGGATATTTGTGTCCTAGTTCATCAATGACGTTTTGCGCGCCGCCATAGCGTTTCTCCAACCGGCTGGTCAAAATAGCCCCTGGAGAGAGACTGACTACGCGGATGCCTTCCGCGGCATGGTCGACCGCCATGGCGCGGGCCAACTGGATCAGGGCTGCTTTCGTCGCCCCATAAGCCGCCCGGTTTGGCGCGCCAACCTGCCCCAACTGCGACGCAATATGAATGATGACGCCGCCTCCCTGGGGCCTCATCTTCTTAATCGCGGCCTGGCTCATCCAAATTGTGCCGGAGAGGTTGACGTCAATGGCTTGGCGCCAATCCTCGGGGTCCAGTTCGGCAATAGTGGCACCCGGCGTCAGGGCCGCTGCGCCATTGACAAGAATGTCGACGGCACCAAACCGTATAGCTGCCGCGTCAATCGCCGCGTGCGCCTTGTCGCGATCGGAAATGTCACAAATTTCCACGGCGCAGCTATCCGCCTCCACATCAAGCGTCTGCATCGCGGCTCGCGCCTTATCTTCATTGATATCAACCATCACAACACGCGCACCTTCGGCCAGGAATTTGCGCGTCACGGCGGTCCCGATATCTCCCGCAGCACCGGTAACGACAGCTACTTTTCGCTCCAGGCTGGTTCCATTCATGCTTTCACTCCGGCGCTCTCTCGCATTTTCAGCTGTTCCCGCCTTGATTGGCGCCACACTTTCATCGCGTGAGCATGTTGCTGCAAAGCTTCAATCGGCTTTCCCGGTTCGGGCGGAGCCTCCAGTTCAAAGTGGTGATACGTATCAACGCCCCTGACAAGCATCGCCGACACCTGCGTCGGGCTACTGCAGGAAACATGGGTCGGAATATAGCTGATGCCGAGACCAATTCGGCGGTCCGCACCGCGATTGGGTTGCGAATTATGTAACAACATTGTGTGGTGCAAGGAGAACTCTCCGGGCTCCAGCTCCAACAGATCAACGCCCTCGGTTTCAAGGTCAACATCGATATGCTGTCCCGTCGTCAGCATGTTGTTGGCGTTCTCTACCGCATAGGAAGACCGCTGTCCCTTCACATGGCTCCCGGGAATGACTTCGACGCACCCGGTCTTCCGGTTGCTCGGAGACAAGGCCATCCAGGCTGTGATGTGCTCAAACGGCGCGAGCCCAAAATAAGTCCCGTCCTGATGCCAGGACACAAACGAGTCCGAGCCCGGTTCCTTAATCCAAACGGTATATTGGATGATCAGAATGTTTGGCCCGATAATTTCGGATACAGCGTCAAGGACTGTCGGGTGGGTCGCCACTTCATAAGCCCAACGTTGATGGATGTGGGGTTTAAACTGATAAATCCCCCGCAACGCGCCACCATGATCGAATTCCATGGCTTCGAGAAAATCACGATATTGCGCAACCTCCGGCACCGACAGGCAAAGCATTGGGGAAAGGTATCCTTTCTCCCGATATTGTTCGATCGCCGCATCGCTTAAAGTCTGCCCCATGCCGTTGTCCCTCGCATCTCAATTAGCGCCGCAGCGACTATACTCCGCCTCGATTGGGCGATCACGGCCTCCTTTCTTTGAGCCGCATGTGAATGACCGCGCCACATAATGCTAAAATTTCATGTTCGCCGCCGCCTGAGCCGCGTATGGTGTCGGTTCTGGTTTTTACGAAGAGGTGCGCCCCATGAGTCCCCATTCTGATTCTGGCCATGATGATCATTCCCACCTGTCCGACACGGAACTTCGCGTCCGGTCGCTGGAATCCTTGTTGACCGACAAAGGATTGGTCAACCCAGAAGCGCTGGACGCCATTGTTGACCGCTATGAAAACAAGATTGGGCCGCGCAATGGATCGCGGGTGGTGGCGCGCGCCTGGGTTGACCCCGACTTCAAGCAACGCCTGTTGGAAAACGCCTCGGCGGCGATTGATTCGCTGGGCTACACCAGCACCCAGGGCGTCGACATGCTGGTGCTAGAAAACACGCCCACGGTTCACAACGTCACCGTCTGCACGTTGTGTTCGTGTTATCCTTGGGCAGTCCTGGGGTTGCCGCCCGCATGGTATAAATCGTTCCCGTTTCGGTCACGCGTCGTCAAGGACCCACGCGGCGTGCTGCAGGAATTCGGATTAAAGCTTGGCGCCGGTATCGAAGTACGGGTGTGGGACAGCACGGCAGAACTGCGCTACATCGTCCTGCCCGAACGCCCCGCAGGGACCGAAGGCATGAGCGAAGAGGCGTTGGCCGATCTGGTCACCCGCAATTCCATGATCGGCACCGAGAAAGCTGCAAACCCCAAGGCGGGAAAGTCATAATGGACGGTATTCATGATATGGGTGGCATGGACGGCTTCGGCCCCATTCCCATCGAAGTCAACGAACCGGTGTTTCACGCCGAATGGGAAGGCCGCCTCTACGCCATAAACAGCGTGATGGGCGCGTGGGGCGAATGGAACATCGACGCGGGCCGCGCCTGTATGGAGCGCCTGGACCCGGTGGTATATCTGCAATCGGACTATTATCGCCGCTGGCTGCTGCGCATGGAAAATTTGTTAGTTGAACGCAGCATGGTCACGCGCAGTGAGTTGGATTCCGGTGCACCGGTTGGCGTGGCGGTCGAACCGCTACCAACCGAGGAGGTGTTTGACCGCATGCGCGCGTCACGCTCGGCCCGGGTGGACGCGCCGATCGCGGCGACATTCAAGATTGGCGACAAGGTGCTCGTCCGCAACATCCACCCCACCGGACATACCAGAACGCCGCGTTACGCGCGCGGACGCCACGGGGTGATCGACCGGGATCACGGCGTCTTCATTTTCCCTGATAGCCACGCCGAATTTAAGGGCGAGGCGCCGCAGCATCTCTACAGCGTGCGCTTCACCGCGCAGGAACTCTGGGGCCCGGACGCGGCCGAGTCAGACACGGTCTATCTTGATATGTGGGACGATTATTTAGATGCCGGCTGATTTGAACCCCAATACGCCGACACATGAAGACCTGCCGTCCTTGCCGCGCGACGAAGACGGCCCAGTGTTTCGCGAACCCTGGGAAGCGCAGGCCTTCGCCATGACGCTAACGCTGCACGAACAAGGCCATTTCACCTGGCCGGAATGGGCGGAATGTCTGGGCGCGGAAATCGCGGCGGCCCAGGCGGGAGGCGATCCGGATCTTGGCGACACCTATTATCTGCATTGGCTAAAAGCGTTGGAAGGATTAGTCGCGTCGAAAGGTATCGTCAGTACAGATGACCTCGCCCGTCGGAAAGAAGCCTGGGACATCGCCGCCCATACGACCCCGCACGGGAAACCCATAACGCCACCCGAGGACGCTTAGCGCCCTGCGACGAGACAATTATGTTTGTATCCTCTTTATTCTTTAATACTTGAGACCTCTGCATAAGGGTCTTTTTCAGGCTCAAGAGCGTCAAATGTATCAGTACGACGAGATTTTACAGCGGCAACTGCGGTTCTTCAGTATTTTTGGCGGGTATTTTAGGGAATTTCCAAAATACGACCGCATTTATCCTTGGGAACCGGTCTTCGAACAGCATACAGGGTAAAAAATTAGCTCCCTTGCGGATGTTACTCGCCATTGCCGCCAGCCCATAAAATGTCAGATTTTATTCAGCCCCATAACCCGTGTTCGCGCCGGGCCATACGACCGTTTGTAGATGCGGACGAGCGCTTTGCTGCGGGTGACGGCAATTTCCTCATTGCGCTCGAGATCTCTCGCCGACAAGGGATGATCCCATTATATATAGTTCCTCGGAACTTCTACTGATTTATCTCATCCGTTCTCGTCTTTCAGAAATCCACTCTTGCCGCCATTTATCCTGATTCGCAACTGAGATCAGCGCCGGTCGAATGACTCTTACCAACAGATTACGGTGACAGTGCATTAATTGCCAAAAACGCCAAGCGCCCATATATGCAATACTTTGACAGGGCGGTGGTAAAGCGCTTGAGTAAGATACGAAATCCACAATACAAAGGGGCGTACATCATGGAGAAACATGACGATTGGCTGGCGTTAACGGTCGAAGAGACTCTTGAGCCTAATCTCCCAATTTGCGACCCGCACCACCATCTTTGGGAATTCAAAACCGAGCACACGCAACCACGGTATCTACTCGACGACATCCTCGTCGACCTCAAGAGCGGCCATAACATCGTTTCCACGGTCTTCATCGAATGTGGAGCCATGTTTAGGTCGGACGGCCCCGAAGCGATGCGGCCACTTGGCGAAACAGAATTCGTCCGGGGCGTCGCGGCGATGAGCGCATCCGGCTTGTATGGCGATTGCCAGGTCGCCAAGGGAATCATCGGCACCGCGGACCTAAAGATCGGCGACGCTGCCGCCGATGTTCTGGACGCACAAATCGACGCCGGGGGTGGCCGTTTTAAGGGCATTCGGCTGGGCATGGCGTGGGACAAGCATGACGAAGTGGGCAATCACCGAACCGCCCCACCGGGCGACCTAGTCTTGCGGGACAATTTTCGCACCGGTTTCAAACATCTTGGACCTCGTAACCTCAGTTACGAAGCCTGGTGCTACCACCCGCAAATTCCGGACGTCACAGATTTGGCGCGCGCCTTCCCAGATACGACGATTATCCTCGATCACTTCGGCGGCCCCATCGGCATTGGCCCTTACGCTGGTAAATCCGATGACGTTTTCGCCACGTGGAAATCGTCCATCGACGAATTATCAACGTGCCAGAATGTCATGGCCAAGCTCGGTGGTATCAATATGGAGGTGAATGGCTTCGCCTGGCACGAAATGCCAAAACCGCCGACAAGCCAGGAATTACTCAATGCGACGCGGCGCTATTATGAATACACGATCGAAAAGTTCGGCGTGGACCGTTGCATGTTCGAGTCAAACTTCCCGGTCGACAAGCTGAGCTGCAGCTACAATGTTCTTTACAATTCATTCAAGCTGCTAACCACAGGCTACTCTGCCAACGAAAAGGCCAAGCTATATCACGATACGGCGACGCGTGTTTACAAGCTCAATGACTAACCAAACTCTGAAAGAGTTAGACGCGCTTCCGAAGACTTGTGAACGCCTAATCGGCTTCCGCTATCCCCACTAGGTTGGCACCGCGAAGTATTCCGGTTGCATGTAGATCGTCGTCCGTTTCGCCAGGCGGGGCAGGCGGGCATCGAATTCGTCGCGGCGATGCAGCAGCCGCGCGTTGTCCCACAACATCACATCGCCGTTGCGCCATTCATGGGTATAAATGAAATCATCCCGCAGCGCATGCGCAAGCAACGCGTCGATCAAGGCGCGGCCTTCCGTCTCGTTCAGGCCTTCGATGGCTTCGGTATGGTTGGGCGACAGGTACAGCGCGCACTGGCCGTTTGATTTATTTTCCAGCACCAGAGCATGGGTCACGGCGGGCGTTCGGGCTTCAATCGCCGAGATATCCATCGCCGATTTGGCGTCGCGGCGGAACGTCTTTTGTTCATTCCCCGCCATGAATGTGGACAGGGGGTTTGCCGTCCCGTACCGGCACACGGCGCGGCGGCCTTCAACCCGGTTGCGCAAATCGTCTGGCAACGACTCATAGGCCAGCGCCATGTTGCACCACGATGTGCGACCGGCGGCTTCGGGCATTTCAGCACCATAAAATATCGACCCGCTAGCCGGCGTGTCGCGATAGATTTGATCGGTGTGCCAGATCAATTCATTGCTGCCAAGCCCGCCAACGCCGACGCCGTCCTGGCGCACCAGATTCGACACATACAAGAGTTCAGGATTGAATTCGTTCGGCGCATGACCGCCTATATTCACATCTAATTTTCCGAAATTCCGGCTGAATGCCAGCAACTCCTTATCGGTCAGGCTCTGCCGCCGGAACAACACCACGGGGTCGCGCCGCCAAAGCTCCCGCACTGAATCTACCGTCTTCCCATCTGCGGTCGCAAGATCTACGTCGAGCGCTTCGAGGCCAAAATTATCCCCAAGCGGTTTTGTTTGGATTTCCAATTCGAGAGTCCGCCGTGTCAGAGTTTCTTGAAGGTGCCGCGGCAGCGCGCCGACACATGCTGGTGAACGCCAAGCCAGCCTGGCGTCGTC
>JAPKDL010000095.1 GCA_028822585.1 Alphaproteobacteria bacterium | reverse complement strand
CGGCCTGGGTCACATTCAATTCGGCCGCCGCGCAGGTGAAGCTGAGATGACGCCCAGCGGCCTCAAAGACCCGCAAGGCGCTCATCGGCGGGAGGCGACAAGCCATTGTGTCCCTTACCGTCTGTGTCTCACTTCGCCATTCGGATTAGATGTTATTAATTAATATTTTACGAACTATCGTTCATCGAGCGCCGAACAACGCCGCAGATAAGGCATATCAAAAAAACGGCGTTTGGCGTCGTTTGTTCTTAAACTAGAGATGAAAGATGAACGGTCACGCTTATTCGCACGCTGCGGATGAATGGATTTTCACGCCGTGGGGCAAGCCCTCTAAACGGGAGACGCAAAATGCGTCATTATTAAAATATTAAGATTTTTTGCATAATTTCAACATCTTGCGAACTGCTGCCGTGCCTCAAGCTCTGAACCGTCTCTATTTCTGGCAGGACAGGACCGAACAACACGCACGTCTTTCCGAAATGGATGCCCACATGTTGAAGGATATTGAGGTGACCCGGCCCGAAGCGGTGCAAGAAGCGCGCGAACCATTCTGGATGGCGTAAACAAAATTGTAGTTAACTTTTAACTAAAACTAACCCAAATCAACTGTCAGGAAGGCGTGCCTCCAGGCTCTGTATCGCGGATTTGGATCACGACCTTCCCTCTTTTTTGTCAATGCAACTTGCCTTGCACCGTCCGTCCATGCAAGGTTCCGCGCCATGCGAGGATATTATGGAATAGGCGTCGAGGGCATTTCAAAACCAATGAATGTTGGTAATTTGTTTCGCTCGGCGCATGCTTTTAATGCGGATTTTGTATTTGCTATTGCGCCCGCCATCGATGTCGTGGCGCTGCATAAATCGGACACATCGCAAACGTCGCGTCATGTGCCGTTGTATCATTACGACACCTTGGACGGGTTCAGCCTGCCCCATGGCTGCGAATTAGTGGGGGTGGAATTGATGGACGATGCGGTGGATTTGCCCAGCTTCACCCACCCCGCCCGCGCCGCTTATGTGCTGGGGCCGGAACGGGGCTCGTTGTCGCCGGAATTGGTGGAACGGTGTGATCACGTGGTCAAAATTCCGACAAAATTCTGCGTCAATGTCGGCGTCGCCGGGGCGATTTTAATGTACGATCGGTTGCTCACCCGGGGCCGCCACGACCCGCGCCCGGCTACAACCGGCGGGCCGGTGGAAACATTGACGCCCCATATCCATGGACATCAAGTCATACGGCGAGACGCATGAAACATTACATACTCGGGTTATTCGCCGCATTGACGATGATAACAACGGCGGCGCAGGGCGCAGTGGAAACCGGCCTGGGAACATTCCACTCCTGGGAGGCCTACACCTTCCCCACACGCGGCAAAACCGCGTGCGCCATCTGGGCGGCGGCGACCAAAAGCGAAGGAAAATATAAAAAACGCGGCGATGTCGTCATGTTCGTGTCACACCGTCCCTGGACCCGGCAAAAGCGAGTGCACGAAGTCAGCTTCGAGACCGGCTACCCGTTCAAATCCGATAGTGAGGTCACGATAGCCATCGACAAAAAGAAGAAATTCACCCTGTTCACCAAAGGCAACACCGCCTGGAGCCGCACGGCGGCAGACGATGCGGCGCTGGTCAAAGCCATGCGCATAGGCAAAGTCATGGTGATTCGCGGTCAATCGAGCCGGGGCACAAAGACCAAGGACACCTTTGAATTGTTCGGGTTCACCGCCGCCCATAACGCCATCAACAAAGCGTGCCGCGTGAAGTAACTTTACGTTACGATTTTACCACAACAAACAATTCCGACACATATGGGATTTGCACATTGCCGAAGGTGTCGACGTGGTCGCCTGCTAGAGTGGATAAGTCAGCCGTCACCTTGGCCTCCCCCAACGCCGCAACCGCCGGTTTCATGGTGCGTCGGGACAATGTCATGGCGACAAACCGGTCTGGCGTCATGGGCATCGTCCACACAAATTCGAACCGTTGCGCCGGGTCCGCCCAATCCAAACCGGCCAGTTCACCCAACACATCAATGTCACGATAGTCCCGACTGTAGCCTTCGGAATTGGCCTCGGCGTAACTCTCATAAGCGTCCAGCAACGCGCTGGCGCGCCAATCGCGGTTGTTCTGCAAAATCCCCAACGCCCCATCGGTATGCAACACCCGTGCTGATTCGGCGTAAAACGCAGGCCGGTCGAAGAACTGGATCGCCTGCGCCACGGTCACGACTCCGACGCTGGACGCCCCAACAGGCAGAGATTCGGCATCGCCTTCAATATAATCTATGGCGTCTTCGGCGGGCGTGGCCGCGGCGGCCTGACGGCGCATATCCAACCCCGGTTCAACCCCAGTGATAATCCAGTCCGACCCTAGAGCGCGGCGAAACGCGCGCGTCGCAATTCCCGTCCCCGCCCCAACGTCAATTAAAACGCGTGGAACATCCTGCGCACCGACGACGAGTCGCGGCACATTCGCCAGCAATTCGTCTGGGTAATCCGGGCGGCTTTGCTGATAGCGCGCGGCCAGCCCTTCAAACGGGTTATCTCTGGTCACTCTCGAGCGCCCTTACGCGGGTCCGGCGACCGACAATTTACCTTGAACCCCGTGGGTTTCAATGAAGCCCGCAATCATGCCGCTGGATTTCGCGTTTTCCACGAAGTCCTTGAGCCAAGCATAGGCCGCATCGTTGCCTTTGTTGACGCCAACGGCTTGCTGTACGGCGGAAAACTGGCCGTCGAGAATGCGCGCACCAGGCATTTTTTTAACCTCCGTCACCAATCGCGGGCGCAGGCTGGCATAGGCTTCCATCTTGTCGTTGACGAAGGCGTTAAACGCTTCATCGCCCCCGGTCACCGCCAGCAAGTCCGCCTGTTTGATGTTGTTTTCCAGATACAACCCGTAAGCGCTGCCTTTCGACACGGAAATTCGATTGCCGGGGCGGTCCACCTCGTCGACCGATTGGATGGGCGAATTCGGCGGCACCATATAGGTCGCTTCAATTTCCACATAGGCGGCGGTGAAATCCATTACCTGGGCGCGTTGCGGCTCGGCCCCGATATTGCCGATGTCCCACGCCCCGGTCCCCGCGGCGGCGGCGACATCGCTGGGCGCCTTGTACCCGATCAACTTCAGGGGCACGCCCAACGCGTCGGCGATGGCCTGCGACAGGCTCGGCGACGGACCAATCGGGTCGCCTGACGCGGTTTTGTCAACCACCAGCAAGAAATTGGACATGTTGATACCGGCGCGCAGCACCCCGGTGGGGGCAAGCTGTGCGATAACTTCCGAAGGAGCGTCAGGCATAAGAATAAATCCGCGATTGTTGGGAAAAAGGCTTGCCTCAATTAAGCCAACAGGATCGCGTCGATGCAAGGGGCATCTGCGGTGGGTCGGGGATGGCCGATATTTGGTGGCCGGTTTAGCATTATCATATCGTCGTATTCAGGGCGGCGTTCGCCGATGGGGATACTTCATCGATCATGAACAAACCCCAGGAGCGCCTGTTGTTGGATTTGAGCGACCTAGAGCAGCATAGCTTGACGTTTAATATTTCCCAGTTCGGGGGCAAGGAAATTGAAGCTTGGATTCTGAGAGCGAAGCGACATTAATCAGAGGTCTCCCCGTCGCCTCACTGGGACTGGTCTCATTTAACGCCGCTGCAAACTACGATAGAATATCCGCAGCCCCATAAAATATGGGGACCGAATGCAAGCGCGTAATGTTCAACCGCCCTCTTACGCAGAAAGGGTTTCCTGGATGGCGCTATTAGCGCTGGCAGCGCTGGTTTTCTTCGCACAATTGAATGAAGCTAGCAATTTATGGGAAGCGCTTTGTGAAAAAGATCTAGTAAAGGCTGTGAAACGAACGGCAATGGAATTTTATCTTTTCGAAGAGCTTCCCCCTATCCATAGGGCTGCGATAATTAGGAGAATTGGCATCAGGCACGGCTTCTGTATCGACAGCTTGATCGACGAGTTCGAACATATTAATTGGTCGTGGAGGAAGCCATTGAAAAGAAAACTCTGGCGGACCTGGCGTGGGTGGGGGGTTTATTGAAAGGCGACCTCAAGGCGCTTTACTTCCTAGCGAAATATTACCGGCCTCTTGACGATATTGGCGGCTAAGGAGATATCCCTTTTTTGTACACATAACCAAAGAAAGGGGCGCGGTATTACATTTGAATTTTAGGCTCCCAAAGCCTTTGCCGCCGCGACCGCTTTCGCCTCGGTTTCGAAGCAGTCGCCCAGTTTTTTTCCAACGCTGCCAGGTCTTTGGACACCGGCAGGCCTTCGGCGCGCATGGTTTGCAGTATCTGATGGACACGCGTGAAATTTTCGTGAGTGTCATCTTGCATACCTTCCATATCGTCAATCTCCATCGACAGGACCAACGTCAAATCTGCTTTAGTCATAACACATTCCCCAAGGAATTTTCCCAAAAAATTAAGGGCAAGGTGAAGTGTGCGCGCGCAAAAGGGTCTGTTAAATGATGTATGTCACGGACATTTGGTTTGATCCCCCTTTCAGTATTAGTTGTGCACGGCCCCTTGCGCCCTATATGAACAGGCTATGACTGAACTCACCCCCACTGCCATAAGTAACGACGACCCACGCCCAAACCTGATTGGGTTGGATCGTGAAGATCTGATCTCCCTGTTCGCCGAACTGGGTGAAAAAAAGTATCGCGCCGAACAGGTTTATCGGTGGATTTATCAGCATGGCGTGACGGAGTTCGCGGACATGACGAGCCTGTCCAAGAATTTGCGCGAGTCGTTGGGCGGCCAATTCCGCATCACACGGCCCGGCACGTCGTCACGGCAGATTTCCACCGACGGCACGCGCAAATGGTTGTTACGGTTCGATGACGCGCAGGAAGCCGAGACCGTATTCATTCCCGAACCCGACCGGGGGACGCTTTGTGTGTCCAGCCAGGTCGGCTGCACCTTGACCTGCTCGTTCTGTCATACGGGCACGCAACGACTGGTGCGCAATCTGGAACCCGGTGAAATTGTCGGGCAATTGATGACAGCGCGTGACGAAGTAGGCGTGTGGCCGTCTTCGGCGGCAGACCGGGCGCTGACCAACGTCGTCATGATGGGCATGGGCGAGCCTTTGTTCAATTATGACAATGTCGCCAAGGCGTTGCGAATCGCCATGGATGGCGACGGGTTGTCAATTTCCAAACGCAAAATCACCCTGTCCACCTCCGGCGTGGTGCCGGAAATACGCCGCCTGGGTCATGATTTGGGCGTGATGTTGGCGATTTCGTTGCATGCAGTGCACGATGAGTTGCGCGACGTCCTGGTACCGATTAATCGCAAATACCCGTTGAAGGAATTGATGGCGGCGTGTCGGGACTACCCCGCAGCGTCAAACGCGCGCCGGGTGTTTTTTGAATATGTAATGTTGAAGGGTGTGAACGATTCCCCCGCCGACGCGCGCGAATTAGTGCAGTTGGTGAAGGGTATTCCCGCCAAGTTCAATTTGATCCCGTTCAACCCGTGGCCGGGGGTTGCCTATGAATGTTCAGAACCAGAAACAATTCGGAAATTCGCCAATATTTTGCACAACGCCGGATATGTCTCCACCGTGCGTACACCACGCGGTCGCGATATCCTGGCCGCGTGTGGGCAGTTGAAATCAGAAAGCGTGCGGCAAAAACGAACCGCGTAACATTAGGGGGAGGGAAAATGGTGGCACAGGAAAAAGCGTTGATTGTCGGCGTGGGTGCCGGGTTGAGCGCCTCGCTGGCGCGGTTGTTCCACAAGGAAGGCATGGCGGTGGCCTTGGCCTCGCGCCATCCTGATCAACTCGCAGGGTTGTGTGGCGATATTGGTGCGACGGCTTATGGCTGCGACGCGTCAGACCCGGAATCGGTGGACGCCTTGTTTGCTACCGTGGACGCCGATATGGGCGCGCCGAACCTGGTGGTCTACAACGCCAGCAACCGCGCGCGCGGCCCGGTGGAGGAACTTGACCCCGAAGCAGTGCGCACCGCCATCATGATTTCGTGCTTCGGTGGGTTCCTGGTCGCACAAGCCGCAGCCAAGCGCATGATTCCGGCGGGCAACGGGACGATCTTGCTCACCGGTGCGTCGGCCAGCGTGAAGGGTTATGCAAACTCGTCGTCGTTTGCGATGGGAAAATTCGGGCTGCGCGGATTGGCGCAAAGTATGGCGCGGGAACTGCAGCCGAAGAACATCCATGTGGGACATTTCGTCATCGATGGGGGCATTATGGTGACAAAGGACGACGAACGCAGCACGGCCCGGGGCGAAGACGGTACATTACATCCCGACGCGATCGCCGATAGTTACCTTCATGTGCACCGCCAGCACCGCAGTTCCTGGACGTGGGAAATGGAACTGCGGCCCTGGGTCGAGAATTTTTAGGTACGTTTGAGGTTCCAGTTGGTACGTTAGTGGTACTCGGCAGCTTTCGACAAGGCGGCTTTGACCTCCACAATGCTCGATCCCGGTGCCATGCAGGCCTTGATGACAATAGATTCCCGCGCCGCGATTTGAGCTGCGGCGGCAGGCACATCCCGCGCTACTGCATGGGGGATGATCACCGCGCCATGCTGGTCGGCGTGGATCAAATCACCGGACGATACGGCCATGCCATTTACCACCACGTCACCGCCGAAATCGGTGATGTGCACATGGGCGTGGCTCGGGCCTATATTACCGGCCAGAAGCTGGAACCCTTCGGCGCAGTCGTCAATGTCGCGGATGCTGCCATTGGTAATGACGCCGGGGCACCCTAAGGCCTTGTGAATGTTGGAGTTTACCTCGCCCCAAAAAGCGCCAAGACCAGGGTGGGAATCGATGTCCTGGATGACCACGATGCGCGGCGTCTTGCTTTGCGCACCATCGGCGCCGGCAGCGACATATTCGTAATACGCCACCCGGTCGGCGACGCCCGGTAGAGCCGGGGTCATGGCGCGCAACCGCGCGGTGCGGGCGTAGCCGACCATTGGTGGCAATTGCGGGCGCGGGCATACCAGTGCGCTGGTGGTGAACCCCACCGCACGACGATCAGGCGCCACAATTTCAAGGGCGTTACAGACGGTCGGCGTGTCCAACGCGCGCAAGGCGTCGAGTTCGGCTTCGTTCAGGATATCTTCGCTCATGGTCAGTGTCCCCGTGTTAAATTCGTGAATCCCAGCGAACTGTAGTCAGTGCGCTGCTAATTTCAAGGACGCTGCGCTTGCAGGGGGAAATTCCGGCCCTATACTGCGCCGCCATCCGCCCCTAATAGCTGAGAAACCGCCATGACCAATCCATCGAAAGTAGGTTCCGTCAAGAAAGTCGTGCTGGCCTATTCGGGGGGTCTCGACACCTCCGTGATTCTGCGCTGGCTGCAGGATGAATATAAGTGCGAAGTGGTGACCTTCACCGCCGATCTGGGCCAGGGCGAGGAGCTGGAACCTGCCCGGCACAAGGCCGAAATGATGGGCATCAAGGAAATCTACGTCGAGGATTTACGTGAGGAATTCGTGCGCGACTACGTGTTCCCGATGTTCCGCGCCAACACAGTTTATGAGGGCGTCTACCTGCTGGGCACCTCCATCGCGCGCCCGTTGATCGCCAAACGCCAGATTGAAATTGCCAAGGCTGTGGGCGCCGACGCGGTGTCTCACGGCGCCACCGGCAAAGGCAACGACCAGGTGCGGTTTGAGCTGGGCTATTACGGGTTGAACCCCGACATCAAAGTCATCTCTCCCTGGCGAGAATGGGATCTCAACAGCCGGACCCGGTTGATCGAATACGCCGAAAGACACCAGATACCGGTGCCCAAGGACAAACGCGGCGAAGCGCCCTTCTCAGTGGATGCAAATTTGCTGCACATTTCAGCGGAAGGCAAAGTACTAGAAGATCCAGCAGAGGAGGCGCCGGAATACGTATATTCCCGCACCGTGCGACCCGAAGATGCGCCCGACACACCGACCATTATCGACGTGGCCTTTGAAAAAGGTGATGCCGTTGCGGTAGATGGGGAGCCATTGAGCCCCGCTTCGCTGCTGACTCGTTTGAACGAGGTCGCGGGTGCCAACGGGATTGGCCGGTTAGATCTGGTGGAGAACCGCTTCGTCGGCATGAAGTCCCGCGGCGTCTACGAAACCCCCGGCGGCACGGTCCTGCTGGCAGCGCATCGGGGCATCGAGTCGATCACGCTCGATCGCGAAGCCATGCACCTGAAAGATGAGTTGATGCCCCGCTACGCCAAGCTGATTTATAACGGCTTCTGGTTCTCCCCCGAACGGGACATGCTGCAAGCCCTCATCGACAAAAGCCAGGAACGGGTCAACGGCTCGGTCCGGCTCAAGCTGTACAAGGGCGGCGTCAGCGTCATCGGGCGATCATCCCCGGACAGCCTATACTCCATGGAACACGTCACATTTGAGGAAGACACCGTCTACGACCAACGCGACGCCGAAGGTTTTATCAAGCTCAATGCGCTCAGGTTGAGACTGGCCCAGAAGCGGGGTTAGGCCCCCCCTACGCCGTTGCTTCCGGTGGGATGTTGTAGTAAGTGCCTTCGTTCTGTTGTGCACCGATGCCGTCCGCGCCTTTGTGGGCGATGACGCCGGGGGCTGCGGGGCGGCCGTCTTCGCGGAGCCAGAGGCGTAGAAGGCGGCGTTTTTGAGCCGGGTCGGGAGAGTCTTCGAAGCCGGTTCTGGTGTGCACCAAAAAGCAGTTATTGGTGAAGTTGAGCTCGCCCGGCTCCAGGAGGAAATCCAATCGGATGTCCTCCCGGTTCGCCACTTCATCGAAATAATTCAGGGCCTCCAACTCCACATCACTCAGGGTCACATGGCCTTCCTCGACGGTAAGGTCGATATAGCCGCGAATATAGATGACGTTGGGCACCCCACTGGTGACAGAGAAAATCGGTATACGGTCAGCGGTCACCAACGGGTCGCCGGGTGCCTGTTCGCCGAAGCGGTGGTGATGGTAGCCGTTATACAGCGCGGCCAGTAAATCCGGACGACTGCCCAGAATTTCATTGTGCACCGCCAACGCGCTGGCGTAGCCGCTGACGCCACCCTCTATCGCTTTGCGCACGCACAACATGCCAATATGGTCGCAGCGATCCGTGTGCAGGTTGAGGGTGCGGCTGTTACGATACGCGCGCTCGCGGATATCCTTGTCGCCAATATTGACAACCTCCCCGATCAATTCCCCCATCTTGCTCTGCGACACCGGTCGACCAAAATGAAGACCCAACCCCAGATACATCAGGCGCAAATCTTCCGGGTCATCTTGATCAATGGGAAAGCCGCGCAGCAAAACCAAGCCCCGCCCCGTCAGGAGTTCCTGACGCCAGCGCGCAATATCGTCCGCGATGGGCACCAGGGGAAAGGCGTCAAGCGACGGAATTCCAGTGTCGCCGAGCGCGGCGCGAAATCCTCTGAGGCTGTCCTGCATCGCGCCAATATGCCGAGGCGTCAAATCAATGGCGAAGTCTTCCTTGCCTGCAACGTCGCTCGCCTTCCACGCGGCGGGATGGTTGAAGGGTTTAATGTCCGTTGGCGACATGCGCGACTCCTCATGGTTTGATCAAAAAGGTTAAACGTCCCCTTCCCCCGCGTCACGTTTTTACGCAATTACCGTCTGGGCGTGCGCTAAACACCGTGCTACAAGCCGCAAATGAGCGAAGATAAAGACGAAAAGAAATTCATCGACCCAGTCGCGACCGCGATTATGGATCAATTGGCCGCAGCGGGCCCGGATAAATCCTTGTCGCCCATGGATGTCGCCAAGGCCTATGCGGAGACACGGCGCAAAGCGTCGGACCCCGCGGAACTATGGCGCCGATATATGATGGCGGTGAAGCAACAAGCTTTGGGGCTGGCGCGCGCAGGACAGATCGAGATTACCCGCAAGGGCGAACCTGTCGATTTGAGCGATTTTAAAGGCGTCGTGCGGTTGCGGCTTCCCCACGAGGCGTAAGCCGGCCATGCCGGCTTGGTTGCGATTGGCGATTGGCGGCGCTGCGACGTTGTTACTCGGCATGGGATTGGGCCGGTTTTCTTACACACCATTGCTGCCCGCAATCATCCAGGACGGCGCGTTAAGCGCGGCGGAAGCAGGCTATATCGGCGCGTTCAATCTGAGTGGCTATTTGGTTGGCGCCATGGTCACGCCGATCCTGCGGCGGCGGTTCGCGGATGCCCCGTTGCTGCGAGGTGCCTTACTTATTTCCCTGGCGTGCCTAATTTGTAGCATCTTTCCGCTCGGTTTCATATGGTTGGCGTGGTGGCGGTTTCTTGTCGGCGTGACAGTTGCCGTGATGATGATCAACGCCTTAAGTCTGGTCGCCATTGCCGCGCCGTCAAACGCCCTAGGAAAGGCGACGGGCATTGTCTTCACCGGCGTCGGGATTGGTATCTTATGTTCAGGCGTGGCTGTCCCCTGGTTGTTGGGATTTGGTCTGACGTCCGCCTGGACAGGGCTTGCCGCCATTGGGTTGGTGAGTGCAATGGTCGCGTGGTGGGGCTGGGGCGTTGCAGAAAATAGCATGGCGCAGCGGGACGTGCGGCCCCCTCAACGGCCTAAGGTGACGGCCGCTATTATTCGGTTGGTCGTCGCGCATGGGATGTATTCCATTGGTTTGGCGCCGCATACTATTTACTGGGTCGATTATATTGCGCGGGGATTGGACCAAGGCGTTGCGGCCGGCGGAGCGCAGTGGGTTCTGGTTGGGATTGGCGCGGTGACAGGGACATACCTGGCGGGATGGCTGGCGGACCGGATCGGCTTTGGCGTCTCGCTTGTGCTAGTGTTCACCGTGCTGGCCATTGGCGTGGCTCTGCCCGTTCTTATTGTGGCACCTGTTACACTGGTCGCATCGTCGCTCATCTTTGGCGCGCAACCTGCGCTATCAACGGTCATTGCAGGCCGGGCGCGTCAGGTGGTCGGCCCGCACGATATGCCACATGTCTGGCGGTGGATGGTGTTGGCGGTCGGGTTGGGGCAGACCGTGGCGGGGTATGGCTTGGTTATGATGTTGAACGCAACTGGAAACTATACGCCAGTCTTCCTGACAGGGGGCGCCGCAATGGCCGCCGGCGCCCTCTTCTCGCTGCCGATTTGGAGCAAAAGTGACCCAGACCACTAAAATTCGACCCACGAGTGCTTAAATAAGGAGGAACGCCCTGTTGGCTAGGTTCATTTCGGACTCAACCCAAAGGCGTTCACGACCATGTTGAAACAATCTGTAGTGCGGTCGGAGATATCCGCTGGCCTGTCCGTTTTGATGTTGGCGGCGACCAGCGCCACTGCGCAAAACTTTGGAGCCGTCCAAACCGCCCCTATGATGACCATGCAGGGGCCGGGACAAGTGTTTCAAGGCCAGAAATGGCATGGGTTTTCTAACCAGCGGGCCGCATCCGCCATAATCGATCAAAACAATGACGGCCTTGTTCAACCCGATGAGGCCGCTGCGCGGCTTGAAAGGCAGTTTCGCCATTACGACGACGACCGCGACACGATGATGGTGAAGGACGAATACATGGCTTTGCTGATGCGCGCGAGGCGCAACGGTCCAACGCCGAAATACTCCAAACTGGCAGACCAGTTCGCCACCATGGATGCAAATAAAGATGGCGAGGTGACCAAGGGTGAATTCCTCGCCATGGGAGCGCAGTTCGATGCCCTAGATCGGAGCCATACAGGAACTTAATAAATTTTAATCAATAGTTTAGCATGTCCTTCGTTAAGGTTAAGTTTCAAAACCTTACCCGCAACCTTACCTGAATGGGTTAAAGCCGAAATCTGGGTTCGGGCGGGTCCCTTTTGACATAACCCCGATTGCTGATGGTCACCGCTGCCATCGACGATCCCGACTTCGGGCCCCGCCATCAACAGAAGCCGCCCAAGGACAATGTTCCGCGCAAACGATACCAGGGACTTTGCATCGGGGGCCGGGGCCACTTAGCGCCAACCTTAATGCGATAAACGGATTGGCTAGCTAGCTGGGCGGCGCTTCGCCAGTTATGCGTTTTTATGCAAGTGAATTTTGCTC
>JAPKDL010000241.1 GCA_028822585.1 Alphaproteobacteria bacterium | reverse complement strand
TTATGAAATTATACATTATCCTCATCTTGATTGCGACGTTGGTCTTGATGCCGACGACATCGACGATTGCACAGGAAACAGCGCCCTTAATCGTCGTTTCCGATGGGGATTATGATTTTAAATTTGTCGCCCAAACCGGCGCTTCCGATTTGGCGAAAACGACGGGCGACATTTTCCTTGAGTTCGTGCACCGCGACACACTTAAGCGATACACCGCCGTCTTCCCGGGCGGCTTCTCCCGGGGTGAAGAGAAGTCTCTGCGATTGAAATTCCCCGACGGCGCACAACTTGTAAATATCAAATGGTTCCGCGTCTTCAACAAGACCACCGACGAATGGGGCGTCGAGCAGATCAGGATCTATGAACCCGGAGAGAGACTCTTCTACGAACTTGATCCCGCCGACGACGACCAGGAGATTTCAGAATGGATCGATGGCGAGGCCAATTGGCGTGCGCCCTACTATTCCAATGAAATGATACAGTTTCTGCCGACTCCGCCGATTAGTGCGCAGGCTAAACGTATTCAAATTCGGTTAGTGGCGAAGGGGCGCGTCGGTCACATCGGCGATGTTACGGTCAAGCTGTTTCACCGCAACAGGACCGCGCCCGAGGTATTTACTTTTACTTCAGTTCAATCGGGCGACCTCATTATCGAGATGTCATTATCGAGCCGCCTTGGCGAATATCGGCGTCTCCAGCTGGAAAGCGCGTCGGCGGATGAAACGATCCTTAGGAACGTTCAAGTTTTTGCAAGAGGTGCCAAGGGCGAAACCTACAAATACTTTGAGCGCGACATCGATGACGATGGAAACGACTGGTCGGCCACGCTTGGTGGCGGCGATGGCAAAATTATCGCCCTCAACCTCGTCGGTTCTTCGGTTAAACACAAATGGTCCGCTACCTTGGGCGCGGCCAATGTTGTTCTTGAGAATTATTTTCAGGGCTTTGAAATTTGGCCGGACGGATCTGGCATTGGTTACGCCAACGCTGCATTTCTTGAAACACTGCGCTTGGCCCGACCTGGTACGGCGGATCGAAAAAACCATGTCGCTGTATCCCTTTACAAGGCTCGCCGGACCCATGGCGGTCAGGCTAGTCTTTACAGGCGGATTTCCAAAGTCGGTGCCCTGCCTTTCACCGATGTCAAGTTCATGTTGCAGAAATACGAGGACCTGGTCGATCCGAATGTACGGTTCTACATGACGAATAAAGGCGTCATGACCGAACGCGAGAAGACGATGATGCATAACAAGTTCGTGCTCGTCTCTGACACGCTGGATGGGCCCACGGTCACAACTAGCACCGCGAACTGGTCGACGAATTCGCAGGGACGCTGGCAGTCATCGATGCGCGTTTCGGGAATATACGGGCTGTGGCTAGGGTACCAGCGATACTTCGACAATTTATTCAAGTATCATCCCGAAACAAGCATGGCCGACATCGACCATCCCTTTGCGCCAACGGATTATTGGCTAGGAACCACAAATCTAAGCGGCGAATTTAGCGAACATGAATCCTGCCCCGAGGCTTGCGAGGGAGTGGACGTGCATGAGTTCGCAGCAAAATACGATACGCCTGAGATCGTTCTCGGGCCGCTTCGCGTTCGTGCGTTTTTCTACCCGCGGATATCGGCGAAGGAAAAATCACCGATGCTCGATGAATTTCTGGCCCTCGAAGCATGGCTCGCTTACGACGCCAACCGCCGGGCGGAAGTTTTCATTATGCACCTGTCGCAACGGGATGATTTAATTTACGAGATTGTCCACCGATTGCATGCCAACCCACAGGCGGATGTGAAGGCGCTTGTTTCATTGAAGGGCAGTGCGGACCATATGCACGGCGTGGCCAGATATCAGGGCAAGTCCAAAGCCAATGTCACCGGCTTGGACGCCAAATTCTCCCATGCGACCTACGAGGTTCACACCAAGAATGTAGTCGTCCGTAAATGGCATTTGGATGATGGCGTTCCTGTTGGGGACAGCACGATACTTTTAACCGGATCGTACAATATGATTGTCTCCACCCTTTCAGACAGAGACGAAAATCTGCTGCGGATGGAATGGACCGGCGGCCAGAACGGGTCATTTGAACAACAGGTAACTCGGCCTTATTTGGATCAGTTCATTCGCGCGTGGAACAGTTATAGGATGAGCATTACAGTTGGAAACCCATCGAGGGCGACGTCGGCACGAACCAGGTCAGTACAATAGAAACTACGGAACCGACAAAAGCGAAGCGAACTTAACTCGACGCCGTGATTAATTCTGACCTGTGCGAC
>JAPKDL010000094.1 GCA_028822585.1 Alphaproteobacteria bacterium | reverse complement strand
ACACCATGCAATCCATGCTGTCAGGGCTAAAGGGGATATGCATCGTCGACCGTAAACCCAATCCCCGCGCCGAGCGTTATAAAGACCTCAAAGGCGTGAAGCTCACCGAAGAGAAATTCGTGCAATGCCAAAGCGAACACCCGCTGGTCTGCACCCATCCAGAACCGGTCGGGAATCCCTGTTCATCGGCGCGCATGTGGAAACCATCGCCGGAATGACGCAAGAAGAAAGCGCGTCCCTGTTAACGTATCTGCGCGCCCACGCTATCAAGCCGGAATTCACCTGTCGGTTCCAATGGGGTCCCGAATCGCTGGTGATGTGGAATAATCGCTAAGGCCAACATTATGCGGTGGATGATTACGCAGGGCATGGCTGCCGGATGCATCGCATCACGGTCGTGGGTGACACGCCGTTCTAGAGGACTATCGATTAGTTGCGTCACCGGGGCCCGGTTACGCGCGTTTTTTCACGCCCTTGCGTGGGCCCATGAGTGCCTTGTTGGCAAAGTCATAATTTAGTGGGCGGACCTTGTCGTGATTGACCCAAAGGCGGAGCAACATGCGCCGCTGGGCGGGGTCGTCGTAATCCGTAAACGCTTCGCGCGAATGCAGCATGACGTAATTGTTCAGCCACTGAATATCGCCGATCTGAAAATCCATCGTGTGTTCCAGATCAGGACGAAGCGCCAACTCGCCAACGAAATTGACGGCGTCCTGTTGCAATCTCGTCAACGGTGCGCCGGCCTTTTGCGCGCCGTCCTCGATAGCTTTTTGATTGAAGCGGCAGCTTAAATGGTCTTCGTGCCAGCTGAATACGGGAATATGGTGCGTCACTTCCAACGGATCGCCGGTCGGCCCTTTGCCGTCCAGATCGAATTGAAAGCCGCGATACAATACGTCCAGATATTCCGGATGTTGATCATATACTTCGTTGTACATCGACATTGAACTGCGGATCGTGCTGCCGCCGCCGGATTTGGATTTTCGCACACACAGCAAGGCGACCACGTCGGTGATGTCGCAATGGGGGCGCAGCTTGGCCGCAGTCATGCTGCCGCGCTGCGCATCGGCGTTGTAGTCGAGGCCCAAATCTGTAACCTCCTGCATATATTCGCCCTTAGTGTTCTGCGATTGCAGCTCACCGAGATGCACGCCCATGCCCCAATAAATTCGCCGAACGTCCGCTTCCGAATATCGGTCCACCGGAAAGCCCCGCATCAACACGACGCCGCGCCCGTGTTCCAATTCATCCAACAGGCGATCCAGCTTGCGTGAAAAAGTGGGCAAGGGAAAATCCACCTTCGTCACCGATTGTTCAGTCAAGCCTTTCGCTTTGCTGGATTGCAGGGCCGTGTCCAGTTCCGCCAATTCGGCGTCGGTAAACCGCCAAATCCAGGAGGGGTCCCGGTCCAGCTCCGCGCTGGTCCAGACACAGGGGTGGTCAATCTTATGCGGCTCAATATCGGCCATGTTGTCCTCCTAAAATATGCGGCGCAAAATTAAGCGGCACGCCGCATTCTTCCCAGACTAACCCGTTGGCGCGCTATCCTCCATGGATAACACAATCCCTGTGACAACTTGCGCCAGCTGGGTTCGGCGCGGATTCCAGCAGTATATAAGGGTGCTTTTCGTCTGGTGTAAACAACCGTCGAGATTTCAATAGCTTCATCCACAACTTGGTAATGCGCCCGATATAGCCGGTTTGGAATAGACGGTGCCGGATGGCAAAGCAGGATAACCGGAAAGAACTAAGGTTTGTTTTCAGATAAATTTTAGCCGCACTAGAAGGTAGAAATTTATCACCTTCGATGGCCATCATGAAACTAAGGTCACGCGCAGCGAAAACAGCGGCCATACCCTGGTTAAGGCCCATGTGGTGCGGGGCCTGGAGCGCCTGGGTCACAATGGTAGGGCGGCCGATCCGAGGCGGCGTTCACAGCTGAATTAAAGGGCCGCAAGGGCGACGGAGGTTGCGTAGTGATCGTCCAGGTGCCAAGCCACGGCCCCATCGCCACCGCTGCTATTTTGAGTTTCCCCGTCGCCCGATGACCCAGGCCGAAAGGCCAGCTCTCTGATACTAAGCCGAAAGGCTTTTCTGCATCACACTCGACATGCGCCGCGCGAATGCCGCCGGGTCGGATAGAGTTTCACCCTCGAGAATTCGCGCCTGATCCAACAACAGCAGCGCCGCGTCGCGCACGGAATCGGCACCGTCGGATTCCGCAGTCGAGGCTAGTTGCTTGATCAACGCGTGCTTGGGGTTGATCTCCAACACGCGCGGGGATTTCGCATCGAGCTGATTGTGCGCTTTCAACATCCGCTCCAGATTCATGTCCATATCGCCATCATCGGCGACCAGACAGACAGCGCTTTCCGTTAGCCGCTGTGAGGGTCGGACGTCCTTCACGTCTTCGCCGAGTGAAACTTTGAGCGCCGCAATCAGCCGGTCGATATCTTCTGAGCCCGAGCTTTCTTCATCCTTGGCCTCGTCATCGGCGTCGTTGGATTTGATGGCGGCTAGATCATCGCCGCCGCGCGTGACGGATTTGAAGCTCTTCTCGTCGAACGCGCCAATCATCGGCAGCCAGAATTCGTCCACCGGGTCGGTCAGCAACAACACTTCGACGCCGCGTGCTTCAAACCCTTCCAGTTGCGGGCTCATACGCAACGTGTCGATTTCGGATCCGGTGATGTAGTAGATCGCTTCCTGGCCGTCTTTCATGCGTTCGACGTAATCCTTCAGGCTGGTCAAATCGTCACCCTTTGTCGATTTGAACCGGGATAGCTCTAACAGCGCTTCACGGTCGCCGAAGGCTTCATAAAGGCCTTCCTTCAACACGGGGCCAAAATTTTCCCAGAAGGCGGCGTAGGCGTCGGGTTCGTTTTCGGCCTGTTTTTTTAGCTCGTTCAACAAGCGTGTGGTTATTCCGGTTTTGATCTTGGATAGCACCGGATTGTTCTGCAGCATTTCCCGGCTGACATTCAGCGGCAAATCTTCGGAATCGACGACCCCACGCACGAAGCGCAGCCAGCGGGGTAGCAATTCTTCGCAATTGTCGGTGATGAACACGCGCTTCACATATAAGCTGACCTTGGTCGGTCGGTCCTGGTGAAACAAGTCCATCGGACGATCCGTCGGGACATACAGCAACCCAGCGTATTCGATAACGCCTTCGACCCGGAAATGCGCGGTCAGCCAGGGCTCGTCGCCTAAATGCGATATGTGGTGGTAGAATTCTTTGTGTTGCTGTTCGGTGACGTCGCCACGGGACCGGGTCCAAATTGCCGAGGCGCTGTTGATTGTCTCGGGCGCGGCTTCTTCTTCCGAGTCGCCTTCGCCGTCCACGTCTTCTTTGGGAGGCTCGCCGCCGATCAGCGTGATGGGCACAGCAATGTGGTCAGAATAGGTTTTGACGATATGCCGGATCCGGTAAGGCTCGGTGAATTCGGTTTCGTCTTCTTTCAAATGGATCGTTATGGTCGTACCGCGGCTGTCCTGCGCAGCTTCTTCGATGGTGAACTCGCCCTTGCCGTCGGATGACCAACGCCAGGCTTCTTCGCCTTCCGCATGACGGCTGATCACTTCAACCTCATCTGAGACCATAAATGCGGAATAAAAACCAACGCCGAATTGACCGATCAACGAAACGTCTTTTTTAGAATCACCGCTCAATTGGTCCACAAACGCCGAGGTGCCGGACCGCGCGATGGTGCCCAGATTGTTGGCTAGATCATCATGGGTCATGCCGATTCCGTTATCGGCGATGGTCAGTGTCCGGGCGTCCTTGTCGATGGTTAACGCAATGCGGAAGTCGCTGTCGCCTTCGATGAGCGCAGGGGTTGTGATGGCCGCGTATCGCAAGCGGTCACACGCATCGGCGGCATTGGAAATCAATTCGCGGAGGAAGATTTCCTTTTCGCTATAAAGCGCATTCGCCACGATGTCGAGCAGTCGGCTGACATCGGCCTCAAACTGCCGGGTTTCGCCGCCTGATTTGGTTTTTTTTGTTTTCGCCATGACTGTTGTCGGTCCACTATTTTATCTTAAAAGGTAAGCTGTCCGCAATATGTGGTCGCAACGCGGCATCTGCAAGACCTGCATCATGCGCCGGGCGCAGAATTTTTGATTTGATCACTCAAATTACTGATGACGATCTCGTGGAAAGTGCTGATTGCACTTGCGTTATCGCTGGAATCCCCTGACTCTGAGGGTGATATGGGATCGTATGATCAACAAGGCCATGTATGGGCGGTTCTCGGACCGACGAATACCGGTAAGACCTACCTCGCCATTGACCGAATGCTTGGTCACGCCACGGGCATGATCGGGTTTCCCTTGCGCTTGCTGGCGCGGGAAAATTACGACCGCATTGTCGCTTTGAAAGGCAAGGGGGCGGTAGCCCTGATTACGGGCGAAGAAAAAATCATCCCGGCGTGCCCGCGCTGGTTCGTGTGCACGGTTGAATCAATGCCGCTGGATCGGGAAGTTGATTTTCTCGCCATCGATGAGATTCAACTATGCGCCGACGGGGAGCGCGGTCATGTGTTTACCGATCGTGTGCTGCACGCGCGGGGCCGGGAAGAAACGCTGTTCCTGGGATCGGACACGATTTCGGTGGTTTTAAAAAAACTGGCACCCAATGTGCGCATTGAAACACGGCCCCGCTTTTCGGTGTTGACCCATACCGGCACCAAGAAACTGTCTCGATTGCCGCGCCGTAGCGCCATTGTGGCGTTCTCGGTGTCCGAGGTTTATGCGTTGGCCGAATTGATCCGCCGTCACCGGGGCGGCACGGCGGTCGTACTGGGGGCGTTGTCGCCGCGCACGCGCAACGCCCAGGTTGCGATGTATCAAGCCGGTGAAGTGGATTACATGGTGGCGACCGATGCGGTGGGCATGGGGCTCAATATGGATGTCGACCATGTCGCGTTTGCCGGCATGCGAAAATTCGACGGCCGTTCGCCGCGCCTATTGAACGCTGCGGAAACCGGACAAATCGCCGGACGGGCTGGGCGGTACCTTAGCGACGGCACTTTTGGTGTGACGAATAGTGTGACACCTTTCGATGACGAATTGGTGGACGCTGTGGAGTCGCACCGCTATGCGCCGCTGGAACATGTATATTGGCGCAATCGCACGCTTGATTTTCGGTCGACCGGTGAGTTGCTGCGCGGTTTGTCGGTCCGACCGCCGTCGACGGTCTTGAAAGCGGCACGTCGCGCCGATGATCATGTCGCACTGTTGTCTTTATCAAGTGACGCCGAAGTTCTAAGCCGAGCGACAAACCCGGCGGCGGTGCGATTATTGTGGGACGTTTGTCAGATTCCCGATTTCCGCAAGGTCATGCCTGATATTCATGCCCGACTGTTGCGCTATATCTTTTTATCCCTGTGCGATGGCGGCGGGCGGTTGGAGTCTGACTGGGTTGCGGCCCAGATTGGCGGGCTGGATAATGTGTCCGGTGATATCGACACGTTGACCCAACGCATCGCACATGTCCGCACTTGGACCTATATCAGCCACCGCGCCAACTGGCTATCTGACGCCGAAGCGTGGCAAGGCGAAGCGCGTCGGATCGAAGACAAGCTGTCTGACGCGTTGCATGATCGTTTGACCCAGCGCTTCGTGGATCGTCACGCGCCTCTCTTGGCCAAGCGACGCCGGGAAGGCGGTGAATTGAGCAGTTTTATCGACAAGACTGGCGATGTCGTGGTGGAAGGGGCGTCTATTGGTCAAATGACGGGCTTGGGTTTTGTACCCGACGCGACAGCGGGGGATGACGGCCGGGTGCTGTTGGGCGCAGCGCGGCGTGCGATCGAACAGGACGTGGAGCGGCGGGTTAATGAAATCGTCGCCACGACCGACGACGCCTTTTCAGTTGGCGGCAATTCTAGCGGTGGTAATTCAGGTTTAGGCAGCCCGACATTGTGTTGGAACGACGCTTCTATTGCCGAACTGGCCGCGGGGGAAACCGCTCTGAACCCGCAAATTTTTGTGCTCGACAATGAATTTCTGGACGGTCCGCGCCGGGAACGGGTGCGTGCGCGCCTTGCGGTGTGGATGTCGGTTCGCATCGAACGGCGGTTGGGCCCATTGTTTCAGGCGTTGTCGGCGGATGTCGATGGGCCGCTCCGGGGCTTAATTTTTCAATTGGCCGAATCTTTGGGGTCTGCGTCGCGCGCCGACATCAAAATCCGCGTTGATAAATTGAGCGGTGGCGACAAGAAAAAATTGGCGAAGTTGGGAATTCGAATTGGACTGCATTCGGTCTACTTCCACGAATTGTTGAATTCAACGGCCGTCCGGATGCGATCAATTTTGGCGTCTGCCTGTACATTGAATAAAGAAAAGGGGGGACAGGGTTTACCGCGCGGCAATAAACCCTCGCGCCCGGCGGGCTCGACGCCGCGCCCTGAGTGGGCGATGCTCGGCTACAGCGTTATGGGCGGGCGCGCCATCCGGGTCGACGTTCTGGAAGGATTTACTGCCATTGTCCGAAAACTGGCGCGCAGCGGGCCGTTCGCCGCCACGCCGAACATGTTAAGTTTGGCGGGAGGCGACGCGGCTATATTGAATCCAATTATGCGCGATCTTGGCTATGTGATGAAGGAAACATCAGGAGGGCCGTCCTACCAACGCAAGCCCCGTCGGAGCCGCCAGCAAAAAGGTGGAAAAGAACGCGTGCAAAAGAATGGCGCCAATAAAGGTGGCGCGTCTAAAGCCCAAATGGACCCCAATTCCCCGTTCGCCAAGCTACGCGAACTAGCGTTTGTGACATGAACGCGGGTGCCGCATGACGGATGAAGCACGCGCGAAAATCAGATTGGACAAATGGCTCTGGTACGCGCGCCTCTATAAAAGTCGCACCCTGGCGGGGGTAGAGGTGAGCGGCGGCGGGTTTCGCGTTAATCGGACGTTGGTTAAAAAGGCAAGTCATGCCTTGCAAATAGGGGACGTGATCACGTTTTCCAAGGGTGTCTACATTCGCGTCATAGAAGTGGCAGCGTTCGGTGTCCGGCGGGGGCCGGCAAGTGAAGCGAAAATATTGTACAACGATTTGAACCCACCTGAAACGCAACCTTCGACGCGAACCGCAAAAACCAAGCCGGGAGCGTTCGGATATCGCGAACCGGGCGCCGGTCGTCCGACTAAAAAACAACGGCGCAAAGTTGAACAGCTTCGCGACAGCGCGTATTTCGACGGCGACGCACCTGACTAAACCTATAAAATTACGTGCGTTTGCGGTAGACAATGGCAAAATTATTGGCGGGCATGTCAATCAGCTTCGTGCGATCGAGACCCCGAGACGCCGCCGCAGCGTCAATGGCGCCAAGGTTGCGGATGCCCCATTCGGGATTTCGCTGTTTTAAACTGGCGTCGAAAGCTTGATTGGACGGTGCGGCGGGGCGCCCGTCGATAAAAAACGGCCCATATAAAAATAACACGCTGCCTGCTGTTAGAAGACGCGCGGTCCCGCTTAACAAACCTTCGCAGGCGGCCCAGGGCGCAATGTGTACCATATTGGATGACACGATGGCGTCGGCGTGATCCAGGGGCCAGTCTGTTGATACGACGTCAAGTTGAAGCGGCGCCTTCAGATTGCCCGTCGATTTAGTAGCAAGGATTTCCAGCGCGGGCAGGTCAATATCGCTGGGCTGCCAAACTAGGGGCGTCAAAGCGGCGGCGAAATGGACCGCGTGGGTTCCGTCCCCGCTGTTGGTTTCCAGCACGACCCCCTTTGCGGGCAAAACCGTTCGTAAGACTTTAAGAATTGGGTCCCGGTTTCGTTGTGCAGCAGTAGAATTAGGCATGGTTTTCTCCCGCGGACTTGCATATTGCCATATTTGGGCTAAACCCGTTCTGTATTAATTTTTAAGCGTGAATGCACGCGCTTGTTTGATTGGTGAAGGCAACTTAGAACAATATTGTTCTATTTAAGGAAAAAGTGCCATGTTGGCAAAATTGAAATCGTTTCTGTTTGATGCGGATGGCCGGGGCAATGGCGGCGCTGTGGCGCACAGCCATGAAGAATTGCACCTGGCAGCGGGTGCCTTAATGGTCGAAGCGGCGCGGTTGGATGGGCATTTCGACGAGGGCGAGCGCGCCAAAATTCACGATATTTTACGAGACCGTTTCGATTTGGATGAAGATTCGGTGGCGGAGCTAATCGACGCGGCGGTAGAGGCTGCCGAAGATATTTCGGAAATATTTGGGTTCACTCGCACCCTGCGCCAACATTTCACACATGAAGAACGCATTGAAATGATGGAAATGTTGTGGGAAGTTGCTTACGCGGACGGAATGCTCCACGATTACGAAGCTAGTTTGTTGCGTCAAATTACGGGTCTTTTATATGTCACCGATCAAGAAAGCGGCGCTGCGCGGAAACGCGTCCGGGCGCGCCTTGGTATCCACGAATAATTAGCATTCTTGAAAACACGACCTATTTAAACGAAGGGAGAGGTTGGTATGACCTATATCGTTAATGAAGCTTGCATTAAGTGCAAGTTGATGGACTGCATTGAAGTATGCCCGGTGGACTGCTTTTACGAAGGCGAAAACATGCTGGTCATCCATCCGGATGAATGCATCGATTGCGGCGTTTGTGAACCGGAATGCCCGTTGGAGGCGATTGTTCCCGACAGCGATGGCGAAGCCGAGGATTGGTTGGAGTTGAATCGGGAATATTCGGAGAAATGGCCGAACATCACGCGCAAAGGCGACTCGCCCGCGGATGAGGCTGATTTTCGGGAAGTAGCCGGCAAGTTCGAAAAATACTTCAGTCCGAACCCCGGCAACACAAACTAGACACTTCGTGTTGATGTTTTAAACCGGGCCTTTCGGCCCCCAAGGGTTATAAACTAGACCCTAGGCCCGGAGGGCAGCACGAGGAGATCACTGTATGTCTGCGCTTTCGCTACGGCCAAACAATCACATGAAGTTTGGGATTTTCCTAGCCCCGTTCCACGCCATGAATGAAAATCCGACCCTGGCGATGGAGCGTGATTTGCAATTGTTGCAGCACCTCGACGGACTGGGTTATGACGAAGCATGGATCGGTGAGCATCACTCCGGCGGTTTTGAGATTATCGCATGTCCGGAATTGTTCATCGCGACGGCTGCCGAACGAACGAAACATATCCGTTTAGGCACCGGGGTTGTGTCTTTGCCGTACCATCATCCGTTCACGCTGGCGGGGCGCATCACGCTGCTGGATCATTTGACTCGGGGTCGGGCGATGCTGGGCGTTGGACCGGGCGCGCTTGTCGGTGACGCTTACCGCATGGGCATCGACCCGGAAAACCAGCGCCGAATGATGAACGAATCGCTGGACGCCTTGGTAATGCTGCTGGACGGTGAAACCGTCACGATGAAGACGGACTGGTTCGAATTAAAAGAAGCGCGCATACAAGTGCCGCCCTTTCAACGGCCCAGAACGGAAATGGCGGTTGCGTGCGCACGCTCGCCGTCGGGCGCACTTGCGGCGGGACGCCACGGGCTGGGTATGCTGTCGATTGGCGGCACGAGTGACGACGCCTTGGCGGCGCACGCCAACAATTGGCGCATGTGTGAAGAAGCGGCAGCGGAAAATGGTCATACGGTTCAACGGGAAAACTGGCGGCTGGTCACCTTGATGCACATCGCTGAAACGCGCCAGAAAGCGCGGGACAATGTCGAATATGGACTTGAAAAGTTCGCGAAATATTTCCGCGAGATCGCGACATTTCCCATCGTTCCCGCGGGCATCGATAATCCGTATGAATACCTGACGAAAAACAAAATGGCGTTGATTGGCACGCCGGATGACGCCATTGAATATATCGAAACCCTTTTGGAAGGTTCGGGCGGTTTTGGGTCCTTGATGCAATTAGCGCATAACTGGGCGGATTGGGAAGGCACCAAGCGGAGCTATGAGTTGCTGGCGCGATATGTCTTTCCGCATTTTCAAAACAGCAACAAACTTCGCGACATCAGTTACGATTACAGCCATTCGAACCGTGATGTTTTCGTTGGCAGGGCGGCGGATGCGGTGCAAACGGAGATTGACCGGTATCAGGAAGGTCAAAAAGGTGCTGCGGAGTAAATCACTTCACTAAGCGCACTTCGAATCACCGCAGGCATTGCAGAGGTGACAGCCTTCCTGATGGATTAGGTTCACCGCCGCATTTTGGGCATTGCCTGTGAGTGGCGCGAGTGGGCGCTCGGGTCGGTCCTGCGGTTGGGTCATATAAACGATGCTGCCCGTATCCATATTGACGTCAGGCTGGTTCTGGGGGCCCGTAGGCGTGTCCGCCAGAGGGCGCAGAGCAGCCCCCGTGATGTCGTTTGGACAATAGGTCGTGCACCCTTTGCAGCTCATGTCATAGGCTTGCATGAAGACTGCTGCGAATGCGTCGAAACTATTGTCTTCGAGCACATCGATGGTCTTTGAGATTGAACTGTCGATAAATTTCTAAATGGTGCCTTGCAGGACCATGTGATCGCCGGGCACCAGATTCTGCGCTGTCACAAAGTAATCCGGCAGGATCGGGCCCACGCCAAATTGCCGCTGATAGGCATAATCGGTTAACGTCTCTTCACGGCGTTCACCATCGGGCGTCAATATGGTCCGTTCATGGATGAAGCTGAAGATGAGTTCAATGCCCTACGACACATTGTCCGCCAAAAGCCAAATCGTACCGATTGGCGCGATGGGCGTAAGCAAGGCGTTACGGATTCCGTTCTGGCCGATCCCGCCGCGCAAATCGGCACCCAGATCATTGGGCAGACCTTGGACCGCGCCAGCGGTGAGATACGGTTCGGCGTCAAACAGGGGAAACGGCCCTTTCCCGCCACCATCCAGCGTTCGTTCAATGCCACGGCGTCCGCGGAGCCATAGCGCGTCCTGAACATGAACAAGGCGTCGGCGAGGCCCGTACGCAGGACCCGATGCAGCGTTTGGCCAGCGCTTTGCGGCGTTATTGATCGAGCGGGTAACGCGATATATCAATGATGTTGCCGAGCATCCGCACCGCAATCGTGACAAGGCGCGCCAACGCGGCGTCGTTCAGGGCCGCGCGCGCCGTGAACGGATGCTCGACGAGGCGCGCCAAATTCACCGACCCAAGATCGCACGCGCCATAGGATGGCAATGCCTGTTCGCCGCACGGGTTGGTCGTGCCAGTGGTTTCGCTGTAGAACAAATTATTCCGCTGATTGATGCGGTCGATGAAGATGACGCCAGGCTCCGCGTAACCATAGGTCGACTGTATGATTTGACGCCACAGATCACGGGTCCGAATGGTTTTGTATACGCGGTCGTCGAAACGTAACGACTAATCCGTATCCTGTTTGACGGCGTCGATGAAGGCGTCTGTGACCAGCTCCGATAAATTAAACATTCGCAATCGCCCAGGCTCCCGCTTCGCCGAGATGAAAAATTCGATTTTGGGATGATCGCATCTCAGGGTCGCCATCACGGCGCCGCGGCACAACCCGGCGCTCATGATGGTCTGGCACATCTAATCCCAGGCATCCATGAAACTGAGCGGACTGGATGAATCCGCGCCGACTCCATGCACGCGCGCGCCCTTGGGGCGCAAGGTTGAAAAATCGTGACCGCCGCCGCCCTGTTGCATCGTCACAGCGGCAACTTTGAGGTGTTCAAAGATGCCGGGAAGATATTTCAGGATGACCTCCATAACGAAACAGTTAAACAAAGTAACGCGCCGCCCGGTTCCCGCCCCGGCAAGAATTCGGCCTGCGGAAAGGCAATAAAAACCCGATAACGCTTCCTCAAATTATTTGGCCTAATACTCCTGATTTATTTCCGGTTGGGCGATGGCGGTTACGAGTCGATGCCAGGTGTCTTTGGTAGTCTTGTCCACAGGCGTGCCGTTCGCCGTTTTTGCACGATATTTCAAGTCCTAGATTGTTTGAGCGGCAGAAGTGTCAAACGTCATGGTCTGTATATTTGTGGCCTTCCGGAGAGACTTTTTTTTGCAAATACCCATAAATCTAGTAAATTCATATGTTTATGCATATTTCGACCTGACAATGAATTTTGCTAAGTCCAAAGCTGGTTCTATGGTGCCTCTATTCTGAGGGATTTCGTGGATTTGGCCTAACATTTTGTTTCCGCACTGTTTTGTGGCACGGCGTTTGTTCCGTCACTTTTTTCCACAAAGTTGTCCACAGGTTGCGTATGGCCCTGTGCTTCGGCTTCCAGGCGCGCCGTCGCGGTCTCGATTCGTTCTTCCAGGGTCGTCATGAATTCCTGTCGCCGCAAACCCGGTGAGATGGGTGGTAAATATTGAACGATGATTTTTCCAGGGAATTTCCGGAATTGCCGACGGGGCCAAAATGTTCCAGAATTCAAGGCGACCGGCACCACGGGCACACCCGCGCCCAT
>JAPKDL010000019.1 GCA_028822585.1 Alphaproteobacteria bacterium | reverse complement strand
AGGGTTGCCGAAATCACTGCTGGAAGCCGCCGCCGCAGGCTTGCCTCTGGTCGCGACAGACGTGCCAGGCTGCCGCGAGATTTGTCGCGATGAGGACACCGGCCTGCTGGTTCCTCTAAAATCAGTTGAACGTCTGGCGGATGCGCTAGAACGCTTGGCGAAGAATCCCGACTTGCGCGCCAAATTCGGCGCCGCCGCCCGCACCACCGCTGAGAAGGATTTCAGCGAAGCGCGCGTGGTAGCCGACACATTGGCGCTTTACGACCAGCTAGCGACGAATTTCGTCGAGCACCGGTAGGATAAACTCTCGGAACAAGTCGGGGTTTTCAGACATTGGGAAATGGCCAATCCCCGGCATGACCGTCGCCTTCGACCCCTTGATGCGCGCGGCAGTGGCTTCCGTACGTTCCGGCGTACAGGAAGAATCGTATTCGCCAGACAACAGATAGACTGGACATTTAGAGGTGTCGATCCGCGACGACCGATCGTCGAAATGTCCATCCACCCAGTAGAAATACAAATCGCCCTTAAATATTCCGGGCCCGCCTTGCATATAGGTCCATAGAGTCTCCCAGCGATATTCGTCTGGGCTTTGCGGCGCCACTTGCCCTGACACGAAACCCGCCGCGACTTCGCCGCCATGCACATCCGGGCGGTGCAGCCATTCGGTGTCGTAATAAGCCTCCAGCTTGTCCGCGCCTTCCAACGCCACCACCGCCTGGAACCGGTCGGCGTGCTCCAACGCCAGATGCAAAACGATGCGCCCGCCCATGGAACATCCCATGACCACCGGCTGGTCCAAAGCCATGGCGTCGCAAAACGCCAACACGGTCTGCTTATAAAGTTCCGTCGTAAGCTGATATTCGCGGTCTTCCCAGCCCACCGGCGGGTTCGATTTACCATGCCAAGGCATATCAAACGCGATGACGCGATAATGATCCGTCACCGCCGGGTCGCTCATCAAATGACGAAACTGCCGGCCATCGGCACCGGCGGTGTGCAGGCAAACCAACGGCGTCCCGGCGCCCGCTTCCTCCACATAAATACGGACCGGCTCTCCCGCCACATCCATGGTGAAATACCGCCCTGTAATGGGTTCATAATCCGGCACGATTCACGCCTCCCCTGAGGTTGCGCGCGGCGTCGTCAGCACATCCTTAAAGTAACGGATATTCTGCATGAATGGCGTAACGTCACCGTCGATTTGCGCGCGTCCAGCGGCAAACATAGAAAACAAATCGTGGTAATCCCGGCGCGGCGTATGGTGCCAGAACTCCGCCCAGACATCGGCGCCGGCGCGAATGGTGAAATGGCCGGAATTCATGGCCTTGTCACGTGGCAAAATGAAGTCGATGCGGCCCCGATCAATACGAAATATGTAGTCTTGATCCCCAACGCCAACCAGAAAATCCAGCGTCACATAGCGCCCACGCCGCACCAAAGCCGCATCTCCGTTCACTCGGTCCATGATCTTGTCGATCATCGTTGCATTTCCCCCTTTTTTCCAACAGTCTTAAACTATACTAAACTCAAACGAACACGCATCAAAGCCAACGCAAGGAAAACCCTATGTCCATCAATCGCATCGAGTCCACAGCGCGCATGACCAAAGCGGTCGTGCATGGAAACACCGTCTATTTATCCGGCATTACCGCCGATGACCGCACCGAGACAGTCGAGGTCCAATGCCAGCAAATCGTCGACAAGATTGACGCGCTGTTGGCCCAAGCCGGGACCAGCAAATCCAACCTTCTATCTGCGCAAATCTGGCTGACCGACATCAACAACTGGGCGCGCTTCAACACCGTCTGGGACGCCTGGGTCGACCCCGAGAACACCCCCGCCCGCGCCACTGTCGAAGGCAAACTCGCAGCGCCAGGCTTGTTGATCGAAATCATGGTGATCGCAGCTATTTAGAACTCAAGGCACCATGCTAATTAAAGACCCCGGGATATTTGCAGGCTCAACACCTGATCCTGGGGAATAGCATCCAGTTCGAATTTAGAAGGAACTCCAATGAAAGTGTCTGTCCGGCAGGTGCTTTTAAAAGCCAGAGCCCACACGAAAAAGGGCGATATCGCGGAAGCAGCCGCATTGTATCGAACGATCTTGGATGAGTTTCCTGGCAACACGCGCGCACGAAAGGAATTGGCTGCGCTGCAGACACCACCGCCGGAAGCCGACCGTGTATCGTCCGTAGAAGACAAATTGAACGGCTTGACCGCGTTGTACAATGAAGGCCGTCTGACCGAAGTCGTCCAACATGCAAAATTCCTGGTCGGTCAACACCCGCAAGAAGTGATACTGTTTAACATCCTGGGCGCGGCGAACGCCGGGCTACGGCAATTCGATGACGCCATTGAAAGCTATCATCGCGCGTTGCGGATTAATCCCGACTTTGCGGGGACGCACAATAATCTCGGCAGCGCCTATCAGGATAACGGGAATCTAACGGACGCCGTGGCGAGTTTTCGTCGCGCGGTGCAACTCGATCCAGACTATGCCGAGGCACATTATAATTTAGGCAACGCCTTACAGGAAAGTGGCGACCTTCCCGCCATGATCAAGAGCTATCATGCGGCGGTTCAGGTGAACCCGGATTTTGCCGAGGCGCATTACAATCACGGCGCCGCGTTACAGGAAATTGGTGAATTCCACGAGGCGATAACTAGCTACAACAACGCCATTCTGATCGAACCGGATTTCGCGGAGGCACACAATAACCTTGGAAATGCGTTACGAGAAACGGGAGAACTGACCGCTGCAGTCGAGAGTTTAAAGCGAGCGTTACAAATCAACAAAAATTTCGCGGAGGCGCACAATAACCTTGGGATAACACTTCGAGAAACCGGCGACCTATGTGCTGCGATAGAAAGCTTTAATTGCGCGTTGCAGGTGTCGGAACACTATGCGGAAGCGCATAGCAACCTTGGCAATGCATTAAGGCAAACCGGAGATTTAGCAGCGGCTATCAAATGTTACCGGCAGGCGCTCCAGATCAATCCAGACTTTGCCGGGGCGCTTTACAATCTTGGGAATTCACTTCAGGAATATGGCAATTTAACTGACGCTATTGAGAATTATCGCCACCTCATACTGTTAAAACCAGACTTGTTTGAAGCGCATAACGACCTTGGATATGCCTTGAAATCGACGGGTGATCTAACGCTCGCGATGGAGAGCTTCAACTGCGCGCTGGAAATTAAGCCTGACTATGTCAAAGCGCGTGAAAACCTGGCGGAAAATTTTGTATCTCTGGGACAATATGAAAATGCGCTGCAACATTATGATATCGCGGATTCACCGAAATCCCGGTCCGAGGCCCTCATATGTTTATATGCACTTGAGCGATACCCCGAATTCAAAGAAAGGGTGTGCGAAAACCTGGAGCTCGATAAAAATAATATCTGGGTTGCGGCGGCCTGCGCCTTTATTTCAAACCAAATCGGGCAGGAAAACCCGCATACATTTTGCCCGGAGCCTCTGAAATTCATGAGTTTCGGGAACATCAACCAACACATGGACGAATCCGAACTGTTTCTAGAGAAACTCACCCAGGACCTCACCCTCCAACCCACCGTATGGGAGCCAACCCTACACACCACCAATCACGGGTTTCATACACAGGGGGATATTTTCACAAAAAAAATCAAAACCGTTGAGATTTTGGAGGCCGTGATCAAGGCGGAGATTTCGTCATATCACACCAAATTCAAATCCCAAGACTGCGCCATGATCGCCTTGTGGCCCCAGAATTTAAATTTAACGGGATGGTCGGTCAGGCTGCGGAGAAATGGCTATCAAAGCACCCATATCCATCCCACCGGTTGGTTGAGCGGCGTTGTTTATATAAATTTGGTTGCATCAAACAACCCAGATGACGGCGGCATCGTCTTTGAACTTCATGGATTTGACTACCCTATCATAAATGAAGATTACCCAAAACTTCTTCACCAGCCCCAACGAGGCGACATCGTTCTATTCCCCTCCTCGCTTTTCCATTACACGAATCCGATACGCGGAGACGGCGAACGGTTGATTGTCGCCTTCGATTTACTACCCGATTAATTTCTTAAGCCTGTCATTATTTTTTCAGCGTTTTAAAATACCTGCTGCTATTTTGGAGTGACATCGATATGAGCGAATTCACGGCGGAGAGCGTTCGCGCGGACGTACGGGCGTGGCTGGATGACAGCTGGGACCTAGACCTTGGCCTGTTCGAATGGCGGGATAGGCTGGCGTGTTCCGGTTGGGGCTCGCCGGCCTGGCCGAAGGCGTGGTTTGGCCGTGACTTGCCAGTGGGTCTGATCCCAGTCGTGGATCAGGAACTCAAGCGGGTCGGGGCCGTCGGCACGGCGAAAAAAGGCGCTGCGATTCTGACCGGCGCAACGCTTCAAGCACACGGCACCGACATGCTTCGAGAGAAATACCTGCGCCGCAGCCTGACCGGTGAGGATACCTGGTGCCAATTGTTCAGCGAGCCGGGCAGCGGTTCCGATTTGGCGGGGGCGACGACCCGGGCCGAGTTCAAGGGGAATAAATGGGTGATTAATGGCCAGAAAGTCTGGACCACTAGTGCCCATCTCGCTGATTATGGATTGTTGCTGGCTCGCACAGATTGGGATGTTCCCAAGCACAAAGGCCTTAGTTTTTTTATCTTGAATATGCACCAGCCCGGCGTTGAAGTCGTGCCGTTGCGCCAAATGAACGGGCACGCGTCATTTAACCAGGTCTTCTTCACCGACGCCGAAATCGAGCCCGAATATATGCTGGAGGAAGAAGGTGCCGGCTGGAAAATCGCCACGACCACCTTGATGCACGAACGCCGCGGTGCCGATTCCATGAAGCGTAATGTCAAGGTAACCGAAAGCCCGAAGCGAATCTATCAGGAAGAAGCCGAGGAAATCGCCGTTGCGATGGCGCCGTACACCTGGTACGCGCAACGAGCGGGACGGGTTGATCTCGTGCTTCAACGCGCCCGGGAAACCGGAAAAATTAACGATCCTGTCGTGCGGCAAGAAGTCGCCAAATTGATAACCTTGGCGCGTTGTGCGGATTGGACGGCACAACGTGCCAGGGTCGCACAAGCGCAAGGACATGAACCGGGACCGGAAGGCTCGATCGGCAAACTCGCCAATAGCGACGTCGCCCGCGCTGCCAACCGTGTGCACACTATGATCAGCGGCGCGGATTCCATGCTCACCGGCGACGACAGCCCCATGGACGGCGTTATCGCAGAGGTCCTGATTTCAACCCCGGCCATTTCGATTGCGGGCGGGACAGATGAAATTCAAAAGAACATCATCTCGGAACGCGTGCTAAAAATGCCTAAAGAACACCGCATCGACACCGACCGACCGTTCCGCGATGTCCCCCGGAATGTTGTTTAAGGATAGCGCAACAAGCTAGACTTGCGCCGCCATGCCGTCCCCGGCAGGGTCGGCACCGCCATCCAATTTACCGTCGACAATCCGGATCGCGTGCACAATTGGCATCGCGTAACTCACCGCATAGCGCATGGTGGGATAACCGTCGGCCTGCAGTTCTCGTTCAGTCGAACGCAAGATACGGTTGGTAACTTCTATCGTGTCGGAGGTGGCGCAAAACCGGGGAGCGGAGACCGCTTCTTGCGCGCTCATGCCAAAATCCACCACATTCAGGATGGTCTGTAACACACCCATCGTGATCGTCGTGCCGCCGGGCGCGCCCAAGACCAACATCGGTTTTCCATCTTTGAGCAATATGGTCGGACACAGGGCGGTAAACCGCGCCTTGCCCGGCGCCAGCGAGCCAGGGTTTCCAGGCCGGGGATCGAACACCATCATGCAATTGTTGTACATGAATCCCAGACCATCGCTGACGACGCCGGAACTCGAACCCAGAGAATGGGTCATATTGACGACATTGCCCCGGTCGTCCACCACACAAATATGCGTTGTCTCCTTGCTTTCGGGCGCGCCGGAATTCAAGCGCGGCACATGGAATTTCTCACCGCTACGGATACGCGCCGCTATGTCTGCAGCGTAGTCCTTGGACATTAATTCATCCATGGGGATGTCCACAAAGCGCGGGTCGCCCATGCGCTGGTCTTTATCGACGGTCGCGATCTTCATCGCTTCGGACACCGTCGCGATGAAGGCCGGTGAATTGTGCCCCATGCCAGCAAGATCAAAATTTTCGAGGATGTTCAGCATTTCCACGACCATCAATCCCCCGCCTGGCGGCGGGTTGGTCGCAACGTCATAGCCACGATACGTGCTCATCAACGGCGCTGTATGTTCAGTCTCGCACGCCGCCAGATCGGCCAGGGTGATGTGCCCCCCATTCGCCCGCATATCTGCATCAATGGCACGCGCGATGTCTCCTGTGTAGAAATCCTCAACCCCAGCCTCGGCGATCCGGCGGTAGGTGCGACCCATATCAGGGTTTTTCAAAACCTCGCCGACATTATATAGGCTCCCATCCGCCTTAGTGTATATTTTGGCAGTCGCCGGTAAATCCGTCACCACACGCAGACGCGCGATCCGCCCGGCTTGGGCTGGTTGATGCCAGAATCCATTGACCTTTGGACGGACGATGAAGCCATCTTCACAATACGCAATGGCGGGCTGTATGAGATCGGCGAGCGACCCCGTCCCAAACCGTTCCAACCCTTCGGCGAAGGCCTTGATGGTCAATGGGGTTGTCATTGAAGTGTAACCGGTTTCGTTCACCTGGCCCTTAAGGACGAAGCCAAACCCGTCATCGCATTCGCGTACCACCAGCGATTCCCACATATCGGATCGCGTCGATAGAGGCGCGCGACCATGGAAATCGATAAACGCATGTTCCCCCGTGGCGGCGGTAAAGATTTGCATGGACCCGAACCCCGCAACGCCACACATCTGCGGATCCACAACGGTCTGCACCAAAGCCGCGGCAATCGCCGCGTCCATGACATTTCCACCCGCTTTAAGCACGTCCAGTCCAGCATCAACAGCTTCCGGTTGCGGCGCGCTCACCATTCCATGCGTCATAAACTTCCCTCCCCCCACAAATTCGCGCTGTTTTGGCACAGCGGTCCCTATTCAAAATATAATGGCGAAAGAAACGAGGCGCACGAAAGTAATAAATTCAATGCCCAGGGTCAAAACAATTACTGGGCTCGGGGTTAGGCGTTACCTTACCGCCAATCGGACGCACCAATCGGACCGGACCATGACCCAAGCAATGATCGCGGCCCTCGCACCCCCACAGAGTAAGTCGGCCGAATGCAGGCCGCAAGATTGCCGGGTCCAACCTCGGCGGCAGGCTCATATAGCAGCTTCAACAGTATGCGATGAACAAGCAGGACTACGTGTCAGCGAAAAGCTAACCGTTGCTGACTTTTTTGATCGCCCATGCGACCAAGTCGGAATTCATCTGCTGCTTCCGCTAGCGTGAAACTTCCGTCACATTTTGAGACAATCGCTGCGTCCTGCGCAACGCCATCGACGACGACCACGGCAAACGCCACCGTATGCGCCGCATCACCTTAAAGGGCGACCAACCGGTTTAGCGTAAATTCTTACGCGATCGGCTATTGTTCGATGCCGCCACGGACGGGGCCTGTTTCAATGTTTCCCCACAAAATCCGAAAACTTTCTGGCAACGCACGCCCATTCGACATCGACAGCCATAAGCGGTATAATAAACGGCCCTCGCCCTCTGTATCCTCAAAGGTCGTGCGGGCGTGGTAAGTGACGTGATTGTTGATGAATTGCATGTCGCCGGGTTGAAAATGCATTTTGTAGCTGAGTTCTTCCGCCACCTCACCCAGCATGTCGAGAGCTTCGATTTGAATATCGGTCATGGGCGAGACGCCGTCAATTTTCTCGGCAGCTTCCAAATAGGTACGTGAGTAATAGCTGGTGAATTTGCCATCACGCCAACAGAACACTGGCATTGCATGGATAATCTCGCCGCCGTCGGTTTCCTGTCCCAGCAGCGAGCGGTTGAAGTCCTGATGCAACACCTCTAGCAAATCCGGGCGACGCGCCAATATTTCGTTATAGATCGCCTGCGTACTGACGACCTTGCTGACGCCGCCAATTTCGGAGGGTCTAATACACAGCAGCGCCGCCACATCGGTGCGATCGGTGTGAAAGCGGAGCAACGCTGTCGTTTGCGCCCGTGCACGCGATGAAAGAAACGCCTGCCCGTCGCCATCATCCGTCAGCGCTCCACGCCGAGCGGCCGCAACACCTTCATCGCAAATATCGCCCATCAATTCGCCGCCCACGCTCTGATGAACCGGCACGCCCAGATGCGTGCCAATGCCAAAAAAAATACGGCGGCGTTCGTCTTCGCTGTACCGTTCCACCGGAAGGCCTGAAAATTTTACGATGCCGCGGCCATTTTCCAAATCATCCCGCACTTCGGCCAATATGTCTGCAAACCCATCAAGTCTAAACTTTTCCACCGTAATGTCTTGCCAATCCGCACAATGCGCCTGCGTATGCCGCAACGCTGCGTCGAGTTCGGCAATTTCGGAGTCCGCCAAGGGTCGCCGCCAGCCCGAAAGGTTTGGCAGATCTGCCCCCCGCCACACGTCAGGGCCGACTAACGGTTGTCGACTTTGCAGTGAGCTTTCCGAGGATTGGCTTTCCATAACAAGCTCCTTCATAATTCACGCATGACGTTATGATGCGAAATATCGGCGCAAGGATCAAGACACATGGAAAACTATCCGGCGGTCGCCTTTATGGTGAAACACGGCAAATGGGTCACTGTGTTGACGGCATTGGTGCCCATTGCGACAACGATAGCCATTATGGTTTTCTGTGCCCTGCATTGGGGCTGGCTCATTGCCGCAGTGGGATTGGGCGCGTTCGGTGGGTTAATGATGAAGGCTTTCGTCGAGCTTATTCAAATCATCGTCGACATGTTATTGCCACAGTAGCAGTGCTCCTTGACAGCGTGACGCCCAACCGCCCACGATCATCTATTGAAATGCATTTAATTGGGAGACACCGCCATGTCCAAACTTCGCCATATCGCTATCACCGTCCCTGATCTGGAAAAAGCGGCGGCGTTTTATGAAGAAACCTTTGACATGATTCGGGCGCGCGAGTCAGATATCGCCATCATCCTTTCCGACGGCGTGGTCAGCCTGGCGATTTTGAAATTCAAAACCGATAAACAGGCGGGTGACAAACGCGGCAAGGATTTCCACGGCCTTCACCACATGGGATTCGTCGTCGATGATATTGGCGACTCCACAAAGGCCATCGAATCCAATGGCGGCGCCTACCACATGCGCCTACCTGGCGCGCCCGAATCGGACACCGAAGTTAAATTCCTGGATCCTAACGGCGTCGTCTTCGACATCGTGACAAATGACTATGCGACAAATTCCTGGGGCAGCAATGATTGACCCAAGGGCCAATACGGGACGTTATGAAAGCAGAAATTCGCGCCTAGCAGTATGACGGCGCAGTCTTGCTGAAGGGTCTAATCGACCCAGATTTGGTTTGACAGTCGCGGGAGCACACTGGTCATGTGTTGCCGGTGCCGGGGCACGGTAAGGTGATCGGCGCTAAAACGTCAAGGCTGTCAAAGTCCCGGTCCAAATCCTCTTGAGCGGCAAAATTATGAGCTTTAATGGCAACAAAAAATACACTGCGGGCTTCTAACGCCCCATTCAGTTAAATACGGAAAGGCTTGCTCCGGTTGCGGCGTGCCTTTTTCGTGGCTACGCCAACACCTCGCCAAAGCCGGGGGCTACCCGGTCGTCCAGTCCCAGCGCGACCATGCCGTCCCGGTTGCGGGACAGCACTGTTAACGGACCGGTGCAGAAGGCATCGTCATCGCCATCAATTTGGGGAAAGACGCGCAACAGTTCCCGGTCTATCCCGGCTTCCAGACGTCCGCTTTCATACGCACTGACCAACGCATCTTCGGCATGAACCCGGCCGGCAGCGACCGCTTGATCCAGGTCCATGCCATTAAGGATATGGCGCCCCAAGGCCAACGCAACATTCGACGGGATGCGCCGCGCGCCGGGAGCGCCCGCAGCGACCCTGGCGCCACCGGATTCCACCGCCACAACCGGTGCCAAATTGGTCAGGGCGTAGTGCAATCCCCGGCGCACCACCGGTCGTTCCCAGCGGAATAAATGCATGCCGTTATTCATGAGAACGCCTGTCTCCGGAATCACCCACCGGGCACCAAACCATTTAGGCCCTTGGGACAAGGTCAACGCCACGGTTATGCCGGTGGCATCAACCACATTAATATGTGCGGTGTGTCCGGTCGCCGGTGTCAATCGCGTGACGCCGGTATCATAGGACACGGCGGCGTCCACCCAATCCGCCAAGGTTTCCTGGGTCAGAGAGTTTCGTTCCGGCGCCGAAAACCGATACTGCCAGATGGACGACATTTTTTGCGCCAATCCGGCGAGGCCCACACTCGATTCAAAGTCCTGTTCATCCGCAATAATTTGCATGGCGCGCAGGGTCGCGTGTAGGCAAGGCGCGCCGCTGGTGCGTAACGGTGCCGAGAATATGCGCCAATGGCCCAAGTCATAATAGGTTGCATGCACCATCTCGACTCGGTCCAGCGAATCGATCCATTCCGATGGTGTTAAGGACACGCCGGATTCGGCAAAAGAGGCAGAAGCAGCGGCGCCAATTGGGCCTTCGTAGAACCAATCCGGCCCATACATCGCCATATCGCCCAATGTCCGCGCCAACGCCGGTTGGCGGAGCCGCCCAGGTGTCGCGAGGTCAAAAACCCCGTCGAGAAAGGATGTATCGGGTAAAGCCGTAAGCGCTCGTTCCGTCGCGCCAGTGGTGGACACCCCGTCGCGCGCCAACACGATTGCACGGTTGCTGACCTGGGCCCACGACATTGTGCCGAACGATTCAAGCGCCCGCGACAATCCAGCGACCACCAGAGGCGCACCAGAAGCGCTTGGACCTTGATCGGGATAGGCTACTGTTTTGTGATCTTGATTGTCAGAGACCGGGTTGTCCGCTTCCGGGTTGGCCGCGCTGGCATCCACAGATTTCGGCGCAATCATGCTAAAGGACACCGACCAGCAACGCTCGGCCCCGTCATGAACGACCAGTTCACCGCCATACCCGCCCAACCCCACATTGGCCGGATCAGCGACGCAGGACGCTAGCGCCGTGGCGACGGCAGCGTCAATCGCATTGCCGCCGCGCCGGAGAATTTCAAGACCAGCCGCCGCCGCTTCCGGGCTGCTGGCGGTCACCGCCGAGTTTACTCGCACGCCCGATTATTTCATGCCGGTTATACCGGAAATCGTCGAGCGAGGGTCACGCATTCCCCAACGCCCCTGGTCAACGCCAGTGAAAAAATCATGCAGCGACTTATTAAACAATTCCGGTTCCTCCAAATTGCACGCGTGGCCCGTGCGCGGATATAGCACCAGCGCTGAACTTGCGATGGTGCGCTTCATCAACAGCCCCGGATCAAGACATGGTTCGTCCTCATCACCGGAAACGATCAGCGTCGGCACGGTCAGTTTCGTCATATCATCCACCAAATCGTATAAGGAGGGACGTTCCGCCTGCACGCCGCGCATGGTCAGCTCACATCCCGTGGCGTCATGGGACGCCAATCGCGCGGCGAAGGCTTCCCATCCGCGCGGGTCCTTGTTTTGAAACTGCACGCGGGTCGGCCCGACGCTGTAGCGTTTCGACGTCTCGTCCATTCCCAATTCGGCGAACGATTTTGCGGTCGTCAAGGCTTCCGCGCGAAATTGGTCTTTCTTGCCTGGTTCGGCACCATACCCGCAGCCGCCAACCACCAGCGACAACGCCCGGTCAGGGTGGTTCAGACCAAAATGCAAGGCGCAAAATCCACCCATGGACAACCCTACAATATGCGCTTTTTCGATCCCGAGATGATCCAGAACGGTAATTGCGTCACTCACCGCGCGCATCTGCGAATAATCGCTGACGGCACCGGGTACATCGGAGGGCGGAAATCCCCGCGCGTTATAGGCTATGCAGCGGTACCATCGGCCAAAATGCGCAATTTGTGGTTCCCAGCCGCGGATATCGTCCGCAAATTCATGAATGAGCAGAATCGGAACGCCCGACCCACTTTCCTCATAATAAAGATTTACACCGTCATCGGCTGTGGCGAAAGCCATTGGACACTCCTCTCTTTACGATACGCTGGGGCGGGCGGCGACATCGTCGTACCACCGTTGCAGGTTTTTCTGATCCTCGGCAATACGAATTTTTGGAATACGCCCCAATGCGAATCCGGTATGCGCGGTAATATCAGCGACCGTAAAGCAGTCTCCAGCGATGAATTCCCGGTCGGCCAGTTCCGAATCCAACCATTCCATGCGTTGCATCACCGTCGTGCGGCAAAGTTCGCCGTGTTCTTTCACCTGAGGAATTTTACCCTCCCAATAGGGGTGGGTGTTGCGAAAGCACTGGGAAATCATCCCGAGGACTTCGAACTCCATGCGCCGGTTCCACATTTCAACCTCGGCTTTGTTCTGAGCGCCGACGCCAAACAAGGGTGGTTCCGGTTGAATTTCTTCAAAATAACGGCAAATCGCTAAGGATTCCGCAAGATAAGTCCCATCATCCATTTCCAACATCGGCACCCGGCCCATGGGATTTTTTGCAACGAAGTCAGGTGCCAGATTTTCCAGATTTCCAAGATTCAATTCTTCAACAGGAATGTCGATCCCTTTTTCCGCCAGAAATATCGAAACACGGCGCGGATTCGGCGCAACAGCAGTGGTGTAAAGTTTCATGGCTTGAATTTCTCCTTAATTACGCCCGCGATCCTGGGTTCCTGAACCGTCACAATAGGCCATTTGCACGATGTCACGCCAGACGGAATATTTATTGAAATGGAAACTTAGAAGGGAGGTCGGTTATAATGAATGCTGAATTTTATAGGAACCCATAATGGCCCACTGCTCGCCTCTCGCCGCTATCGCCCCCAGCCTCTTTCGCTCCCTGTTTCGTACCTGGTTTGGCGTCGCCTTGCTTGCCGTCATAAGCTGTGAAGCCGTCGCGGACAGCGCGCCTATCACCCTGAAAAAATGGCGAACGGAACCTGGAAAATCATTGGTGTGTGGGAATTCGCATGAAGGGCTCATTGTAAAAATTGCCCGGGGCGCGAATAATTTCTACGTTAAGGGGGCTAAAGCGAACAGCCCGGAATACGACGCCTATTGGACGGCGCTACAAGACGCTCTAAGCGGCAAGCTTTGTTTCGTCACAACAGCCATGACACATCAACCGCACCAAGTAATTTACGAAGGATCCGCATCTTTGGCGGCAAGCGGTAAGCGTTTTAAAGTCATTAGCACAAGCATAAAAACCAGCGAAGCCGCGGACTCAGCATTCCCCGGATTTACGATGACAACGCTCATGATACAATCTGCGACCCAACCAAACCCCCGAGCAAGACACTAAATCCGGAACCAGGTCAATCGGCGGCGTTTTTCACGCCGCCGATTGATTGCTGACCGATTGCATCAACGACAGGAACAATTGACGCGTTTCATCGGACTCGATGTTCATGAAATTGCGCACTAATTCCAGCGTTTCGCGCTTCGTGCCAAACTCAACGTCAGGGCCTTTGCCTGCAACAGCGTCCGTAAAGAACCATTGTACCGGCGCGTCGAGTTCGCACGCAATCGCCCAAAGCTTGCTGGACGAAATCCGGTTCATACCACTTTCATATTTTTGGAGCTGCTGGAAGGTCAATCCAATGCGATTGGCGAGGACTGTTTGGCTAAGGCCGCACAACACACGCCGCATCCGAACACGTTGCCCTACAAGCACATCAACCGGGTGGGCACCATGCTCTTGCACTGTTCTGCGTTTTGCTTTCGCCATGTTATTCCACAATTGTATATTAAAAATATACTCATGCTTTTATATATAGTTTAAAGACATTCAAGGGGTCATTAAAAATGTATTGTGCCCAGGTCCAAAACAAGAGCCGGTCATAATAAACTATTTCCCTGTTTAAAAGCTTACACCATGCGCAATCATCGCTTTCCCGATCAACTGAATGTTCCAATTTATATGACGATGGATAGGCCCTGGGTATCGCTTCTAAAGCAAGCCCGTTCACAACAAGACCGTTTACAGTAAGCCCAACCCCGCATCAACATGGATTACCTGTCCTATGATGCGGGCAGTGTCCCGGCTTAACAGGAACGGCACCGCCGCCGCGACATCGTCGGGCGTCACCAAGGTTTTCATCGGCGCCAAACCCGCGGCTTGGTGCAAGCCTCCGTTGGAAACACCTTGATACGTACCAGCCTCTTTCTGCGTATATCCCGGCGCAACACAATTGAAACAAACGACGGACGGCACCAGTTGATACGCCAACGCTTTCGCAAGGGCCTCAACTTCGCCCTTAACGGCGGCGGTCATGAAAAAATAACATCGTTCGCGCCAAAAATATGCGCGACAAAAGAGCTGACTGCGACTACCCGCCCCCGTTCGCTTGCCGCCCAATAAGGCAAGGCGGGACTGGTTAGCCCTAAAAATGCCTCTGAAATTGTCCCGTTAGACGCCCGATAATCCTGTAAGTCGAAGTCTCCGACACGGCGCTTATCGGCGAAACCCACATTGCTGATAATTTGATAGACTCGGCCAAACGACGCGACAGTCGCTTCGACCAGACTCTCCCCCGCGCTTTCTTCCGCCAGGTCACGTAAATCAATCACTACATCCGCGCCAGCAGCGCGCGCATCTGTGCCCACCGCAGTCAACCCCGCTTCATTACGCCGCGTGTGCAAAACAAAGGCAATTCCCGGTCCAGCCAGCCCGTGCGCAACGGTAGCGCCAATACCACTAGCCGCTCCCGTGACGATGATGACCCGCTTGTATTCACCTTTTTTTCAACTTTGGCGTCAATATTTAAATTTCCTTTCAGGCGGACTCCGTTACGCTGCGTCTGGATTACAATACATTTGAGGACATCATGACGACATCCAGCGAATTTGATATCGACACAGCGGCGATTCATGCATGGTTCGAAACCATGCACAAACACGTCTCGGATGTAAACTTCACCGCCGCGACACCCTTGTTTGACAAAGACGCTGTCGGATTCGGCACCTATGAAGACGTGATCGTATCCCGTGATAATATAATCGCCCAGCAATGGCGTTCCGTCTGGTCGAAAATTGAAAAATTCGCCTTCAAGATGGATCAATTAAAATTGGATGTGTCGTCCGACCGTTGCTTCGCCTACGGCGTCGTGCCGTGGGGATCAACCGGGTTCCACCAAGACCAGACCCCCTATGACCGGCCCGGTCGCGCCACAATCGTATTCCGCCGCGCAATGCCATCCGACCCCTGGCTCGCCATCCATTCGCATTTCTCCCTAAACCAAAACGTCCCCCAACTCTCTTACGGCGACCGCCCGGAAATGGTTTAAGGTCGCCGCCATGTTGAAACTGGAGGGTGGGGAGATCAACTATCAGGAAACCGGTGACGGTTCGGCGGTTTTTTACCGGGTTCCTTCTGTACGCCCGCGGCATGGCGCAGCGTACAGAAGCTCCTGCCGCAGACCTATCGCTTTGTAGGGACCAGTCTTCTCGGATATGGCGGCACACAGGAAACCCGCACCCTCCACGACCCGCTCATAGAGTATCAAATTCGAATTCTGGACGCCGTGGCGCGCCGCATCGACGCACCCCTTCATCTGGTCGCGCATTCTTTGGGCGGCGCCGTTACGCTGACGATCGCGTTGGCCAACGTTGCGGATACCAAAAGCATCGCAACCTTCGAGGCCAGCCCGGTTTTTCCTGCGCGACCGGGGCGCGACATATGAGGAAATGCTGGCGGTCAGCGATAACTTTGAAGCCGGAGAACGCAACGCCGCAAGGCAAATTATTGATTATTGGGGCGGTGAAGGATCTTTCGACGCCATGCAGGACGCAGCGCAAGGCTATTGCCGTACGACGGCGGGCTCAAACGTTCTGGACTGGCGGTCGGTTAAAACCACTTATATCAATCACGAAGACTTGGCTCAGCTCAACATCCCGGCATTGGTGGTACGCGGCGGATTGGCGATCCCCTCGATGGTTGCAATCACCGATGCGTTGACCAGGAGTTTGCCAAATGTGCGCCCCGCTGTGGTTGACGGCGCCAGCCATTTCCTGATTACCACCCACGCCGATGACTGCGTCCGGCTTCTATCGATTTTTCTCGCCGAGGTTACCACGTAACCACACTTATTCCGCCGCGGCTTGCCGTCCCGAAAGCTGTCGCGACACCAGATGCGCGTAAAGCCCGCGACTCGCGAGCAACGTGTCATGCGTGCCGGTTTCAGCGACCCGGCCATTTTCCATGACGACAATCAAATCAGCATTGCGGATCGTCGACAGCCGATGCGCGATGACGATAGTGGTCCGGTTGCTCATCAACTCGTTCAACGCCGTGCGGACCGCCTGTTCATTGACCGCGTCCAAATGGGATGTCGCTTCGTCCAGGATCAGCACCGGCGCGTCTTTCAGGAAAGCGCGGGAAATCGCCACGCGCTGCCGCTGGCCGCCTGACAACCGCATGCCACGCTCGCCCACCGGCGTATCCAATCCCTCCGGCAACGTCGCGACAAAGTCTCGTAGCGACGCCCGGTCCAACGCGGCGTCAAGTTCGGCCTCGCTGGCGTCCGGTTTGGCGATCATGATGTTGGCGCCTAACGTGTCGTTGAACAAATAGGTGTCTTGCGCCACAAGCGCGATGCGGTTGCGTAAATCGTCAAGTTCATAGTCCCGTAAATCACAACCATTCATACGCACCACACCCGTGTCCGGGTCCCAGAATCGCATCAGCAGATGCGCCGTCGTCGTCTTGCCCGCGCCCGATGGGCCTACAAGCGCCACGGTGCTGCCCGCCGGCGCTTCAAACGACACATCCGCCAGCGCGGGCTTATCTGTTCCCGCATAGGCGAAAATCACATGATCAAGGCTTAAAGACACGCCGCCTGTTTCCTTGTTCAAAACATCTACCCCGGCACCATCGGTGACCGGCACGTCTTCTTGATCCACCGCATGTAGACGCCGCGTCGACCCCAACGTATCCGCCAACTGGCGGCCAATATTAGCGATTTCGGACACCGGTAGAAACGCGGACATCGCCAATACGCTCATCAAGGGCAGGATCGTCCGGTCAATCGCGCCGTCCGCGACAAGCCCAAGCCCAGTGACGACAACCACCAGCCCGCCCAGTCCCGTCGCAGCTTCAAGGATCGACGTCTGCAGCGTCAAATCGCTGAAAAACGGGAGGCGTAAGGCGTGGTGGGCTTTGACCCGGTCGATAAATTGCCGTCCCCGTTCGCCTTCCTGTTGAAACGCTGTTATTTCGCCAAGGCCCTGGATCGTGTCGACGCTATGCGCATTCAAGTCACCTAGCGCCTCTCTCGCGCGCGATCCCAGCCTGTCGATTCGACCGCGCATAAAAAACGGACTGAGGCTGACAATGGCCAGAAACGGCGCCAACGCCAACGCCATTTGCCACCCGAACGACGCCAATGTCACCAACACCGCCGCGGGCACCAATAATGCGACGAAGGCGGGCGCCACCGTGTGGGCGAAGAAGAATTCAACCGTTTCCACATCCTGGGTCGCCATGGACACCAGATCGCCTGTACGTCGCCGCACCAGATAGGCCGGCGCCAACCGGTCGAGTTTCTTGAACAGCGCAACGCGCATTTCCGCCAGCAATCGGAATGCCATGTGATGCGCCGTCCAGGATTCAAACCAATGCAGTATTCCCGCCAACGGCGCCATGACCGCCAACACAATCAACAACGTATCGAACGACTCGCCCCGCTTCACCGACGCGACGATCAACGCGCTTATCGCGCCAACGCCGATCAACGCCGCCACCCGTGTGACGCCCAGAACAAAGGTTAAAACCAACTCCGCCTTGTACGGAACAATATGCCCAAACAGCGACTTGATCGCCCCGCCCCACCCCAGCCCTTCGGCGCGAAGGATAGAGTTGGTTGGCTCCGCAGGCGCCTCGACCCGACGTATTTCGGTGCCTGGAACTTCGGCTTCCTGCGCCCCCATATCCTCGTCGCGCAGAAACGGTTCAACCGATTCCGCTTGTTCCGCCTGGCCTTCCATCAACCGGAAATAAACACCGCGCGCGGCCATAAGTTCGCTATGAGTCCCGCTTTCTGCAATACGCCCATCGTTCAAGGCCAATATCCGATCCGCACCGATCACGCTAGACAGGCGGTGGGCGAAGATCAACGTGGTGCGGCCCTTCATCAACCGGTCGAGTGCGTCCTGAATCACCGCTTCGTTTTCCGCATCCACCGACGACAGCGCCTCATCCAGCACCAGGATCGGCGCATCGCGCAACAAGGCACGGGCGATGGCGATGCGTTGCCGCTGCCCGCCCGATAGCTTCAATCCGCGTTCGCCGATGACTGTGGCGTAGCCTTGTGGCAATTCTTCGATGAAGACGGTCGCGTTCGCCGCGCGCGCCGCCGCGTCTAAGTCTTCAGGACTAGCGTCCGGGCGCCCAAAGCGGATATTGTCCTCAACCGTGCCGTGGAACAGATAGGTGTCCTGCCCGACAATGGCGAGTTGGCTGCGAATATCAGCGAAGCTCAAATCCCGCAGATCATGCCCGCCTAGGCGGATTGTCCCGGCGTTGGGGTCATAGGTGCGCAACAGCAGCTTGACGATGGAGGATTTCCCAGCGCCGCTGGGACCAACAACGCCGATCCGTTCGCCTATGCCCACCTTGAACGACAAATCCTCATGCGCCGCGCCGCGCCCACCCGGATAAGCGAAGCGTACGTGATCGAATTCCACCGTCGGCGTAATCTCCCCTACCGAAACGCCGGATGTATCGCCGATAATGGGCGGTTTGGAGTCGAACAAACTCATAATGCCAATTGACGCCGCGTGCCCCACCATGCCTTGATGCATGAGCGAGCGCATGTCGCGCAGGGGCCGGTACACTTCGATACCCATCATGAGGATGATCAGCAACGCCTGCACGCTCATGGTGCCATCGACAACCCGGTACGCCCCCAACGCCAAGGTCGACGCAACGCCAATAGCGATGCCCGCATCGGTAATGCCGCGTGACAGTGAATTCGTCGCCAATACCCACAAGGTGCTGTGGAACAGCGTGTGCGCTTTTTCCTCCAACACCTTGGTGCGCGCCGCGCTTTGGCCAAAGGATTTTAACGTGCCCAAGCCTTGAATCGAATCCAGAAACTCCGCCGCGAACGCTTTATACGCCTTCGACCGCGCCATGCTGTTGTCGCTATCCCACCGGTGCCAGAGCTGCGGCGCGGCAAAGGTGACCAAAGCAAATACCGTCAACATGGCGGCGACCGGCACATCCAGGAAGGCAACGAAACAAAAGATACCAATCGGCGTCAGAATGGACACAAAAAGCTGGGGCAGATATTGCCCGAAATAGGTTTCAAGCTGCTCCACTCCATCGACCAGCGACAGGATCACGTCACCGGTGCGTTGCAGCCCAAAATGCGCCGGGCCCAACTCGACGACCTTGGCGTATAGTTTTTCCCGCAGATGCAGCTGCACCTTGGCCGCCGTCTTGTGCGCGACCATATTGCGTCCGTATTCCAGAACGCCGCGCAACACCATGATCGCCGCGACGAGGATGAACGGCTCGATCAGCGATTCCAGCGTGTCGCCTCGGAATATTTTCGCCAACACCCAGCCCAGCAGGGCCAAGCGGGCGACGCCAACCGCCGCCGACAACAAACCAATGAACACCGACCAGAAAATCCGCCAGCGGACACCTGTGGTGAATTGCCAAAGACGGCGGTCGAAATACAAGGGCTGCTCCGTGTTCAGGTGAAAGGAAGGCCCCTCGGGCCTAATTAGAGTTAGGTAGCGCCAGTGTCGCAAAAGCGAGTCGGATTCCCTCGCGCCACCGCATTATTCATTTTATTCGACAGGTTCTCATTTTCGCAAGCAAACACAGGGGAACGCAAGCTATGTCCGACCAAATCGATAAAATTTTATTGACGGCATTTCTGAAGCAGAATTAAACCAAGAGCCTGGCTGAAATCAACGCTAAACACGCCTAAACCAAATTTAGGGAAATGTGCTCGCCCGAAGGCATCGAGGTAGCGTCCCTAAACGTCATGATGGGGGTCGGTCAAGTGGTGACGCTCCGCGTATCTACCCACCGCCTACGCGAAGTCAACCTCGCGATCGAAAAATCAGCCTAGGGTGGCTTCTCCACCGAATTCTACGCCACCTAAAATTTCCGCCCGGTATAGGACATAAAAAACAGAGGGATTGGCGGCGAAGAGGTAGCGAGAATGCAATATTCGACGTCATCATCATGAAAGGTAACATTCATTCGGCGATGAACGATTCGGATTATTGCAATTTCAGAACATAGTTTCCGATAAAAAATATACACGACCCAACAAAAACCCGGAAATAGACTGAACGGATATAATCCGCCCTTCGTCCCGTTTGGGTTACTTCTGCTATGGCGTCAAATCTCTTAACGATCTTTTCCGAATTAGCTTTCAGCTTGACCGAACGACCAAGTGTTGAAGGTGTAAAGCCAAATCTCTTCGAGGTCAGCTCGAGCAAGCGGGAAAAGCATGTCAACTTTAGGGCTTCTCGGCATGCTTCTTCCCCGTTTCCTTCAAAAAATCATCGTTATCAAAGGGCTTTGCAGGGCCACTTTCCTCCCCGCTATTAACGCCGCGCAAAGCGCATCAAGTTTAACTTCGTGTTCTTCAAGTAACAGCAATCCGGCGCGAACAACCACGCTAGCGGCGCGAAACGGCCTTTCCCAACCGGAATGCTAATAAAGCTCTCGAAATGCTTCCCGAGGGCCACTGATGTATTCTTTGCCATAAACCCCACCTCTACATAATTACCAAATTATATTTTTTATTGGCAATTAAGTAATTTGAATCTCGCATCGAAAAATCCTGGTTCTGAATAATGGTACTCCGAAACTACAAAGACTTCTGCTACTCCCTGCCCGCGACAACCCATGTCGTTCAATGGCGCGGCTCCCAGGTCTGGAAAGTGGGCGGCAAAGCCTTTGTTATTAGCCGGTGGGGCGACATAAAATATGCGCGCGTGACCTTCAAGGTCTCCGAACTCGCTTATGAAACCCCGCGGGAACAACCCGGACTGCGCCCGGCACCCAATCTAGGATCACGCGGCATGAAGTGGGTCCAACACTATAACGAACCGGGTCTATCCAACGACGGTTTGAAATCGTACCTAGGTGAACTCCACCTAATTGTCTCGCGGGGTTAAACAAAAGAACATTGCAGAAAGCGCTGGTACTTAATCAAGAAACGCCTGCCTAGCTATATCGCGCCCCGCCGCCCGCCACCGCCACGCGTTCACCGGCACGGACTTCGATCACGGTCTCAGCCATCGCCGCGAGATAGTCTTCCACTACATCCGCGTGGCCCGGCGATAGCATCAGATGCATGCCCTTAGGCTCACGAACACCGGCGGACATCCAACCGCGGTCGCGCATGCCTTCCGACACGGCGTGCATGTCGAATTCATCCGACCCGAACGCCAACAGGCCCAGCTGATGTTGTCCGAAAAATTGGAACCCACCAATCGCCTCCAACCCACGTTGATATTTTTCGCGGGTCTCGACAACTATCCGCGCCTTGTCCCGATACCCATCGCAACCCAGATAATTCATCACCGCCCAGGCCGCTGCGATGGCACCGCCGGGTCTTGTGCCCGCCAAGGTGGGCGTGACCATATCGCCGGTGGGCCAATCGCCAAAGCGGAAAATTTGATACTTGCGCAACGCAGCGGACCGGTAAAACACCGTGGATGCGCCTTTGGCCGCATAGCCGTATTTATGCAGGTCGGCGGACATCGACCGCACACCGGGCAGCGCGAAGTCGAAGGGAGATAAATTGACGCCGTTCATGCGCGCAAACGGGGCGAAATAACCGCCGACGCAGGCGTCCACATGCAGCCAGATATCCCGGTCGATTGCGAGCTGGGATAAACCTTCGATATCATCGATGACGCCATAGGGAAAACACGGTGCCGAGGCGACCACCATCATCGTGTGCTCATCCACTGCCGCCGCCATCGCGTTAACATCAGCAGTAAAGTCACCCGCCACGGGCACGCGCTTCACCGTCAGACCCAGATATTCCGCCGCCTTGTTGAACGCGGGATGGACGGATTGCGGCACGACGATTTCGGTGCGCTTCGCCTCGTCTTTCGCTCGCCAGTAGTCGCGACAGGTCTTCACCGCCATCAGGATGCTTTCGGTGCCGCCCGACGTCATGTCGCCACACGCGCCTTCGGGCGCGCCGAGTAGGGACAGGCCGAACCCGACAACGTCATCCTCCATGCGACGCAAACTGGGAAACGCCGCCGGACCCAGACCGTTTTCGGTCATGAACATGGCGTACGCGTCTTTCGCCACTGCGCGGACTTCATCCCCTGCGTCAAAAACGTAAAGCGCCAGCCGGCCTGCACGCCAGTCAAAATCACCTTCCGCAAAAGATTCCATCCGGGGCTTCAACCGACCCCAGGAAACGCCGTGTTGCGGCAAGGCGGGGCGCGTCACTAGCGCCCACCCGCCACCGCAATAGTGTGCCCGGAAATGTAAGACGCTTCGTCGGTCGCTAAAAACAGGACGGCGTCCGCCACTTCCGACGGTTCGCCAAGACGCCCCATAGGGGTCATCATGTTGGGACTGCGTTCGACGGTCTCATTCAGTCGTTGCAGGCCTGCGCCCACGCGTTCGGTATTAATGGGCCCCGGCGCCACCGCGTTTACGTTGATGTTATATTCCGCCAATTCCATCGAAACGTCGCGTATAAACCCGTGCACCCCAGCCTTCACGGTCGAATAAGCGGACGCGCCGCTGTAATACGCGGACCATGGCGTGCCTTCACGGGCGCCAGATGAAAAGCAGATGATCTTACCCTGGCGACGTTTCATCATGTGTTGGGATGCCTGACGGGTGCACAGGAAGGTGCCGCGCAAATTTAGTCGCATGACATGGTCCCAATCTTCCACCGACATTTCCCAGATTTTCGTGTTACGGCTGCCGCCCACGACATTAACCAAAATATCGATATGCCCGTAATGCGCGACCGCGTCTTCAATCAACTGGATGGCGTTCGCCTCCTCCGTGACATCGCCAACCAATGTGGTTACCTCCGCACCGGACGCGGCAATCTTTGCCGCCGTCGCCTCCAGCGCGTCCGCGTTGATATCGCCCAGCGCCAATTTAGCGCCTTCCGCTGCAAACCGCTCCGCAACCGCCTGTCCTAGCCCCATCGCGCCGCCGGTCACCACCGCGACCTTATTCTGTAATCGGCCCATAGTCCCCCCCTGAATTGCCTTAATCCCCACACAGTCCCAAAATCGTTGCATACAGCGATTCCGGTATTGTAAACCCGTCCACCGGTGTGCGTTCGCGCGCCCCGTGACGCCGGTCGCCAGGTAGTCTTGTGCCGTCTTCCTCCAACACATAATCGAACAACGATTCTGAATGCGCTAGAATCGCCGCAACATCGCCGCCCGGCGCAAATTTTTCCGGGTCGACAGCAATGTAAAACTGGCCGCCTATCGCCGGGCCACCGTCACTGTTGTCGTCCACCGCGGATTCGATGCCAAATTTGCCGCCGGTTAGCCCGACCGCCAGCAGTTCAATCATCATCGCCAACGCCGCACCTTTATAGTCGCCAAACGGCAATTGCGCGCCCGCCAACGCCACCGCCGGGTCTGTCGTTGGCGCGCCATCCGGCCCAATGCCCCAGCCTTCAGGAATTGGTTTACCGTCACGCAAATGAATTTGCATCTCGCCCCGCGCCGCCACGCTGGACGCCTGATCGAACGCCAGCGGCGGACTATCGGGTCGGGGCCAGCCAAACGCCATGGGATTGGTGCCATAGGTCGGTCGAACACCGCCGGGATGCGCCACAAAACTGCGCGAATTAACGAAGGCGAATCCGACCAGCCCGTGTTCCGCCAGATGCTCCACATCGCACCACAGAGTCGAAAAATGATGCGAGCGAATAATCGCCATGGACGCAATGCCTTGCGCCCGCGCCTTTTCAATCAACATAGGCATGCCCGCTTCGATCGCCGGCGCCGCATAGCCGTTATTGGCGTCCACCTGTACTACACCCGGCGCCGCGTCTTTCACGTCAGGCCGGGTCACGCCCTCAATTCGACCGCAGGACACGCCCGCACAGAAACCAGGCATCCGGAACAAGCCATGTGATTGGCACGCGTCGCGTTCGGCGCTCATCATGACGTCTGCGATGGGCTTCGCGTTTTCCGCCGACAAACCCGCACGCGTCAGCCCCCGCATGGCGAATGCGTGGCCTTCCGACAGCGTTAGGTGAACATCGCTCACCAATCGTTCCTCAACTGACGCAGTTTAACAAACACCGTTTTCGCGTCGGGATTTTCCGGTAAGTCCGAAAATGACTCTCGCAGCCGCGCAATGACCGTTGGGCTTTGCAATCGGAAGAAGGCGTTTATTTCCTTCTCTAAACCCAAGGTGGACACCAGCGCATTATCCGTATTTTGATCTTGCACATCTTCAAGCAGCGCCATGGCGCGAGCGTTGTCGGGTTCACGGTCCAGAGTAAAACCCAGATTGCCTTCGATGTAGTCATGGCCCGGATAGATCAAGGTGTTGTCCGGCAGTTTCGCCAGTTGCGTGGAAAACGTGTGGTACAACTCGTTCGGGTGGCCACCGTTATGGCAATTCCCGGCACCCGCGTTGAACAAGGTGTCCCCACAAAACAGCGACGGTTGGTCGGTGCGTGAGATCAAGCAAACATGGCTCATGGTGTGCCCCGGCGTATCCAGCGCTTCCAACTCCACCGAAGTTCCAATTTTGATCACGTCGCCTGCGCCCAAACCGCGCGCCATATCGGGAATTTTCGCCGCCGCATTTTTGTGCGCGATGATAGAAGCGCCGGTCGCCGACACTACATCCGCGTTGCCGCCAATATGATCGCCGTGTTCATGAGTGTTGAGAATTTGAGTGATCGTCCAGCCTTTCTCCTTCGCCTTCGCCAGACATTTTTCATGGTCCAGCGGATCAACCGCCATAGCTTCTCCGGTTTCCGGGCACGCAATCAAGTAGTTAAAATTACGATAAGCGTTCCCTGTCCAAATTTGTTCGACGATCATGGTGCGTCTCTCCCTAGGTTCCAGCGCCAATTTCCGCTGCTATACAAATGCCAACCTTACTGTGCATCAGTCGTGCCGGCCATAGGCACCTGTCGGTTATACCTTGTCGTTTGTACAAGCGCTCGCCCGGAACGCTATGATAGCGTCTCCCGTCTCTGTGTCGCCAATAATCGGAGAAAACTCATGTTCGGCAAACTCATCCCCGCCACGCTGGTCGCCAGTTATCCGCAACCGTCCTAGTGGGTCAACAAAGACAAACTGTTGAAAAAATCGCCACCACGCGTGCGGGTACGCGAAGTGTGGCGTCCCTCGGAAGAGGATCTGGAGGAGGCACAAGACGACGCCGCCCTGATAGCCCGGCACAACCAGGAACGCGCCAGGATTGATCCCCTAAGCGATGGTGAAATTCGCCGCGAAAGCTATTTCAACCGGTTCGCCAACGCGCTCCCTGTTTGGCGTCCTTAAACTTGGACAACCCGGCAGCAGAAACCCCAGAACACATCGCTGATCAACTTTACGGCGCGCTGAACCACATCTCGCCCGATAGTCTGATTGCAGCGCCCGACTGCGGCATGAAATAACTGCCGCAGGACGTGGCGTTTGGAAAGTTGCAGGCCATGGTCGCGGGCGTTAAAGTTGTCCGTAATGAGATTTTCGGAACAGCTAATTAAACAAACCAAGCCGACCTGAATGCTCCAATATCTAACTTTCCGCCGCTTATTGCTAGTGGTGACCGTGCAATTGGCGACGATGTTGTTTGGCATGACGGTGACCGTCGTCTCGGTACTGATGCCGCAATTGAAAGGCGCGTTATCGGCAACCCAGGACCAGATCGCCTGGACCATCACATTTAATCTGGTCGCCACTGCCATCGCGATACCGCTGACCGGTTGGCTCGCGACGCGGTTGGGATGGCGCAACTTGCTGGTGGGGTCCATAGGCTGCTTCACGCTGGCCACCGTTTTTTGTGGGCTTTCGACCTCGCTGGAAATGCTGGTGTTCTTCCGCATTCTGCAAGGTATTTTTGGCGCGCCGTTGATGCCACTGGGTCAAGGCATGTTGATGGCCAGCTTCCCCAAACACCTGCACGGGCTGGTGTTGATGATGTGGGGCATTGGCGGCGTGTTCGGTCCGGTGTTGGGGCCGGTGATCGGTGGATTTGTGTCGGAAGCGATCAACTGGCGCTGGGCGTTTTTCGCCATGGTGCCGTTTGGAATTCTAGGCATGGTCAGCGGCTGGTATGCACTGAGCGACCATGAACGCGACAGCGCCCGCGCCATAGATTTGCCGGGATACATCGCACTCGCTTGCGCGATTGGAGCGGCGACCTTGCTGTTGAACCGGGGCCAGCAGCTGGACTGGTTCGATTCACCCGAACCCATTATCGAAGCCGCCGTCCTGATCATCAGCTTATATATCTACCTCGTTCACACCATGACCGCCGACAACCCTTTGTTCGAAAGGGTGTTATTCCACGACCGAAACTTCGTAATCGGGCTGGTCCTGTCGCTGATCATGGGCATGTTGAGCTATACGCCCATTGTCCTATTTCCTCCGATGTTGAAGGAAATCGGCGGCTACCCGGAATCGATCATTGGCCAGATTTTGACCGCACGAGGCATCGGTAACTGGTTGAGTTTCTTTCTCGTCGTCCAATGCACCCGCTACAACGCCAAACTCTGCCTGATCTTCGGACTGGCGTGCCAAGCGGTAGCGGGCGCCGCCATGGCGCAATTCGACATCAACGTCACCAGCCAGGACGTGTTCTGGACCAACCTCCTGCAAGGGTTCGGGTTTGGCATGGCTTACACGCCCATGTCAGTATTGGCGTTTTCCACGCTGCGCGCGCGTTTGATGGTCGATGGGTCGTCGTTGTTCAATCTTATGCGCCACTTCGGCAGCGTCTTGTTTATCTCCATTTCCTTCGTCATCATCACCCGTAGCACAGCGGAGGGTTATGTTGGCCTGCGCGACGGAATCACGCCGTTCAACACGATATTTTCGACCCCTCATATCAGTGGCGACTGGTCGCTATCGACGCCAAACGGCTTGTCCGCATTGAGTGCCGAAATCGTTCGCCAAGCGTCAATGGTGGGTTACGTCAACGCCTTCTATTTGTTCGCCGTGACCGCCGCGATCTGCGTGCCGTTGACCATGGCCTTCCGGCAAGGCGCGTCAGACAAAGACTAACGAGTCAGTTCAACTTGGCGCGGTCACAACCGCGCCATTTTCGCGCCATTCGTCCAATTTGTCCCAATAAAAGGAGAGAAAGCCCTTGAATTCCACGAATTCATCGAAGGGAGCCTCATAGCTCCACACCGCGTTTTGCCCGGCGCCGCCGCCACCCGTGATCGACCAATACGATGCATCGCCCTTGAAGCCGCAATGGGAGGCATGATCTGTGCGCGTCAGGCGGTCCATCGCCACGTCTTCGCGTGGAAAGTAATAGACGGGGCCGTGTCCCGTTTCGCGCAACACCAGGACCCTGTCGCTGTCAGCGATGACGGCGCCGCCCATCGTCGCGCTCACCCGTTTCGAGACGGCGGCGCTGACGAGTTCGTAATGCGGATGTTTGGCGAATCCCGGTGCACTATTCATACCTTCTGGCATATTCTCATCCTCCTATGGCTTGTTTCGTCAAATGCGCGACCAATTCGTCGCTCGCCCTGGGGGCGTCGGCCCGCGCCATACTATACACCGGAACGGTGCCCAAAAACCGTTGCAACGTTTCAACCGTCTCATCCACCGGAACCGGACTTTCCACCGACTCGCTAATCACTACGGCAGCGACCACCGCGCCACGTGTCCGCATGGCCGCGACTGTCGTCAGGGTGTGGCTGATCGTCCCCAGATAGCTGCCCGCGACCACCAATGCTGGCGCGCCGACCGCCAGAATCCAATCCAGAACGGTTTCCCGGTCCGTCAACGGAACCATCGCGCCCCCGACCCCTTCGATCAACAAGACGTCTTCTTCGCCGGACGCGCAAAAATCCACCAGCGCGTCAAAATCAATCTCCCGGCCTTCGCGCGCCGCCGCCATGTCCGGCGACAACGGTGCCGTGAAACGCCAGGGAGTAATCGATGCAATCGCCGAATCGCTGGGCGCCTCCCCCAGACTGGCCAATATCTGACCGCTGTCGCTGTCGGCCATATCTTCCGGCGCATACCCGCTGATCAACGGCTTCAGAGCCCGCACCAACAACCCTTGCTGGCTCAACGCCCGACACAACGTTGTAGTGACAACGGTCTTGCCGATATCAGTGCCCGTGGCAGTGACAAACCAAGTCGCCATTGCTTAAGCCATATCCCGAGACGCCAAAATCCGGGTAACGACTAAGTCAGCCAGCCGCCGCACATCCACATCGTCATGACCCGCCGTAAAGGTGAACCGCAGCCGTGCGGTGCCTGGCGGCACGGTCGGCGGGCGGATCGCAGTGACAATATACCCAGCGTCGTCCAGCAGTTTCGACGCCGCCAAAGTGCGCGCCGGATCGCCTAACACAATCGGCACGATACAACTCTCCGGCGCGGGCAATCCCGCCAGTTTTGCAAATAATGATGCCTTGGCTAGCGGCAGCGCCACGTAATCCGGTTCAGTCTCAATGACATCAATTGCGGCGATGGCGGCGGCGGCGGCGGCGGGAGCTAAGCCAGTGGAATAAATGAACGTCCGAGAGCGCGTCTTCATGAGATCGATCACCGTCTTGTCGGCGCAAAGATACCCGCCATACCCGCCGATGGCCTTGGACAACGTGCCCATTTGCAACGGCACGCGCCCCGCAGCGCCCAGGGCGTGGGTGCTGCCGCGCCCGTCGCCCACAACGCCGACCCCATGCGCATCGTCGGTCATCAACCAGGCGTCATATTCCTCCGCTAAATCCGCAAGGGCCGATACCGGTGCCATATCGCCATCCATCGAAAACACCCCATCGGTCACAATCATCGCACGCAAATGCCCGGCCCGATGTTCCGCCAGCAGCGCAGCGACATGGTCCAGATCGTTGTGGCGAAAAATGAACGTGTCCGCCTTGCTGATATCGCTCCCCGCCAGGATGCAGGAATGGCTCAATTCATCGGCCAAAATCAAATCACCAGGGCCCAACAAGGTGGGAATGATGCCCATATTAGCCAGATAACCGGACCCAAACACGCACGCATCCTCTGCGCCCTTCAACCGCGCCAGTCGCAATTCCAAGTCGCGAAACAGTGGGTGGTTGCCGGTAATCAACCGCGATGCGCCGGACCCAACCCCATAGCGCACATTCGCCTCGTTCGCGGCACGAATAACATCCGGGTGGTGCGACAGGTTCAGATAATCGTTGCACGAAAACGACACCATGCGCCGCCCATCGCGATAGGCGATGGCGCCATCCTGACGGTCGGTTTCCACTAAGGTGCGGCGCAACTGACGTTGCTCCATCGACGACAATTTCGCGCGGGCGTATTCATCCAGAGACTTCATGACGGCCTTAATTATTCCCTATGGTTCCAATGCTGCCGAGACTGAGACAACGAGGGTTATGAGTCAACGCGGCGCGCGATGTACGCCGAACGAAGCTATGCGCAAGCCTATTATTGGTATAAGGTTGCAGGACGAAATGGGCGTCGTGACACCGCAGAGGCGAAAGACAATGTCGCCTCGAATTTACCCTATAACGATAAATATTAAGACGGACAAACAAGCCGACGCCGTGAAAATAGAAAAACCGCGATTTTATATCGACTCGACACTCTGTGTGGATCTGGGGAACTATAAAGCTTCCTTAGTGATTTAGGCTCCCCACATTCCCACCGTTCTTGACCAACCCGGCCATGGGCTTATGCTCTGCTTTGCTTTGCTATATTTTGCTGCGCGCTCGGTTAAGTTCGTGCGGCCCTGTCACCAAGGATTTTCACTGATGAGTATTGAGACCCACGACACGCCTGACGCCCTTCATTCCGCAGTCCCCTTACAGGGCGCTTTAGAACCCGGAACGCGGACGTCATCCGATGACGGCCTTCGTCATGATTGGAGCGTGGGAGAGATCGAAGCGTTGTTTGCGTCGCCGTTCAACGATTTGCTGTTTCAAGCACAGACGATACACCGGGCGCATTTCGACCCCAATGCGGTTCAGTTGTCGACTCTTTTGAGCATCAAGACCGGCGGATGTCCCGAAGACTGCGGGTATTGTTCCCAAAGCGCCCATAACGATGCTCCCGTGAAGGCGGAAAAAATGATGGACGTGGATGCGGTACTGGCGGAAGCTCGTCTCGCCAAGGACGCTGGATCGACGCGGTATTGCATGGGGGCTGCGTGGCGCAGCCCGAAAGATCGCGATCTGGGTAAGGTGTGCGAAATGATCGAAGGTGTCCGCGAGATGGGCATGGAGACCTGCGTGACGCTCGGCATGCTGACGCCGGAACAGGCTACGAAGTTGAACGACGCTGGATTGGATTACTACAACCACAACATCGACACCTCAGAAGAATTCTACGGTGACATCATCACTACCCGAACCTACCAGGATCGGCTCGACACCTTGGCCCATGTGCGCGACGCAGGCATCAACGTATGTTGCGGCGGCATTGTCGGCATGGGCGAATCCCGGCGCGACCGGTCGGGCATGATCTTGACCCTTGCGAATCTGCCCCAGCATCCCGAAAGCGTGCCAATCAACATGCTGATGAAGATCGAAGGCACACCCGTTGGCGATTCCTCGGGCGGCGACGCCGGCGACCTGGACGCATTTGAATTCATCCGCACCATCGCCGTGGCGCGCATCACCATGCCGCACTCCTTTGTGCGACTGTCGGCGGGCCGGGAATCGATGAACGATCAAACCCAGGCGCTGTGCTTCATGGCGGGGGCGAATTCAATTTTTGTCGGGCCGAAGCTGTTAACCACGAACAACCCAACGCCGGACCATGACGCCGCCCTGTTCGACCGGTTGGGCCTGCACGCGCTGGATTAAAGGCCGTGACCCACGGCTCCAACTCACCGGACGGGCACCCGGACTGGTACAACGCCGGAATTGATCATATCTGGCTACCCTATACGCAGATGCAGACCACGCCCGCGCCGCTGGCGGTCGCCGCGACCGATGGTGTGCGGTTAAAACTGGCCGACGGCCGGGAACTGATTGACGGCGTGTCGTCCTGGTGGACGGCCTGCCATGGCTACAATCACCCACATATTCGCACCGCCATCGCCAACCAAATGACGACAATGCCGCATATGATGTTCGGTGGCCTGGTGAACCCGCCCGCGCTAACGCTGGCGCGCCGGTTGTCGGATATGCTGCCCGGCGATTTGAACCGCGTTTTCTTCGCCGATTCTGGGTCGGTGTCAGTCGAAGTGGCGATGAAAATGGCGGTGCAATACTGGATCAACCAGGGAAACACCACGCGGCGTAAATTCATCGCATTCCAATACGCCTATCACGGCGACACTATCGGCGCGATGTCGGTCTGTGACCCGGAAGAAGGTATGCACGCGCTGTTCAAGGGATTATTGGCGGAACAACATATTGTTTCCCTGCCCCGAACCAATGCAGAGTTTGAGGTGTTCGAGTCGTTTCTGACACAAAACGCCGTAGACTGCGCTGCGATCATTCTGGAACCGTTGGTGCAAGGCGCGGGCGGCTTGAAATTTCACGACGCCACCGTGTTGGCGCGCATCGCGGAATGCGGCGAACGTCACGGGGTGTTGTTGATCCTGGATGAAATCATGACCGGGTTTGGCCGCACCGGATCGATGTTCGCATGTGAAGAAGCAGGCGTCGTACCCGACATCATCACCTTGTCCAAGGCGCTGACCGGCGGGACCATGGCGCTGTCCGCCGCGGTGGCGCGCGAGCACATCTTCGCCGCATTCCAATCCGACAAACCCGAAGCCGCCCTGATGCACGGCCCGACCTATATGGCCAATCCACTGGCCTGCGCCGCCGCCAACGCCTCGCTAGATTTGTTTGAATCAGAACCACGTCTTGAACAAGTCGCGGCCATCGAAACACATTTGCGCAACGCGCTGGAACCGTGCCGCGCACTGCCCGGCGTTATCGACGTGCGGGCGAAAGGCGCCATTGGCGTCGTGCAGGTCGATACATTAACGCGGGTCGAATGGTTGAAGCAGCGCTTCGTGGAAGAAGGCGTATGGATCCGCCCGTTTGGCGACATCATCTATGTCATGCCGCCATTCGTCATCGAACTGGACGACCTGACCCATTTGACCAACGCCATGGTCAAGGTGATCGGCGAATGGTCGACCCTCCAAGGCGTCAACGTTGGAATCTAAAACCGGCGTGAGTGCCAAGTCCTGGCAGGCGCGACTATCCCTGTTGACGATGGCGCATGCGTTGGGGTCGCTGCATAGTATCTCCGTGTTGGCGCTGGGGCCGGTTATCCGTCCCGATTTGGCTTTATCCTTCACACAATTCGGCCTGTTGATGACCGCCTATTCCGCCGGACAGGTTACCGGCGCCATTCCTGCTGGCGTGCTGGTAGACCGGGTGGGCGTGGGCCGGGCGTTGATCTCGGCCCATTTAATTCTGGCCCTGGGCGGCACCATACTCTATGCGGCGGACGGGTTCGCCATGGCGCTGTTCGCGTTGCTGATGATGGGCTGGGGGTATTCCATCATGAACCCAGCGACGGCGCGTGGCGTACTGGAATGGTTTCCGCAAGGAAGGCGGGCGACCGCAATGGGCGTCAAACAAACCGGCGTGCCCATTGGGGGCGTCTTGGCAGCGGGCACCCTGGCGCTCGCCGTGTTGATCGATTGGCGCGACATCATGCTGATCATTTCGGTGTTAACCACGGCGGGTGGTCTGCTCTGCCTGTATCTGATTGAACCGCGCGACGTCGCAAAGGCAGACGACGGCGTGGAAAAGCCCAGCGTGCTCAGCGGCGTCATCCAATTGGCTAAAGACCGGAACTTTCTGATGTTGGCGACCTCCAGTGGAATCTTCAACATCGGCCAGTATAATTTCTTCACCTATCTGACGCTGTTCATGCGTGACGTCGCTCTGGCCAGTCAGGAAACTGCCAGCATCGTCCTGGGCGCAGCCCAAGCCGCCAGCGCGTTCGGGCGCATCGGGTGGGGATATATCGCCGACACGATGTTCCAGGGCCGCCGCAAGATATTGACCCTGTTGATCTGCACGGCGGCCTCAATATTCCTGGCGTTGATGGCGGTTGTCGGGCCCAGTTGGGGCATCATAATCGGCATGGCACTGGCCGTTGGGCTGGGCATGACGATCGCCGCCTATGCCTCGGTGCTGCAAACGGTTGCGGTTGAATCGGTCCCTCGGACGCAAACCGGCTCGGCCATTGGCTGTATCATGATCGGCACGTCGATTGGCGCCATGACGGGCCCACCGCTGTTTGGCGCGGTGGTCGATATGACAGGGCGATTCGCCGATGGCTGGCTGGTGACGGCGGGGATCGTCGCCGTCGGCCTGTGCGTGTTGAAGTTCCGCTACAAGGAACGCGCCAGTATTCATTAGGTTCCGCACCTTCGACACCAGCGCGTATTGTCGGCCATTCCGTACTGCGCAATAATCAAAGCCTTCTGCGCGCCCGCAACATCAACAGAGGTAGTTCCATGATCATCAAAGACGTCAAGATTACGTTGCTCACCGTGCCCTTCGTCGAACAACCGGCCTTGCAGGCAGGGTATGACCGGGACCGGGATATTCTGGTTGTGGAAATCGAAACGCAATCTGGCATTATCGGCATGGGCTACCAACTCTATCTGCGCGAAGGCTTCCGCACGACCAAGGCGTGTCTGGAGGAATTAATGATCCCACGCATCTTAGGCCGCGACGCCACCGAGGTCGAAGGCATCTGGCGCGACCTGTGGAAATCCACCCTGGCGGATGGCCGCGGCGGCGCGCAATTGCTGGCGTTGTCGATCATTGATGTGGCGCTGTGGGACGCCGTTGGCCAGAAAGCTAACATGCCGCTGCACCGCCTGTGGGGGCATTATACAGACAAGGTTCCGGTCTATGGCTCCGGCGTCTGGCGCGGCCTTGGCGGTGACCGCATGGTGGAAAAAGCCAAGCGCTTCATCGACGAAGGATTCACCGCCATCAAGATGCAGGTTGGCCATACCTGGACCGACGCCCAAGACATGGATCATGTGCGCCGGGTTCGCGAAGCGGTGGGTCCAGAGGTAGACATCATGGTCGACGTCAACATGGCCTGGACCGCCGACAAAGCCATCATCATGGGCAAAAAATTACAGGAATACGATATTTACTGGCTGGAAGAACCAGTCATGCCAGACGACTTCGCCGGATATTTCCGTGTCGCCGACGCCTTGGACACCCGCGTAGTCGGCGGAGAAAGCCATTTCACCCGCTATGATCTGAAGCCGTTCTTCGAAAACCCGAAAATCCCTATCCTGCAACCCGACGTCATGCGCTGCGGCTTGACCGATTTGCGCAAAATCGCCGCCATCGCGGACACCTGGGGCTTGCAGATGGCACCGCATCTGTATCCGGAATTGATGATTCAACTGATGGCGTCGATCCCGAACGGGCTGATCATCGAAGACATGGGCATGATGAGCGATGTGTGGGACGACTGGGCGAAACCAGTCAACGGCTTCATCACCGCGCCGGAAAAACCCGGTCATGGCCTGCGGTTCAAACCGGAAATCCTTTCAAACCACGTTGTTAAATAAGCGGATAGACACACTATGACCGACATACAGTTCGGGTTGATGACCCGGGGGCAGTTCGAAGAAAAAGACGACATTCGCGTGCGTTTCAAGGAGTTGATGGAACAGGCCCGCACCGCCGACAAGCTGGGATTCTCTAGCCTGACCAAAGGGTCGCATTACAGCAGCTATCCGCTTCAGGATTTCCAGCAAATTCCTTACCTCTCCCGCGTCATGGCGGAAGCGCCGAATTTGCGGCTCAACGCCGGGATCGTCCTGTTGTCGCTGCATAAGCCATTGGAGATCGCCGAACAAATCGCGACCATGGATGTCATGTCCGACGGTCGCATGATCTTCGGCGCAGCGCTCGGCTATCGCGAGGTCGAATTCAAGGCGTTCGGCACCACGCAAAGGGAACGCGTCCAGCGCTTTGAAGAAAATTTGCTGGCCATCAAAAGGTTGTGGACCGAAAAAAAGGTCAACATGGTGGGGTCCCATTTCGAATTAATGGACGCGTCAGCCAATACCAAGACGATCCAAAGGCCACACCCCCCCATCTGGATTGGCGCCGACGCAGATCCAGCGATTCGGCGCGCCGCGCGATTGGGCGATTGCTGGTACATGAACCCGCATGTCCGCATTGACACCATCGAACGTCAATTGGACATCTATAAAAGCGCGCTGGATGAATACGACAAACCGTTCCCAGTCGAATTTCCGATCCGCCGCGAGGTATTCGTAGCGCGAACCACCGAAGAAGCCTTCCGTATCGCCGAACCTTATTTATCGCTTAAATACAAAGTTTATCACGAATGGGGTCAGGACAAGGCCATGCCCGACGGCGACAATGATTTGGGCCAGGCCTTTGAAGATTTGCAACGCGACCGGTTCCTGATTGGGTCACCGGACGATGTGGCGGAACAGGTGATAAAATTGAACAAACGCACCGGCGCCAACCACATTATTGCCAGCATGCAATGGCCCGGCATGGCGCAGAATCAAACCTTGGACGCGATGCATTTGCTGGCCGAAGAAGTCTTCCCGAAAGTCCGGCAAGGCGTTTAGATAGGATCTGATTATGGCTCGAAAAATGAAATACGGCATCGGCATGCGCACCCAATACGCCGCCGGCGCTGATATGAATGTCGCCTTCGCCGAACAGATGGAACAGGCGCGTGTCGCTGACGCATTGGGCTACGACATCTTGATGAAAAGCTCCCATCTAGCAGGCTATCCGTTGCAGGAATTCCAGCAACTACCGTTCCTAGGCCGGGTCATGTCGGAAGCGCCGAACATGCGCCTGTTGACCGGGGTGACGCTCTTATCGTTGCACAAGCCCCTGGATATGGCCGAACAACTGGCCAGCATCGATGTCATGTCGGGCGGACGGCTGACCTTCGGCTGCGGTCTGGGGTATCGTGAGGTTGAATTCAAGGGTTTTGGCACGACGCAGAAAGACCGCGTCTCGCGCTTCGAAGAAAACCTAAACGCGATCAAACGCCTATGGACCGAAGACGAAGTGTCCATGAAGGGGTCTCATTTCGAATTGGATAAAACTCGCCTATCCCTAAAACCACAACAAAAGCCCATGCCACCGATCTGGATTGGCGCCAACGCCGACGCTGCTATAAAACGCGCGGCGAAAATGTCGGACGCCTGGTTCATCAACCCGCACCAGCGCCTGGACACCATTGAACAACAGCTTGAATTGTACAAACGCGCGCTGGACGACGCGGACAAACCTTTCCCCGACGAACTCCCGGCGGCGCGCGAAGTCTTTGTCGCCAACAGCCGAGAGGAAGCCATCCGGCAGGCGAAGCCATTTCTCGAAGCGAAATATAAAATTTATCACCAATGGGGCCAAGACAAAGCAATGCCCGAAGGCGACAACAATTTAGACCTCGCCTATGACGAATTACTGGAAGACCGGTTTATACTGGGCTCGCCCGACGAAGTTGCAGAACAGGTCATCGCGCATGGGAAACGTCTTGGCGTCAACGTCTTGATCCTTGGCTTTCACTGGATCGGCATGCCGCAAAGCCTGGTGCTAGAGAACCTGACGAGATTCAAAGAAGACGTCATGCCGAAGGTGGAACAGGGACTATAGGGAGCGGAAGAAAACATGAATTCAAATTTTTATACGTCTTCGATTATCCCCTCGCCGTCATTCCTGTGGAGGCCGGAACCCCAGCGCTCCGGCGCATCCCTAGACTCCTACCCCTGTAGGCAAGATGAAATCAGTGGCGGTCGGAGACTACAATGGATTGGTTAATATTTGCCGCAATCGCCGCCGCTGGATTGAGCGTCGGCGCGGTCTTCATGCACCTGCTGAAACGCGCCGAACAGGCCGTACTCGAAGCGAAAATCAACGCGTTAACCGAAGCCACCGAAATCATGCAAACTGAATTTACTCAATCGAAATCCGATTCTGAAGCGCAACAGAATAGTCGGCAACAAGCCGAAATCGAAAAAGAGACAGCGCGCAGCTTGCTGGAGGAAAAAACCAACCGCACCGCTGAAATGGAACGCCAAGTCGCAACGTTGAACGACAAGGTCACAGCGCTCACATCGGAAAAAAGTGAGCTTTCAGCGTCCCTGAAAAACCAGGCCAAAGCGCATGAAGAAAAAACCAAAGCCTTGACGGCGATCAGAGCCGAAATTGAAAAGGATTTTAAAAACCTCGCCAGCGACGCGTTAAAATCCAGCCAGACATCTTTTCTGGAAATGGCCAATCAGGTGCTGGATAAACACAAGGAAGCTGCGTCTGGCGATTTGGAGAAACGTCAGGAATCAATCCAGAACCTGTTAAAACCGATTTCCACGACCCTTGAGGAATACCAAAAAAACCTGAATGTGGCGGAGAAAGAACGTCACGAATCCTATGGAAATCTGTCGAAGGAATTGCAAACGGTCATCCAGACGCAACATGACGTGCGTACCGAGACCAGCAAATTGGTGAACGCCCTGCGCGCTGCGCCGAAGACCCGCGGGCGATGGGGCGAAGAAACATTGAAGAACGTCATGGAAATGTCCGGTATGTCGCAGCATTGCGACTTCACCACCGAAAAAAGCTTCGACACCGAAGACGGTCGCCTGCGCCCTGACGTCATCATCCACCTGCCTGGCAACCGCTCCATCGTCGTCGACGCCAAAACATCGACATCGGCTTATATGGACGCCATCGACGCGACCGACGACACCGAGCGTGAAGCCTTTCTCACCAAACACGCTCAACAAATTCGCACCCATATGGGCCAGTTGGCGTCTAAGTCCTATCACGATGGTCTGACCGTCACGCCAGACTTCGTCGCTATGTTCATACCCGGAGACAATTTCTTCGCCGCCGCCATGGAGCGAGACCCGGCTCTGTTCGAAGACGCGATCTCCAAACAGGTCATTATCGTGACACCGACAACCTTAATCGCCTTGGCTAAGGCCGTCGCCTTTGGATGGCGGCAGGAAAAAGTGGCGGAAAACGCCCGACATATTTCCGAACTTGGTCGCGATTTGTACAAACGACTCTCCATTATGGGCAACCACGTGAAGGGTCTTGGGGGCGCGATTAAAACCGCGTCTATACGCTACAACACCTTCGTTGGAAGTCTGGAATCTCAGGTCATGCCGCAAGCGCGAAAATTTACCGAACTGGACGTCGAAGACGCGGGCAAAGCCATTGATGACCTTACCCCCCTGGAAACCGACATTCGTGAGGTCCGCACTGACCGTGACCTAGATTTTTCAGGCGATGACGTGGTAAAACAATTAGGACCCCAGAAATAAGGCCCTACGGGCACCTTAGAGTGGGTAAAAGTAACAGTCTTCCGGCACGCCTTGGTAAGGGCAAGATCCGCGCCTCGTCTTTCACTCGCGCCCGCCCAAGCCTTCCAAAAAGACACGACAGTAAGCCAACACCATAATTCTGTTATCTATTTTATATAAATTAATTAATTTGGCACAAAGGTTGCTAGAATTAAGGGAAGTAACGAACGTAAAGGAAAATTTTTCGTACGCAATAAATAATTAAAACAATAGGTAAGCCCTACAATAAACAACAA
>JAPKDL010000240.1 GCA_028822585.1 Alphaproteobacteria bacterium | reverse complement strand
CATCAATAAAAAGATAGTTGCCCGCCATGCGAAGCGTGTTAGTTCCGAGAGTAAATCCGGCTTCACTTCGTTTCAACTCAAAGTCCGTTGCTGTTGCCCGGAACCGGTATAGAAGGTTGACGTAAGGATTTGGTCGTAGTCCGACACGACCCACAACATCTGATAAATGTCGTTCAATACCGAATTCATTGGCAAGTTTATCATCGGCGTGGATGCGATAGCTTTGGCCTATAAAAGCTGTCGTTCTAAAATCATTTTCACCAAATACACCGAGATTGACACCGAAAATTGCGCGTTGTCCGCTTTCGACGCGGTCGATGCCGGGAAAGCGGTCCGAACTAAATAAATTGGTATCGTCGATTTCTAGGACAACGCTGTCTTCGCTAGGTATTCGAGCAGGGTTTTGACCATTTGGTGATAAAACAATCGCGGCCATTGGTTCAACCAATTGCCTAAAATTTCCCTTTTCACGGACGAATGGAAATCGCCAATCTGCTGCAACTTTTGGGAATACTCGGCCTGTGAAGCCGTCACCTTCCAGGCTTGAGGCACCATTACTGGCGACGTAGTATAAATCGGTTTGTAGGCCAGCTGTCAGCGTGGTGACAAAACCTAAATCAGAGGTGAACGGGATGCGATAACCAGTTTTAAGAGATGCCCGTTGGGAATCCGTGGCATCACTCCGATACAAGGACCGGAAGTTTGCATCTATGCTGAACCGACCACCAAACGATGTTGGCTTGCCGACGTGATTGTAATCTAGCATGGGTAAAACCAAGGGCGAACTGGGGCGCTGCCCACTTCGCAGGTCCTGATATAGATAGGTGTTGGCTGATGCGTAACTTCGACCCCGAAAGCCTTCTATATAGGCCTTTGATTGAAACGTGTTGCCGGGGTTGCTAAAAAAATCAAAACGGTCGAGATAGCTTCTGTCACTGGCGCGCTTTAGATCGAAACCAGCGCGCCAGGTATCGTCTATGTCGACGCGCGCGGCGCTGAAGATGTGTCCGCGGAATTCTGTTCCTCGAGCCGTCTGGGAGATTGCATCGCCGATGCGTCGTTCAGAATGAACAAGACTGCCTGATGTTTCAAAGGACCCTTGATCGAAGTGGTGACGATATTCACCTGAAAAAACAATACCTGCAGCATCGGTGTAAATTGGAGAGAAGGTGGCGTCACTGTTGTTATCGATGGCCCAGTAATAGGGCACCTTGAGAAAACCTCCAACATTGCGACTACTTCCGAATGACGGTGTCAGGAATCCGCTTTTCCGATCTACTGTTGAATCGGGGTGGACGAGATAAGGTGTGTAGGCGACAGGAATTCCATATATCTCAAGAGAGGCGTTTTTATAGCGAATCTCGCGTGCGGTTTGATCACGGACAGCTTGTTCTGCCTTGATTTGCCACAATGGCGCGGAATTAGCCTCTTCACGACAGATTTTGCAGGGGGAATACACGGCGCGTGTGGCCGTGATGCGGTTTCCATTGGTGCGCCGCGCCATAACGGCGGCAAATTTACTGTCGTCCGCTAAAAGCATTCGTATCTGTTGTACGACGCCTTCGCGCAGGTCATTCGTGAGTTCCATGAAATCGGCGAACATTGTATCGCCGTTTGATTCCATCAATACGACGTTGCCAGATGCGCTGACGGTGTTGGTGCGCTGGTGGTAATTGACGATGTCGGCGAATAATACCCTGCCGCCTTGAGATATTTCGACCTTGCCGCGCGCGGTGACGACACCCAGCGCGTCATTGTGGCTCATTGTTTCGGCTTGAATCAGGGCGGGTTGCGACGCAATGCCATTTTGCGCCCCAGCAGAATCGTTCCATAGAAGCGCCAAAGAAAGAAAACTTGCCAACATGCAGAAGTACAGGGATTTAGAAAATAGACGCATCAGCCGTCCTCAACATGAAACAGGACAGACAATCCCAGCAAGACGCTGACGCCAGCCGGAGTCCAGGCTGCAAGAACCGTCGGGATGCTGGACGACAGGCCGAGTGCGTATAAGACATCCGTGACAAAATACAAAATAAATCCGCAAAAGACCGCACTGGTAACCGCGCCGGCGCCACTGCTGCGGTGGGTGATGCGTAAGGAAGATATTGCTGCTATCAACACCATCGCGCTTAATAGTAAGGGGCTTGCCAGTAATGAGTGCCAATAGAGTTTGTGACGGTGGCCGGAAAACCCGGCGCTTTCCAGCATTTCAATAAAGCCCGGTAAATCCCAAAACGACATGGTTTGCGGGGATGCGAAGCTGTCGAGAATTTTGTTTTTTGTTAGATTTGTTTCGACTCGGTGTTGTTTCGCAAAGGTTGCGGCTTTATTCGGTGCTGTGATCCAGGCGTTTTTTAAATCCCAATAACCCG
>JAPKDL010000239.1 GCA_028822585.1 Alphaproteobacteria bacterium | reverse complement strand
GCCGTAACGGGGGCGGACTTTCCCGTGGATGCGCCGGACACAGTCACGGCTGCAGGCGTGCTTAAAAGCGGTGCGGAAGTATCCTACCAAGTGGCCAGCGTTCCCTACAATGCGAGCGGCATTAATCTGGAGATTTATGGCCGTAGAGGGACACTGGTACTGACCTCGAAGTCTGTCAATATTGGCCCTAGCCAGCTTCACCTCGCCATTGGTAAAGAGAATTTGGAGAAGATAACTCCGCCTGACAGCTACCGGCTAATTCCAGCGGATATGGCCGCCGGTCCCGGGCGGAATGTTGGACAGGCTTACGCCCGTTTCGCAAATGTGATGCAATCGGGGGCTGCAGATGCGCCTGATTTTAACGACGCTGTCGTCCGGCACACGCTGATTGACGCCATGGAGCGTTCTCATAAGGAAGGTAATGTCATCAAGTTGGCGTAGGGCCAGCAAGCGCAATTAAACAACAATGCGACCGAGATGCATAAAGTCCGAGGAATTCACGACGCATTAGGGAGAGTCGATCATGCCTATTTTTGAAAATGGTCCCGTAAAAATTCATTACGAAGAGGCCGGTTCCGGCTTGCCGCTGTTGGTGCTTCCTGGTGGTGGTCTAAATGGGACCATCGCCGGGCTCGCCACGCACGCCTTCAATCCGCTGGAGGCATTCAGCGACACCCATCGCGTTATCGCGCTCGATCATCGCAACGCTAATGGTGGCCAGACAGAGGGTCCGCTTGAAATCGAACGACCCTGGGACGGCTTCATTGATGATCAGCTTGGCCTGTTGGAGCATCTCGGCGTCGACCGGTTCATGGTGATGGGCTTCTGCATTGGCGGCCCCATGACATGGAACTTGCTGAAACACGCGGGCGACCGGGTCATCGCGGCTACGCTGGTGCACCCGAGCGGTTATTCCTCCAGCCAACCGGATATCTTCTACAACAATAACATCAACGGCTGGGCGCCTGGGTTTGTTAAGCGGCGGCCCGAGGTCACTATGGAGATGGTTTCCGACTACCTCAATAACATGTACACGAAGCGGTCGGATTTCGTCTTCACCGTCGACCGCGACTTCGTGCGAAATTGCCAGACGCCGGTGCTGATCTTGCCGGACGATGTCCCGGCGCATCCTTACGCGACGGCAATGGAGACGGCGTTGCTGGCACCGAACGCACAGGTTAGCCTCTATCCCTGGAAAGAAAACAACCGAAAGATCGAGCTCGCTGTGCGTCACATTCGCGGCTTCATGGCGACGAACATCCCAGCAGCCCTGGCAAAAGCGGCGGAATAGCCACCCGCTGAGACGTTCGCTAAGGCCTGCGCGCGCCATGCCGGCAGTCGGTCGTTGGATCAATGCCCGGTTTTCCCAGCGATAGCGGATCAGCTTGGACGATCGTGATTTTGGTCCACAACCGTCATTCAAGCTCTTAACCAATTCTGGAAAGTAGCACCGGCTTAACGGTCAATCGAAATGCGCCAGCTAGCACAACGCCGCCGCATACGATCAATACATCGCCAAGGAAATAACTTTCCCGACGGCCGTATGGAATGGTTTTTTTAACCAGGACAATGACCGTAAGACCAACGATCCAGTATAAATTCATGACGTCGCCAAAGAACAGAAGCCCCATCAGGACCCAGCAACAGCCGATGCAATAAGCGCCGTGTTCGACGGCCATACCTGCCGGACAGCCCGGATTATGGCGCGGAGATCAACGTCATCTACGCGATGATGAAAGGATCCTGATTTCGTTTGCCCTGATAAAATCTGTGTGGTGCTGATTATAGGTTCAATCGCGCCCAAACCTGTTTGCTGGCGTCGTTGAGACGGCGCACGGCGGCTGGGACGTCAAGGGTTTGAACATTGCCGTTTTGAACAATCGTCGTGCCATCGACAATGACCCGGTCAACGTCATCGCCCGTGGCGGTCAAAACCAAAAACTTGAACGGATCGTAGACGGGGGCGGCTTTGGGCGTGTCGATGCGAACCAAGACGATGTAGGCGCGACATCCTGGAGCAAGCCGCCCAGGGTCTGGGCGGCCCAGCGCGTCCGCGCCGCCGGTCGTCGCCATCGCGAAGACATCTTCCGACGGGGCGGCGTCGGCGGCGTTTTCGACGATCTTGCAGACGACCGCTGCCATCCGCATGTCGTTGAAGAGGTCGAACGGGAATGTATCCGTGCCAAGGCTCTGGCGAATCCCGAGGTCCTTATATTTTTGAATCGAATTTATAACGCCGCCGCGCCGCGCCTTGACCCACGGCAAGTGACAGATGGTTGTTTGCGACTCTCGTAGGGCGGCGACCTCGAATGCGCTCATGCTGTTCATGTCGCCATCACTGGACATGACTTGCCCGTGACCGATGATCAAGTCAGGC
>JAPKDL010000093.1 GCA_028822585.1 Alphaproteobacteria bacterium | reverse complement strand
CCGGTGGTGCCAAAGTCCAGGACCTTGCCGTCCAACCAGCGTTCAAACACGGTGGTAGTGTTGCAAAGTGGGCAAAAGGTTATGATGATGGGCATACCCGCGACCGTGTCGTTGACGATTTTATGCCAGATTAAAATGCGCACTGGGTAGGCAGACTGTTTCACCGTTTATGCTTAGGTCGGCGACAGGTTTGTTTTATCCGGTGTCCGTCACATCGCCGATTTAGAGGAATTTTGGTTAGTCTGCTGGGGGAATGCTGTCTTTGGGCGAGCCGCCGGACAAAATTTCAGAAAACGGGACGGAATGCTTGATGAAGTCCGTCTTGCGCCATTCGTACTTCCAGATCTCTGGGTTTGCGGACGCGGCGCCGGTCCACACGAAGATCAAAATCGCTACTGCGGATAAGATTTTCATTACGGCACAAGGTTGCGCAGCGTATGCGGGGCCCGGAAAGTCATTTCACCGTGACGAAACCTTGAGATTTATGCGTTAAGCGGGCGGTCCGGCGTCCAGCAATAACCGTCGTCGTCCAGGATGTAGGTTTCGCGCAAGCCGTGCGCTTTATCGGCGGCGCCGGCCAGTACGGTGTATCCAGCAGCGCGTGCACGGCTTTCGGCGTCGTCGGGGTCCAGCCCATGCAAACGGAATTCCGCGCCAATGCCCCTCCCGTTCTGTCCGCTAACTAATCCCGATAAAGGGTGGTCGGCATAGGCGTGGTCCGCGTGCAGCATCCATTCGGCGATACAAGCCGCTGTATCTATTTTGAGTACGGCGAAGTCAGGGTCTGCATATACCGCCTTGGCTTCAAGAACGGTTTCGGCGAAGGCGACAGACGCCGCGACGTCGTTGACCAGAAAGTTGACGGACAATCCGCTGAGGCCTTTGCTATAAACCGGGGCGGGCATCCACGGGTCGCCGCTGCGTTTCTTCACCATTGTGCAAACCTTCCAAAATTCAAGCGCACGAAAACGCCCCCGAACCTTAAAGCTTGAGGACGTACGTGTTCAATACGGAAAATTACCGAAACACGGGGTCAGTAACCTTCGCGTTCCATCCGTTTGCGCATGAGTTTACGATGCCGCCGCTTCGCTTCGGCTTTTTCACGCGCCCTGCGTTCCGATGGTTTTTCGAAATTGCGTCGAAGTTTCATCTCGCGGAAAACGCCTTCCCGTTGCATTTTTTTCTTTAACGCGCGTAGGGCTTGATCGACATTATTGTCGCGTACGACTACCTGTACGATGGATCGTCTCCCGATGACTAGAATTCAAAAATATACACTTGGCAAACCCAAGAAGCGGCTTGATATCACGGGGCGGTTCACTTGAAAAGGCAATAAGTATAACCAATTGGCGATTGTTTTGCCACTTCATTGCAGAACGCCATGCCAAGTCTTGAAGTAGCCTCTTTACAACCTCGATGGGGGGGGCATATTAGCACCCATGGCTATACTTAAAATCGCCCGCATGGGACATCCCGTTTTGCGACGGCGCGCGGATAGGGTCGAAGACCCGACTGCGCCGGAAATTCAACAACTTATCGCGGATATGATAGAAACGATGGAGGACGCGGAAGGTGCCGGCCTCGCCGCGCCACAAGTACATGTTCCGTTGCGTTTGGTCGTCTTTCACGCGCCTGGGAGCGTGGAGAATGAAGCCCCAGTGTTAACCGTACTGATCAACCCGGTCTTAACACCGCTCGGCGACGAGATGGACGATGGTTGGGAGGGGTGCCTGTCTCTGCCTGGTATGGTGGGCTTGACGCCACGCCATATGGCGATTCGTTATACTGCGTTGGCGCCGGACGGATCGCTGATTGATCGATCTGTGGATGGATTTCATGCGCGTGTCGTTCAGCACGAATGTGACCATCTGGAGGGTGTCTTATATCCGCAGCGCATGACCGATTTGGGTGATCTTATGTTCCGTGAGGAAATGCGACATTATGAACGCGGGAACCCGTCTGAGGACGAAGAGATCGTTAGTGACGATGTAGCGGGCCCAGAATGACTGTAGCGATTGAAATTACCCAGGAAAAAATCCTGGATGCCGCCATTCGTCATGTCCCATTTGACGGTTGGAGTTTGGCCGCCTGGAGCCGTGGCGCCGCGGATGCTGGAATTGGCAGCCTTGACGCCCGACGGCTGTACCCGGGGAACCCCGGCGTAATGATGAGCTGTCACAGTAAAATTATGGATCGTCGCATGTTGGCGGCGTTGGAAACGCGTGGCTTGGATAATCTTCGCGGGCGCGAACGGATCTCGGCGGCGGTGCGGGCGCGTTTGGAAGTGACGGCGGGAGACCGTGAAGCTGTGCGTCGCGGCGTGTCGCTTATGGCGACGCCATTCTATGCGCTGCTGGCGACGCGCTTATTATACAGAACGGTGGACGCCATGTGGGCGGCGGCGGGCGACGCCTCGACGGATTATAACCATTACACCAAGCGCGCGCTCCTGGCAGGCGTTTATGGCGTCGTCGTTTTGTATTGGCTGAACGACAAATCCGAGGGATGCGCGGACACATGGTCATTTCTGGACCGTCGTATCGCCGATGTCATGAAAGCGCCAAAGTTAATGAGCGCGCCGGGTCGGATATTGAAACGGCTATCTATTCCGTCAAAATTATTTCGACGCCGGTCTAAATTCGCGTGACATCTATAGATATTGTGTGACTGGGCGCACATCGTCGCGCGCGCCGGCACCCTATAAACCGGACAGTTTGAAACTTTAGATTGGTTCCCATGACTTCGGTCTTGAATATTGCCGCGAGTGGTTTGGAGGCATCAACCTAAACGTTTGTCGAATTCGGCGAATAATGTTGCAAACGCAACGGCGTCTTGTCCGGCAGCTCGGTAGGATTTTACACGCCCTGGTGGTGTTTTGCGCCGCAACGACCCGTGAAATCTAAATCCCTGGCGGTGGCGTTCGTGCGGAAGCGCAACCCGTTGAGCTATCGACGGTGACGGCGCCTGATAATTACAGCCCAACAGGGCTTATATCTTTTCCAAAGGTTAATTTTATAGGGAAATATTTAGACCAGAATCTTGCGATTTCCAGCTACAAGGCCAATGCGTTTGTTATTCGGTCGCAACAGGGTTTGAAAAAAGTGCGACTTGGTATCTAGACTTAGGCGATTGAAATTCGCGATGCGTCCGTACGTCGCACCGACTTGTTAATTCAGGACTTGAAATTATATTGCAACGCAGCATATAACATTGCAAATCGAACGAACGAACTTGGAGAAGATGATGTCTGAAGCGAATCAAAACAGGTCCGGTTGCTTGTGGCCAATGTGGGACCACTCGGAAAAGCCCGATCACACCTATTGCGGCGCCAAGCGCACCGAAGGGCAACCTTACTGCTCAAATCACTATGCGAAGTCGATCCGCAGCAGTGAAGAGGTTAGCGTACCTTTCGTGCCGCATTTCAGCTACCAGAAAAAAGCGGCGTAACCACCGCCCTTTTATCTGTATCGGAGCTGACGCCAGTTTGTTCGGGCGTCGCTTTTTGATTCCCGATATCCCGCGACACCCGTTATATCTGGTATAGCAGGCAACCAGAGGGAATCACGACTATGCGCGACCAATCAGTTCCCGTTTACCGGTAGATGACGACAGCGATTGTTCAATTCGCTGAAAACTTCAATGTAGCGACGTCTTTTATTGACCTGCATGTCGACGAAGGGCGCGATGATCGAGTTGCCATAAATGCTGCGGCGGGAACGGTGACCTACACCGACTTGGCCCGAAACGTAAACCGGTGCGACGGCTCCTTTCGGGCGATGAGTCTAGCGCAGGGCGATCAGGTGTAACCGATTCAACCTCGGCTCCGGGATCTACCCCAGCCAGGTGATGTTGGCGGCTAGCGAGCTTTCCTAGCAGTAAGAAACGTTGAAGGAAAAGGGTCAGTACTTCCCGAATATAAACCGCGCAGCGTGGGCCTAAAACATAAAATCCTGCTGCCCGCAATCATTCAATCCGACGGGGTGGGGTTGTAGTTCGCCTTTATTTTCGTTCTTCGGCCGATTTTCGGTAACGCATGTTCCATCCGACGCGGTGAATTGCCATTTTGATTTGAGTTTCGGTCATATAAGGCTCTAGTTGATCGACTCCCGCCATGGCTTTGTTATGCCCTTGGTCGGCGGCAATCCGCAGCCATTTATAGGCGTTTAGCAAATCTTCGTTTCGGCGACGCAGCTCGGAGTTTGATACTTTTTTTCCTTTGTTGCGGAAATCCATATACTGCGCGCCCAGCATCATGCCAAGGTTGTATTGGGCGATAGCCACATCTGCTTCCGCCGATAGAAGGTAAAGATTCCGTGCGCGGTCAAAATCGACATCTACGCCAAGACCTGCTTCCAGCATGATTCCCATATTATTCATGCTGGTGGCCTCGCCTCTCTCCGCCCAACGGTTAAACCACGCGAATGCTTTCTTGTATTTTTTCGCCTTAAACAAGGCGCAGCCATCCTCCATCAACCCATCACAAAACATGAAAACATCGACGTTCGGTATGCCTCGAATTTTGTTTGCGTCCTCCGCAGTGTTGTTAGCCGCAGACAGCACGGGCATCGTTGACAGACCCATGGCAAAACAGAAAATTAGGAAGCGGCGCATTCACATCCCCTTACGTCGTTAACAAGGTATAGTCTTTATACATATAGTTACGCGGTCTTGAGGACGCCATCAGAAATTAATATTGCTATTTCTTCTTCGCCATAACCGTGTTCTCGCATGATATCTTCGCTATGTTCGCCGACCAGGGGTGCCATGGCGAGTGGTTTTCCCTGCTCTAGTGGCATGATTCCTGGCGCGTTGGGCACGGGCACCCGTCCAATACCCGGTTGATCCAGCCAGGTGAACAACCCTGTGGCCTTGACCTGCGGGTGCTCCATGAATTCGGCGTATTCGTTGACCTTTTCGTGCATGATTCGGGCCTTGGCCAAATATTCGCAGAAATAATCTGAATTTTTCTCACGAAACGCCGCTTGAATGATGGGCAGGAGTTCAATTTGGTTTTCTAGGCGGGCGGCGTTGTCGAGATAACGCGGGTCGTCGCGAAGATGGTTTAGATTTAACATGTCGCATAGCGGCGCCCATTCGGTTTCCTTGAACAGGATGAAATAAATCCAACCATCTGCCGTTTCAAACGATCCGGAGGGCAGGCGACCCGGCTTGGGATCACCACCGTCTAGATGCGACATAATTATGCGTATCGATTGCAGACACGCCGTTCCCTGCATCAGGCTGACATCGATGTGGCGCCCCTTCGGTTCGTCTCGTTTTGCATAAAGGGACACGGCGACCGCCTGAAAGGCGTAGAGCGATGTCGTCATATCGCTTACGATAACGCCGACTCTGTGTGGGATCTCGTCAAAGCCCTTGTTTTGCGACATGAGTCCGGTGAAAGCTTGCAGAATTGGATCCATCGCGGGCCGTTCGCGATACGGTCCAATTTGCCCAAACCCGGAAATAGAAAGATAGATGATCCCAGGGTTGATCTGTGACACCGCTTCGTACCCGAAACCTAACCGGTCAATGACGCCAGGACGGAAGCCTTCGATAAACACATCGGCGTCCTCTATCAATCGCACTACGGCTTTCTTGGCCTCGTCATTTTTCATATCCAGAGCGATGCTGCGCTTGCCGAGATTGGCGGGTACGGAAAACGCGGAATGATCTTCGTAACGCGTTGAAATAAAACGCGACCAATCACCACCATGGGGCTCCACCTTGATGACGTTGGCGCCGTATTGCGCCAATAACATGGCAGAATAGGGACCCGCCACGCCTTGGCTTAAATCCACGACTTTGATGTTCTTAAAGGGGGCGTCGTAGCTCATAATTTATCCTCCTGGGCATTTAGGTTGATTGATCCCGGTCAATTGCGATACTCAAGGGACTGAAGCGCCGTATCGCCATGATTAGACGAGTTGGTAAAATGGACCTGAACTTTTCAGCAGATTATCGGGTATTTCAAGAAAAGGCCCGAACCTTTGTTAGCGATAACCTGCCGCCGGACATTCGGGACAAGGTACGTCGGGGCCTGAATATCCAAAAAGACGACCTTCATCGCTGGCAGGATGTTCTTGCGGGGCAGGGTTGGCTTGCGCCCGCATGGCCCGTTGAACATGGTGGGACCGGATGGTCTCTAGTCGAACGGCATATTTTCCAGGAAGAACTGGCGCGGGGCGGTGCGCCGCAAACCAGTCCGTTTGGCGTCAGTATGGTGGGCCCGGTCATCTACACCTTTGGCGACGACACGCAGAAACAACACTACCTGCCGCGGATCGCCAATAATATTGACTGGTGGTGTCAGGGGTATTCGGAACCGGGCGCAGGCTCAGATCTCGCATCATTGCAAACCAAGGCGGAGCGCGACGGTGAGGTCTATGTTATCAATGGACAAAAGACGTGGACGTCTTACGCCAATTACGCCGACATGATCTTTTGCCTGGTGCGGACCAGCACAAAAGGCAAAATACAGGAAGGCATTTCGTTCCTTCTGATCGATATGAAGTCGCCGGGCATTGAAATTCACCCTATTCGTACGGTCGATGGCGGCGCCGAAGTGAATTCCGTTTTTTTTACCGATGTACGCGTGCCTGTCGCAAATCTTGTCGGTGAAGAAAACAAAGGCTGGACCTACGCAAAGTTCCTGTTGGGGCATGAACGCGGCACTGTCGCCAATTCCGCGGCGAGCAAACAACAAGTCGTGAAATTGAAGGAAATTGCTGGCGCCGAACGTTCGGGCGGGCGGTTCCTGATTGATGATCCGGATTTTAAACGCGATATCGCAGAGGTTGAGATCGCCTTGACCGCCTTGGAATACACCGACTTGCGCTATCTGATGGCCTCGGCGAAAGGGCAGCCCGTTGGCGCCGAAGTGAGCATGTTGAAAATTCGGGCGACGGAAATACAACAACGGATCAGCGAATTGCTCATGAAGGCGCTAGGGTACTACGCCAATCCATATGTGCCAGAAGCCCTTGAAGAGGGCTGGAATGAAGATCCGATAGGGTCGGATTATGCAGCAGCCCTGGCGCCACAGTATTTTAACAAGCGTAAGACATCTATTTATGGCGGGTCGAATGAAATTCAGCGGAATATTTTGGCTAAAATGGTGCTGGGACTGTAAGATTGTCTGGAATCATATATCGGGCGTAATTTGGGAGACTTAATAGAGTCATGGATTTTTCACTTAGCGAAGAGCAGCAGCTTCTAAAAGATAGTGTGGACCGGTTTGTCCGCGAAGAATACAGCCTTGATCAGCGTCGGAATTTGGTGGCGACAGATGAGGGCTTTAGCCGCGAAAATTGGTCAAAAATGGCGGAATTGGGCTGGCTGGGTGTTGCTGTGCCTGAAGCTTATGGCGGCATTGGCGGTGGCGCGGTGGAAATCATGGTGATGATGGAGGCTTTTGGGGAAGGGCTGGTGGTTGAACCGTACATGGCGAGCATAGTGCTGGGCGGTGGCTTGATTGCCGAGGGTGGCGATGAGGCGCAGAAACAAGCAATTCTGCCGTCTTTAGCGGAAGGCAAAATAATGTTGGCGTTTGGATATGCGGAACGTCAATCGCGTTATGATTTATTCGATGTTGAAACCAAGGCGGAAAAAGATGGCGCCGGATATGTGCTGAACGGCCACAAAGGCGTGGTGTTTCACGCCGCTGTTGCTGACAAGATCATTGTCAGTGCGCGCACTGCGGGCGGGTCCCGAGACACGAATGGCATTACGCTGTTTATTCTCGACAACAATTGCACGGGATTATCGCGTCGGGATTACCCGACTGTGGATGGCTTACGGGCCTCTGAACTTACCTTGGAGAACGTCAAAGTCGGCTCTGATGCCATTCTAGGTGATGTCGACCGCGGGTTTGCGCTCCTCGACACGATTTCGCAGCAAGGGATCGCGGCGTTGGCGGCGGAATCGGTCGGGTGCATGACCGTGTTGTTGAACACGACGAACGAGTACGTTAAAACCCGTAAGCAGTTCGGGCAGCCCATCGGCAAATTTCAGGTCATTCAGCATCGTATGGCGGATATGTTCATTGCGTGTGAAGAAGCGCGCTCGATGTCTTATTTGGCGACATTGCGGCTTGAAGACCCAGACGCTGGTGAGCGGGCGCGCGCGTCCGCGGCGGCCAAGGTGCAGATCGGCAAAAGTCTGGTCTATGTCAGCCAACAGGCGGTGCAATTGCACGGCGGCATGGGAATGACGGACGAGTTAAATGTCGGGCATTACTTCAAACGTTTGACGATGATCGACACCATGCTCGGCGATCAGGACTATCACCTGAAACGTTACGCCGAGATGTAGGTCAAATCCTAAACCGATCCAGGCACAGGGGTTTCAAGTGGTTTCCCGGTGAAAAAATTCGCCAGATTCCGCTTGTACAAATCAACCATAATTGTTTGGGATTCTGGCGCGCGCCCCGCAACATGGGGCGTGATAATCAGGTTGGGCGCATCCAGCAGAATTTGTGGCGTGGTGGGTTCACCTTCAAACACATCCAACCCTGCGGCGGCAATGGTTCCGTCTTTTAGCGCAGCGACTAAATCATCGTTATCAACCACGGACCCTCGGCCCACATTGACCAAATACCCCTCCGGACCTAATGCTTTCAAGGATTTGGCGTTAATGAGATGGTAGGTTTCCGGGCCACCAGGGGCTACGACGATCAGAAAATCGGATACCGCAGCTAAGTCCATGGCGGATTTTTCGTATACGTAATCCACATCGCTTCGCTCGCTTCGATTGTGGTAGTGGATTTTCATGTCGAACCCCTGGGCGCGCGTTGCGATGCGGAGTCCAATCCGTCCCAACCCCAGTATTCCGAGTGTCTTTTCCGACAGACGGGGCCATGTGTCTTCGGCCGATTTCCATCCACCATTGTGGACTTTGGTGTCAGATTGAACGATCCGGCGCACAATTGCGAATAAAAGAGCCATGGCGTGGTCGGCGACACAGACATCGTTGACGCCGGGGCCATGAGAAAGGGCGATGCCTCTTTGATTTGCGGCGTCGATGTCGACCCCTTCATATCCAGCGCCGAAACATGACACGAGCTTCAAATTTGGCATCGTCGACATTTCTTCTGCGGTCATTCCTTTGGTACCGTTGGTGAGAACCGAATCGACGCGTTCGCCGTTTTCAGCAACAAATTTAGCGCGTTCGTCATCATCAAGAATGACTTTTATTTCATATTCATCTCCAAGCGCGGTCAATAAACCGTCAAAGACCGGAGCCTTAAGCAAAATAAATTTAAGCATCGAGACTCTCGTTGTCATTTCTAAAAAACATGCGGCATGGTTTCAAATATAGCCGACGCCTGCAATGGTGAAATTAGACTGGACTAATTATGCGTTGACGGAGTTGCCGATATGCGCCCCAATGAAGCGTAATTTGGAATCGAATCTTAATTTACATGGAGAGGGACCAGCATGGGCGAAGATGTAATTTCCGCAGATTGTCATGTCGATCTTATCTGGCTACCGCCGGATCTGTTTACGTCAAACGCGCAGTCGCAGATGAAAGACCGAATGCCCTATGTCGTGGATGGCGAAAAGGGAAAGAAATGGGTGTCACGGAATGGCGCTGAATTCGGCCTTATGAATGGTATGGGGTCGGCGGGCCGAGAGTATGTGCCAGGTGCCATCGCCCGGTCGGATCGCATGGCGGCTGAAGGTCTTTTTGAAGATGGCAAGAAAGGTATCCGCCGTTTGACGGACCCTGATTTGCGCGTCAAAGATCAGGATCGGGATGGCATACGTGGTGAAGTCCTGTATGGCATATTAGGCGCCAGCCAGCGGCTGAACGACCCCGAAGCCTCTATCGATATGATGCGCATTTATAACGAATGGTTATCGGATTTTTGTCAGGTGCATCCGACGCGATATGCGGGCATCGCCTCAATTCCCAACCACGATATGAAAGCCGCCGTTGCGGAAGTCGAACGAGTCGCAAGACGAGGTGGATTAAAAGGTATCGAAATCGCCAATTCCCATGACCTTAAACCGCTGTATCACCCCTACTGGCAACCGCTATGGGAAGCAGCGAACGAGGCTAAATTGCCGGTTCACTTCCACACGATTGGGCACGCGAAGATCAATACCGAAGGGTTCGCGCATCAACAAATTCGCCAGGCGGCGGCGGTGTCGATTACTGGGTTTCAAATGGCTATGTCGCGCATTTTGATGGAAGTGATATATGGCGGCATTCTAGAATCCTACCAGGATTTAAAAGTCATCATTGGCGAAAGCGGGATTGGCTGGCTGCCTTATGTTTTGGATCACATGGATTTGGAGTGGGAGGAACAGTTTCACAATGATTTGACGCTTACCATGAAGCCGTCAGAGTACTGGTCGCGCCAATGCTACGCGACTTATCAAAGTGACCCAGTAGGAATTCGCCTGATTGATATGATGGGCGAAGACAACATCATGTGGGGGTCAGATTTCCCGCATCCGGATGGTGTCTGGCCTGATTCACAGGAATATATAGAACGGGAAATGGCGGATGTTGATCCTGCCATTCGTCGTAAAATAGTGTTCGAAAACGCAGCAAAACTTTACGGTTTTCCGATGTAGGAAACGGATCGGCGGGGCGCTTTCTGGACGTCAGTCGCGTCAGATAACTGTCGCAGGTTCGGCAATCTCTACTGCTGAATCTGGGGACCGGCGTGTCGCATTCATGGGTGCGTTGAAATTTATGCAGCAACGCGTATTCCTGCCTGTTGATTTGGTAACGAACTACGATTTTCGCCGCGGCTTCGTTTAGATCTTCATCATGCCAATGGCGTGATTTTCCTTTGTGTTAATGGCGGTTGACCCGTGCGCGTAGGCCATCAGATCCGTTCGCGCTGCCCGCATAGCCTTATCAACTGGGCGTTAATAGGACGTCGGGAAATCGTGCGACCTCTGGACGTGTGGCAACGTCCAGAGGTGTTAATAATAGATACGCGCCCGACGCTACGGGAATACCCGGTAATCCCGAAATTTGTTTGGTCATACGCGAATCCGATATTCGGGTTGAGGTTTCCGGTGATTCAGACTAACCCAGACAGAATTAAGATTTTGCATGAAGGTACGCTGTTATGCCCCCTAAATCAGGACAATCTACGCGGAGACCCGCCAAACGCACGCGAGGTCATCCTAAAACCGATGAAAATCAAAGGTATGAAAAAAAAACACGGAAGCCTACGCCACCTAATGTCGATGATCTCATCGCGCGCATGGATGCCTGTCCGGACGCCGAGTCGCTCAATGACCAGATCATCTCGCCTTTTATAGCAGCGCTGGAATCCGTCTGTCGGGCGCGCGGCTATGTTTTGAATATTTATGGTTCGCGCGCCAATTTGGTCGTCAGCACGGGTGAGGATGTTGAGTCCATTTACCACCTGATTGAAGATTATCTGGATTCAGAGGCCTCAAACGAGCCGGATAATTAATCAGGCACGTCTACATATAGGGAAATAAAGTAATGCAACATCCCCCTGCGGAAATTGGCATGGCAGTGGCCGATGTCGACACGCCCGCCTTGATGGTCGATCTCGATGCTTTCGAACGCAATTTAAAAACTATGTCGGATGCGGTGGCGAAATTCGGTGTAAAATTGCGCGGACATTCCAAAACCCATAAATGCCCCATCGTGGCGCGGCGGCAAATGGCGCTGGGCGCAGTGGGGGCGTGCTGCCAAAAAGTTGGCGAGGCCGAAGCCATGGTGCATGGTGGTGTTACCGACGTTCTGGTCAGCAATCAAATCGTTGGACGCACAAAATTGCGCCGACTCTGCGCGCTGGCGAGCCTAGCGAAAATTGCGGTGTGTGCCGATGACGCCGGCAATGTGGAGGACCTTAACACGGCGGCGGTGGAAGCTGGGATTACCCTGTCGGTTCTGGTTGAAATCGATGTTGGTTCAAATCGCTGTGGTGTTCAGCCTGGCGAAGACGCCTTGGCGTTGGCGCAAAAAATAGACCGTTCGTCCAATCTCAGTTTTGGGGGGCTACAATCTTACCATGGCAGCGCCCAGCACATGCGCACCTATGATGACCGTCAAACCGCCATTGGGTCCGCCGTCGCAAAGACCCGCGAAACTATCGATCTGTTAGGGAAAAATGGTCTAACTTGTGGAATTATTGGTGGTGCGGGGACCGGCACCTATCAGTTCGAAGCCAACAGTGGCGTTTATAACGAACTGCAGGCGGGGTCCTATATTTTTATGGATGCAGATTACACCAAAAATCTAAAGCAAGGCGGTGGTTTCATCGACGAATTCCAAAACGCATTGTTCGTGTACGCCACAGTGATGAGCAAACCCGGCGATACGCATGCCGCCGTAGATGCTGGGCATAAAGCATATAGCATCGATTCAGGTTTGCCGGTGTTGCGGGATTTTCCGGAATTGGAATTTGCAGGCGCATCCGACGAACACGGAAAAATCCTGCTGAACAAAGCATTCAACGACAGTAATAAATCGCTGAATGTCGGTGACAAAGTGTTCCTGATTCCCGGACATGTTGACCCCACCGTCAATTTGCATGACTGGTATGTTTGCTATCGCGGTGACCGCGTTGAGGCATTGTGGCCGATCACCGCGCGCGGCGCGTTACAATAACGTCCGCTTACGGGAACGCCCACTTACGGCAA
>JAPKDL010000238.1 GCA_028822585.1 Alphaproteobacteria bacterium | reverse complement strand
AACGTAATCCGCTTGCTCTCAGCATTGATAGCCCGGACCTTTTCGACATGAGCCCTGGACGAGCGCCCGTGCTTCGTGTGCGCGGCTATGGAGCGCGCTTTATCCTCTGCGGCCCGTGGCCCAGTGGAGCGCCCCCATGCGACTTGCAGAGGCCCCGGCCTTTAATGGCCGGGTTCTGGCAGGATGTTCCCCGGCGGGTTTTAGCGAGGTACCTTTGGCCGGGCCAATCCGGGCCGAAACGTGTTGCATGGCCAGAGTGCGGGGGCGCGTTGTGTGCAGGGCCTTTATCTATCATGACCAACATGGCATCAGCGTGCATTTCCAGATAAAATAACTAAATGTAAAAAATTAGAAGTTCCTTCGAGTGAGTGCATTACAGATTTATACGGGACCAGCCCCGTGGTTATGGTTTCCTTCTGCCAGACGGCCAAGCGCATCATAAATCTTGCGATCAATTTCAATCCCGTCACGGCGCAACTGTTTTCGAACACGGCCGCTGCGTTCGCCGGGTATCCGGATTTCATCGACGCCCTCCCTGTACGGGCTCGCCTTTATATCGGCGATTCGCTGCGTCAATTCATGCCGATAATCTTCAAGCGGAATGAACATATCCGGCTTGAAGGCTATAATCATATAGCCTCGCACGTCGTCGCTTTCACGTGCGCCTGCACAGAGCGCGCCCATCGCCTCCATGGCGAGCGCGAGGCCAAAGCCCTTGTATCCACTGGACGGTCCGCCGAACGGCAGCAACGCCCCGCGCCGCGCTTCCCCGGCGTCCGTTGTCGGCTGGCCATCCGGCCCGAGGGCGACGCCTTCGGGAATCGGCGTTCCCAGGCGTTCCCGGAACTTCAAATCCGTGCCCATGAAGGCCGACGTGCCCATATCGATGACCAGCGGGTCTTCCTCGGCCGGGAAGCCGAAGGCGATCGGGTTCGTGCCCAGCATCCGCTTAGTGCCGCCAAAGGGCGCGACCGCCGCATCGGCGCTTGCCGTATGGATGCCGATGAATCCCGCCCGCGCCAGCATCTCGCAATAATAGGCGCTGCGACCGCTCATCCAGGCGTTCGACAGGCAGATGATGGCGAAGCCATGTTGCGTCGCCCGGCGGATCGCATCCCGCGTGGCGTGGTGGATCGCGAGCATGCCGACATTGTTGCCGCCATCGATCAACGCCGAAACCGAGGTCTCCTTTACAATGCGCAAAGGGTGGCGCGGGTTCTTGAAATCCGGCGAGTCGATAATGTTGAGCAGCTTGGGTAGACCGGAATATTCGTAGCCGCACAGCGCCGCGTCAATGACATGGTCGGCGAGGATGCGCGCTTCTTCGGCGTCGTAACCAATGCCCCGCATCGCCCGTTCGGACAAATCCTGCGCCTCGGCGACGTCGAGGTGAACGCGGTCAACGGACAGATTTGGCATAGTGGCAGCTCGTAAAAAAATAGGATGGGACATGAAATGTGGTGAGGGCTGATTCTCGGCGATAATGGCACCGACTGCAAGCATACGACGCGTTCAGGTGGAATCCCAAACCTTCCGCAGTATTTCAAGGGCGTTATCCGGCGCCGTCTCTGATGGCCAGGCGACAAACTGATCGGGGCGTACGAGGATGAATTTCGCCTCGTACACCGCGCGCCTATCGGCGCTAGTGTCGGAGGTGACCGTGAGCGGCATATGCAGCGCCCGCGCCGTGTCCTTGAAAGAATCGAGTGACGCGCGATCCGCGTCAAGCGCCAGCAAGGTCATTCCCTTAACCATCCGGAAGCGCAACGGGCGATCGAAGATCCTGCCGCCCGACAATGTGACAGCTGAGGAGGACAGGGGCAGGACGCTCATGTACTGCGCGCCATTGCCCACGCCTGGAACTGGCGGCGTCAGCTGGAAACTGGCGCGGCTTCCACCATCCAAGACATCGCCACGGCTGAGAAGATCTCCGAGCGGTACGTGAGCCGGATGATACGACTCGTTATCTATCGCCGGAGGTGCTCGAACACATGGTTATCAGGCGGGTGCCGCCGGCGCTGTCACTCAATGACCTGATGGCGGTGGTCGAGTTGCCGTGGACGGAGCAAATGGGTCGGGTCTTCGAATAAACTGGGGGTCATCTTTGTTTGGCAAGGTTTGCCGTCGTCGAGCAGAAGGACCGCATTTGCGCGACGGGCCATTCCATGGTCCTAGCGCTTACACCGCACGCAGGCCTCAAGTTTGAGACGCTGTGTTGAGGAAAGAAAACTTGCGCTAATCATGAGAATAGCTGAATCCTTTTTAACCCGCCCGTCATGCCGGGAATTCGAATTCTCAATGCCCCCCTGTACACCGTAAATTGTCTAGGAAAAAATTATATTTCGATAGCTATCTTCTTTTACATGGTTACAGAATTCCCGATAAGCCGGGTGTCCGC
>JAPKDL010000092.1 GCA_028822585.1 Alphaproteobacteria bacterium | reverse complement strand
ATTGCCCAGTCAGGATAACCAATAAGACTATGAAAATCTCTCAATTTTCGGACGATTGCGCACTATTAATTTGTGAGCTGTTCGACTATTGGGTTTCTATGTACTCGTCCGAAGGCATGCCGGGACGGTGCCATTTCGACCCCATCGATATTATGCGACTTTCCTCAAATTTTTGGCTGGTGGATGTCGAGCGGGACCCTCTGCGGTTTTTCATTCGACGGGTGGGCCTGGAAATTGACGACTTCACGGGTCACTATGCTGCGGGCTAGTATTAAGATGAAATTTACCAAAATTTCAGCGCCTCGACCGCTAAAACCACATGGCGAATGTTGCGAAATTAGGGCGACCAGCGTATCGACGCAGCGTCACTAATTCAAATCCCAAAAAGACGTTCATCACGTCGGAACGAATTAACCTGCCCTTGGTCTCCGACGGCGGAGCCGTGGATGTATTGTTAAATTTGACATGTTACTCGAGCGTAATAAGCGAGGCGCATGTGGAGATTACCGACGTCTCGCCGGAAGGGTCCGTCCTTCTGGACGGACCTCCGGAAACGACTGGTTAGTTGAATATTGGCAGTGCCGGGTAGGCGATTGTGGCGTCGATAAGCTCGTTGCGGTTTCGAAATCTCGACAAGGCTTGATCCGCCTCGGCAACGGCGACGGGTTTGTTCCACCACCGCGACGCCTCCCACACGGATAAATCGGCATAGCGCGTCAACAACAAGGTCTTGCTATCCGGCGCGGCGGTGTCCGCATGTCGCCAGAAACCGCAAATGTTGGCGTCGAATGCGGATTCCATCGAGGGCCATGCGGTGTTCGACAAATCACAGAAAATTTGCCATTCTGCGACGGGGACATCAAACCAGCGAAACACATAGACACCTTCATAGGTCGGCGCATCATCGGTCACCGGTCGAACGGTGGCGTTCAGTATTTGGCGTTCACAATCCGTTACTGGAGCGCCGGGCGCGGCGGCGGCGCGGGCGCTCGACTCATCGGCCCAGGCGGTCATCGCAATGCCTTCATCGCGGCCAATACCTAACCCAACCATACTGCGCCAACACCCAAACAACTTGCCGCCACTCTCTTCGGCGCGTTGTTGAAACGCAGCCTTCACTGAAGAAGGGTCCACTTGCATGACGCGGGGATTGGTTTTAAAGCGGCAGTATTCAAAGGTCTGAAATATGATGTTTTCCTTTAGGCGATAGAGATTTAGTCTCCACGCTAGCGGTTTTGCCGAGGGGATAAAAGACCCATCGAATGGATTGACCTTTCGCGCCTTGTCGCGCGTATAATTACTGAAAATAAACCGGGATGATTTAGGAGACAACAATGGGTATTCGGACAGGCGCGGAATACCTGGCGGGTCTTCGTGATGACAGGGATGTCTGGATACATGGCGAAAAAGTTGCGGACGTTACGTCGCACCCTGGCATGAATCGGGGGCCTCAAACCCTGGCGCGGTTTCTCGACAAACAGTTCGACCCGACCTTACAAGACGTGCTGACCTACGAAGAAGACGGCGAGCGCATCGCAATGTCATTCTTGGCGCCGAAAAGCCCTGAAGACATTCGCCGTCGCGGGGCGGCGTATTACGAATGGGCCACCTGGTCGAATGGCATGCTGGGTCGCACGCCAGATTACAAAAACGCGTCGATCATGGCGTTTGGATCGGCGGCGGCGTATCTGGGGCAAGGTCGAACTGACTTCGCCAAGAACATGGTCGCCTATTACGATGACGTGCGCAAAGGCGACAAGGTGTTAACCCATACCCTGGTGAACCCGCAAGTTAGTTTTGATTTGGGCAAGGAAGGCAAGTTCAGCCCCAAGGTGGCGTTGCAGATAGTCAAGGAAACCGATGCAGGAGTGATCGTCAACGGGGCGCGGCTGTTGGCGACCCTGGGACCGTTTGCAGATGAGATTGAAGTCTTCCCATCGACCTTGTTGAAGGCCGAAGCCGACAACATTCCCTTCGCCATCGCGTTCGCGCTACCGGTGAACACGCCAGGGCTGCGGATGATCTGCCGCGATTCTTATGACCACGGGAAATCCCATTTTGACGCGCCGCTATCGTCGCGATACGAAGAACTGGACGCCGTCGTAATCTTTGAAAATGTGCTAGTGCCGTGGAAGCGTGTGTTCATGTATCGCGACCCAGGGCTTTGCAACCGCGCGTTTTCTGAAACCAACGCCATCGTGCACATGATGCATCAAGTCGCAGCGGGCAAGCTCGCCAAGGCGGAATTTGCGGTGGGATTATTGTGCGCGATGGCGCGCGCCACGGGCAAGGACAAGGATATGGCTGTCAAAGGCCAGATCGCCGAAGCCATGTGGATTGCGGAAAGCGTTCGCGCCTTTCTGTATAGCGCCGAACACCAGGCGGAACCCGATCAATGGGGCAATTACATCCCACAGCGACGTCCGCTGGACACCTCGCGCAATTTGTTTCTCCAACGTTACCCGCGCCTGGTCGAGTTGGTGCAACTGCTTGGCTCCAGCTCGTTGATGGCGACGCCGTCGGAAGCGGACTTTTCAAACGATTTATCAGAGGACGTGGCGCGGTATTTCCAGGTTGAAAATTTGAACGGTCGTGACCGGATTGCGTTGTTCAGGCTGGCGCACGACTTTGCCGTGTCCGGCTTCGGTAGCCGCCAGATGCTCTATGAACGTTTCTTCTTCGGCCCCCCAAACATCCTCGCCTCGGTCTATTTCGACCTCTACAACAAAGACGACATGATGGACCGGGTCGACGTGTTGTTGAAGGCTACGGATTAGACGTGGAGTATATATCTGTGAACAATCGCAGATATAGCAAAATATTTACGTTCTACCGCGTCTAACGCCTGTGACCCTGTCAATTGTCTCCAGACGTTTGATGTCTACGAGAAGTTTGTTAGGTGGACGATGATTGAATGCCCAGTGTTCTTGAAACCATGGGGCATTAACGATAGGTGGGTGCTATAGATAATGAATAATATACAGCGCAATGTTGGCCTTGCGACCTAGTATCAGAATTTTTTCATCCATTTTTTTTTGTAGTTGAAGAATTTTGTCAAAGGTGTCGATGCGACTTTTCGCAGTTTCGATCACACCCGTCAGGAGGTATTTGAACCATTGCAAGAAATTGTCTTTTTCGCGCACCCGCATTAAATTGTCGTTGCGAACGAATTTCTCCATATCGCTCATCAATTCCGCGATAGAGCCATGCACGGATAGTATGAATATGGCGTCGCTTATTGATGTGCCACCAATCCAATTTCGGCTCCGCCTGAATTCGCCAGGTTGCTTGTGTCGCCCACGTACGCCTTGAAGCAGGGTCTTATGAGTTTCGCGGGCGGCCAGGTGGTGTTAGATATGTTGCGTTAAGTTAATTGATGCGACGCCAAGCTAATAATACGAAGGCGCGCAATACCATAATAGCGCCTGGCATTGGCGGTTTATTAAAGGAGAGCGAACATGGCGAAACGGGATTGGGTTGTTGATCATATCAAGCGCTATAAGGACTCAGATGGCGCTGATGGGCATATTTGGCCTGGCCGCGATGGTAAGCAGTCGCTGCCGTGTCTGTTGTTGACCACTACTGGCAAGAAATCGGGTGGTGAGCTAACGACACCGCTGATTTATGGTAAGGACGGCGATAATTGCGTCATTGTGGCGTCCACCGGTGGCGCGCCGGATCATCCCGATTGGTATTACAATTTGACGGTGGCACCCGATGTGTCTGTGCAGGTCTTGGCGGATAAATTCAAGGCAAAAGCCCGCACCGCGACCGGCACCGAGCGGTCTGCGTTGTGGGACATGATGGCCAAGGTTTTCCCGACCTATAACAACTATCATGAAACCGCGAAGGCGACTCGCGAAATTCCGGTGATCGTGCTGGAACGCGTGTAGTTACAGCAACAGCTCGGCCATCAAGCGCACCGAGTCCATGGTGGGGAACCGGACCTGAAACGTGGAGATAGGCAAGGCTTGATAGCGCGTGAGCCGTTCACGGATGCGCTCCCGGGGGCCGCACAGGGCCACTTCGTCGATGAAGTCGTTATCGACCGCCGTGATGGCTTCTTCCTGCTTGCCATCGAGGTATAACACCTGAATGCGGTCGGCCATGTCGTCGAAGCCCAGGCGGCGCACATTGGCGTTGTGATAGTTCACGTCGCGCGCGCCCATGCCGCCAATATAGCGGGCGTAATAGGGTTTCAAGCGGTCGCGGCATTCCTGGATGTCGTCGCCAAACGAAACCGGCACGGCGACGCATAGGTCAAAATTGTCGAAGCCTTTGCCGTTCCCGGCCTTGGCAAACCCGTCTTCCAGGAGGGTTTTCATGGTGGAAAATTTTTCCGGCGAGAACATGCCGGGAATCAGCCCGTCAGCGATTTCGGCGGACAGGGTCATGTTCTTCGGCCCCATGGCGGCCAGGTAGATGGGAAGGTCAGCGCGGCCGTGGGGAATGCTTTTCAACGGTTTGCCAAGCCCCGTGGCGTCTTGGCCTTTGTAGGGAATTTGAAAGACTTCGCCATCGTGTTCCAACGGCGCTTCGCGGGCGAAGATTTGCCGCATGATCGAAATGTATTCGCGAGTTTGGCCCAACGGTTTGCCAAACGCCCGGCCGTGCCAGCCTTCAATGACCTGTGGGCCGGACAACCCCAGGCCGGGTCGGAATCTACCGCCGGACAAATGGTCAAGGCTGATCGACGTCATGGCGGTCATCGCAGGTGTGCGCGCGCCAAATTGCATGATGCCCGTGCCGACATGAATTCTGGTAGTGTTCGCCAGAATCCATGTCGCCGTGGTGACTGCGTCCGCGCCATAAAATTCGCTGGTGCGCACGATGTCATAGCCCAGACTTTCGACCTCTTTAATCATCTCAAGGTCGACAGTGACCTTTCGCCCGCTGTTGCCGGTGCTCAATCCCAAACGCATGTCGCTTATTCCTTGTCCTTTGAAATCGGCCAGCGCGGCGCTGACCGGAACATGCGATGCTATCCAAATTTCACGGCACCGCCAGCGCTTTTTAGCGCCCGGCGCCGTGTGACGGGCCGCAAACCATAACGCAGACAATGCGCGCTCAGAACAGTCAGATCATTATGCGCTTGCCCGTCCGTGGTTTTGCGGACTGGGGCATATTCGTAATCAATTTTGCGGTGCCTTGGTGCCCCACTGCTCAAGGCGGAAAAATTCCGTTTCACGGGTGAAAATTGGTTGAGTTGGGGTATTTGTTGCGTGTTCGTTATTCAAGTTCTCCTCGCTTAACGCTTTTACGGTGGCAGACCTTACAGTCAACCCGCATTGATCCCTTTCAAACGCAGAGACAATCTATTTCGCGATCTATTTCGGAGCCTATTTCTTGGCGCGTGCGGCCATGAAACCGTCGATAATCGCCTGCGCTTCTCCCGCGGCGTAAGATTCCTGTTGTCCCAGCACGCCTGCGCGAAAGGCGTCGTTAAATCCGGACAGCGCAATTTCCCGAAAGCGTTCCTTGGTGCGTTGCCACGCCACGGCTGGTTTGTCCGCCAGCATGTTCGCCACCTCGCACGCCTTGTCGATCAACGACTCCGCGTCCACCAAGTAGTTAATAAGGCCAAGGCTGTGCGCTTCTTCCGCGTCCATCAACCGTCCCGTCATCGACATCTCCTGGTTCTTCGACCAGCCCAGGTGCAGACTCATCCAATACGACCCCATGATGCTGGGAATGCCCGCGTTGATTTCTGGTTGCCCCATGCGTACGCCAGGGTGGGCGACTCGCAGATCGGACACGAGCGCCATTTGAAACCCACCGCCCGCAGCGATGCCATTCAGCGCCGTGACGACGGGTTTGTTGGTCAACAGAATTTGCCGATAGGTGTTGCAGACCGTGCCGAACCAACTCTCAATGTTGGCAACCTGCATGCCGCGTGCCTCGCGAAGGTCGACGCCCGCGCAAAAGGCGCGCGTTCCAGCTCCGCTCAAAACGATGCCGCGCACGCTGTCATCAGAATCCAGATCGATCAGCGCGGCAGCGACGCCGCGCGCCAAGTCCAAGGTAATTGCGTTCAACGCGTCTTCGCGGTTCAGGCGGAGTACGGCGACGCCGTCCACACGTTCGATTGTCACGAGGTCAGTCATGGCCGGGGTTCCTTCTCGATTGATGGTTTGTTTGGAAACCCTAAACTGCCTTGGCTTGAAAGGACAAGATTGCGAGACCTTTGCGGATATGGTGGGATGTCGCCGTAGCGACAAATGAGAGGATGGAGCATGGATGACGTAAGTGTGAAAATGGAAAACGGGGTGTCCGCAGGCGCGGCGATGTTTACCAAATTGAAAGCGCTGGGGGTGGAGTGCATTCTGGTCAATTCCGGGACGGACTTCCCGCCCATTATCGAAGGCCTGGCGGAAGCTGGGGCCAACGGCGCCAACCTGCCTCAACCGTTGATCGTCCCGCATGAGCACGCGGCTATGGGGATGGCGCATGGCTATCATCTCGCCACCGGCAAAACACCGGTTGTGATGTTGCACACTAATGTTGGGTTGGCGAACGGGGTCACCGGGTTGATCAACGCCGCGACAGATCATATTCCGATGATATTGATGTCCGGGCGCACGCCGGTAACCGAACGAAACCGGTTTGGCGCGCGCACGGTGCCGATTGGCTGGGGTCAGGAAATGCGCGACCAGGCGGCGATGGTGCGCGAGTCCTGCAAATGGGATTACGAATTGCGGTTTCCTGAACAGGTGCCGGAATTGCTGGACCGGGCGCATGGTATTGCGAATTCAACGGCGAAGGGACCCGTATACCTAAGCCTGCCGCGTGAAGTATTGTGCGAGCTATGCCCAGAAGAAGGGGTGGATGCGCCCGCGTCCATGCGGCCCGCGCGATCCGGCGTGCGGCCTGAAGAATTGACCGCGCTCGCTGATGCGATCGCCGGGGCGCGCAACCCGGTAATCTTTGTGCAACGGGGCGCGGGGTCGGCGGCGGGCTTCGACGCGCTCTCGAAACTGGCGGAAGACTGGGCGATTCCGGTCTGTCCATATTGGGCGACGGCGCTGCCCGTGCCTTCCGACCATCCCATGAACATAGGGCCAAACCCCATGCCGTGGTTGGCCGAGGCTGATGTGGTCCTGGTGCTCGACAGTCTTGCGCCATGGGAACCGGATTCGCATAATCCTGCGTCCAGTGCGACCGTTATTCAGATGGGTCCGGACCCCTTGTTCAGCCGCTTTCCCGTACGAAATTTCCGCGCTGACATCGCCATAGCCTGTGCGGTGGAGGATGGTATTGTCGCTTTGGAAGCGGCCCTGCGACCGCGTTTGGCGGAAGGAACCGAATTACGAGCGGTGCGGCGTGATCGGGTTCGCAAGGCGGCAAATGAATATCGGATGGCGGCGCTGGAATCCGCCATGTCCGGGGCGCGGTCTCCGATGACGAAGGCGTATGTGGGCAAATGCGTTTCCGATGCCATTCAAGGCCATAAGGCGACGGTATTGACGGAATTGGGTGTGCCGTTGACCTCGCTCGATCTGCACGAGCACGGATCGTGGCGCAACCTGCCGCATTCCGGCGCCTTGGGATGGAGTCTACCTGCTGGTATGGGCATGAAGCTAGGCGACCCGGACCGGTTGGTCGTGGCGACGATGGGCGACGGGTCCTATATGTTCGCTAATCCTGTCGCGTGTCATCAGGTGATGGAGGCCTACGACTTGCCAGTCCTGTCGGTCGTGGTGAATAATGCGGAATGGGGCGCGGTGCGCAAATCCGTTCAGGGGCTGTACCCGGATGGATACGCCGCCAAGGCGAACCAAATTCCGCTGACCGCGCTGTCGCCGAGCCCGGATTTTCAGCGAATTGCCGAAGCCAGCAATGGGTGGGGCCGAAAAACCGATGACCCTGACGCTTTGCCGGAATTGCTGCGCGAAGCTGTGCGGGTGGTGATCGAGGAAAAGCGATCTGCGTTGATTGATGTGGCGATTTGTGATTGAGACGAGCTTCGACCTATGGCGAAGAAAAAGCGGCCTTATGATTGCGTCGGAAATTGGCGGCGGTCATACTGGGTTTTGAAATAAGCGGTGGAGGCATCATGACCGATAGACGACGGCATCACGATATGGGTGGGCTGGAGGCTGGCCCGATTCAAAATAGTGAACATGCGCATGAACCTTGGGAAAAACGCGTGGACGCGATCAAGGCGTTGCTGTCCGACGACAGGCGAAAATTAGTGACGACGGACGAGTTGCGGCGGTCGATTGAAAACCTCGGCGCGGACGCATACGAACGTTATAACTACTATGAACGCTGGATATCGGCGGTCACCAACCTCTTGTTGGAAAAGGACGTTTTGTCTGTGGACGAGCTTGGAAAAAAAATGGCGGAAATTGAAGCGCGGCAAGGGAAGCGGGCGTTATGAGCGCGCAATTTTCGGTTGGTGACCCGGTTCATGTGCGCGCCGCCTATCCGCCGGGTCATGTGCGGACGCCTTATTATTGCCGGGGGAAGTCTGGCGTAATTGTGCGGTTTTGCGGTGAATTTCGGAACCCGGAAGAATTGGCCTACGGCAAGTACGAAGGCCCGGTGAGCCCGATGTACCGGGTGCGGTTTCAGCAAAATGATTTATGGGACAACTACAGTGGGTCGCCGGACGATCATGTGGAAATTGAGATTTACGAACATTGGCTGGAGCAAGTGATATGAGCGACCATCATGACCACGAGCATGACCACGGGGAATTTGGAATGTACGAACATGATCCCCTGCACAAGCATCCTGCTCAACCGGATTTGGAAGACACACCGTTGACCCATCACCAGATCATGCAAATGGCGGTGGCGGATTTGCTGGTCGAAAAAGGCGTCATCGAAGCCGACGAATTGCGTGAACAGATCGAGTTTATGGATACGATTACCCCGGCGCGCGGTGCGGGGTTGGTGGCGCGGGCTTGGGTTGACCCAGGCTTCAAGGACCGTCTTGTAGCTGATTCCAAAAAGGCTGGGGCTGAATTGGGCATGGATATCGGCCCGACCCCGATTCTGGTCATGGAAAATACGCCGAAGGTTCATAATCTGATCGTGTGCACGTTGTGTTCCTGCTACCCGCGCTTTTTGTTGGGGTTTCCGCCGGACTGGTATAAATCCCGCGATTACCGAAGCCGTGCGATCAGCGAACCCCGGAAAGTATTGGCGGAATTTGGCACGGAACTAGCCGATTCGGTCGAAGTTCTCGTCCATGACAGCACGGCGGATATGCGTTACATGGTCCTGCCAATGCGCCCGAACGGTAGTGAAGGTCTGTCCGAAGCCGCTTTGGCGGAACTTGTGACGCGTGACACGATGGTTGGCGTTACAATGCCAAAAACCTAGAGTGTTCTCTGGATGAATTTGGGAATGAAACTTGTCGGTAAAATAGGCTTGGTGACGCTGATGTTGCTCGTTTGGACGGATGCGAAGGTGTTTGGGCACAAAACGCCACCCAGGTGCACAAAGGTACGAAGACGCTGTATCCCTGGGAGATCAAATCCATACGCGACCCAACGCCCAGCATAATTTTAGTGCTGAAGTAAAAGCCCCGTTCATGATCGATGCTGGTTATCTTGGTCTGTTTGCAAGCGCGTTTTTGGCGTCGACCCTTGTTCCTGTCTCCTCTGAAGCGGTGCTGGGCGTTTTGGCGGCTTCGGCGAAATTTAATGTATTTGTGCTGGTCTCCGTCGCCACATTGGGCAATACGCTGGGTGCCGTTTTGAATTGGTTGTTGGGTCGGTTTTGCCTGCGCTGGCAGGACCGCAAGTGGTTCCCTGTCAAACCAGCGGCCATGGCGCGCGCCACGGCCTGGTTTCAACGCTTTGGAATCTGGTCGATATTGTTGGCCTGGGTTCCGTTGATTGGCGACCCGTTGACCTTCGTTGCCGGTGTTTTGCGAATGAATTTTTGGTTATTTGTGTTGTTGGTTGGTGTAGGGAAGGCGGCGCGCTACGTAGTTGTAGCCGCCGTTGCGCACGGACTTTGGGCTTAGGCCCTCTGGGTTTAGGTTTCGCCCTTGTAATAATCGACGGCGGAGTCCTGGTCAGCAAAATAGCGCACCGGGTCTACGAAGCCGTCCGCCAGCGCGCCGATTTTTTTGGAATCCGGATACAACACGATGTCGACTGCTTCGTTGGAGGCGATGCAAAGATATTTAAGATCTCTGTTTGACGTGTTGAGCAATTGATGCGCGGTGGTGACCGGTGCCGCGATTATATCGCCCGCCTTGATGGGGTATTCGACGCCGTCCTGGCGTAGCGTGCCTTCGCCTTCAAGAATGATGCAGAGTTCTTCCGCGTTCGCGTGGGTGTGATAGGGAAACGCAGTATTTCCCGGCGGCACCGAATATAGGCTGCACGCCAGTTTCTCCATGCCGATCATGTCGGTGATCCGCGCTCGCTTTGTTGCATAGCGTCCGTCGTTACCATTATCGCTCATGGGGGCGTCGGCAATGTTTAGTATGTGTGAGGTGTTGCTCATGGTTCCTGATCCCCTGTTTTAGCCTGTGTGCCTTAACGGTATTCTGCTAGAGATTTCTTACAAAACGCAACAAGCCGACCCCGCGAAGGGTCGGCTTGCCGATAGATAACAGTAAGAGTTATTGCGTTAGGCTGCCTTGTGGATGCCTGCGGCTATAACATCGCTATCGACGTATTCTTCGAATTGCTTGAAGTTGTCTTCGAACCGACCACAAAGGTCGTTGGCAGTGCTGTCGTAAGCTGATTTGTCACTCCATGTCGCACGTGGCTGCAACACTTCCGAGGGGACTTCCGGACATGAATCCGGCACCAACAGGCCGAAGTTTTTATCCGGTGTGGAACTAACTTCCGCCAGACGCCCGTCGACCGCCGCTCGGACCATGGCGCGGGTATGCGCAATTTTCATGCGGCTGCCGGTGCCGTAGGCGCCGCCGGACCAACCGGTGTTGACCAACCAGCATCGGGCGCCGGTTTTGGCGATCCGATCCCGCAATAATTGGGCGTATACTGATGGATGACGCGGCATGAAAGGCGCGCCAAAACAGGTTGAAAATGTAGCTTGGGGTTCGGTTACGCCACGTTCAGTACCCGCAACCCGCGCGGTATAACCGGACAGAAAGTGATACATCGCCTGATCCGCACTTAATCGGCTGATTGGCGGCAACACGCCGAACGCGTCCGCTGTCAACATCACCACATCCACTGGCTGCCCCCCCATACCGCTTGGCACAATGTTGGGGATGAAGTCGATCGGATACGATGCCCGCGAATTTTCTGCCAGCGACCCATCGTCGAAATTTGGGGCGCGTGTGTCGGGGTCTAGAACGACATTTTCCAACACAGTGCCAAAGCGTTTCGTTGTCGCGTAAATTTCCGGTTCGGCTTCCGGCGATAAATTGATGACCTTGGCGTAGCAACCACCTTCGAAGTTGAAAATGCCGTTATCGGACCAGCCATGTTCATCATCACCGATCAAGGCGCGCGATCCATCCGCTGAGAGCGTCGTCTTCCCGGTGCCGGAAAGTCCGAAGAAAATGCCGACATCGCCGGCGTCGCTCTGATTGGCGGAACAGTGCATCGGCAAGACGCCACGTTCCGGCAACAGGTAATTTAGATAGGAGAAGACGGATTTTTTAATTTCACCCGCGTATTGGGATCCACCGATCAACACCATTTTTTTCCCAAAATTCATCAGGATAAAGGCTTCTGAATTAACGCCGTCGCGTTCCGGGTCCGCATGCATCCAGGGCGCATGGAGAATCGTCAATTCCGGCACGAAGTCTGCCATTTCAGAATCCGGCACTGGGATGAACATGTTCCGAGCAAACAGACTGTGCCAGGGGCTGTCGGTGATGACGCGAACCGATAAGCGATAGTTCGAATCAGCGCCAGCATACACATCCTGCACGTATAATTCCCGGCCCTGCATATAAGCCAACATCTTGCTATGGAGGCCGTCGAACTGCGCTGGGGCTATATCCTTGTTTGGGCCCCACCAGATATTGGCTTCGCTGGAGCTTTCCCTGACGATGAACTTGTCGTTCACCGAACGGCCTGTGTACTTGCCGGTTTCCACCGACAAGGCACCGCCCTCTGAAATTTCGCCGAGGCCTAGCTGCACGGTTGCTTCGTACAAGGGCTCGGCCGCTTGATTCCAATGGGTGTCCACGGTGTTTATAAGGCCGTGGTTATCTAATCCAAATTTACTTATGTGTCGCACTTAATGCTTCCTCCAATGCCCCATCGGTCTAGCCAGTATTTTCTTGGCCATGTTTTTTTATGATGGAAAACACGTTTTTTCAGATATCAAAGAAACGAATATCTGCGATTTTACCAATAAATCAACCGTCATTTCTCTGTTCCGTCAAATTATTTTTTAACTGATTTCGCGCCATGTGGGTGAGGCGGACCAATTCGCGTCTAGCGCCATCCGAATCTTCGATGCGTTTGTTGCATTCCACGCGAGACGCCAACCCCTTCCACGCCAAGTCGGCACCTTCCGGATCCACGCCGGTAAGACGCCAGTTGTCACCGTCCAACCCGAGAAGCGTGTTGGCGAAAAGCTGTACGGAATCGGTGTGATCGGCATTCATGTGGTCCAGAATGTCCGCTTCCGCCGTCATTAAAGCGCTGTTCGATTCGCCCTCAAGCAAAATGTCGTTCGCTGAAAGCCACTCAATGCGTCCAAACCCAGCGATGATATGTG
>JAPKDL010000002.1 GCA_028822585.1 Alphaproteobacteria bacterium | reverse complement strand
CCCAAGCGATCCTTGTGTAGACGTTCGTATCCGTATACAAGCGCATGCTTATGCTCAATTCGAGCCTAATTGACGTGAGATTTGCCTTCGCGATTGACTCAGATGCTCGATGTCAACTACGGTCACCAGCGTTTTAGCGGGTTCGTCGAGAAGTATGTTGAAAGAAGCGAACTGCAATAGATATGGTTTTGGGAGGTTAAGTGGCGGCTTTATTGGAAATTGAGGGTCTACGGACCCAGTTCTTCACGTCTTCGGGCATCGTAAAAGCGGTCGACGGCATCACCTATGATGTGGAAGCCGGTGAAACGGTCGCCGTCGTCGGCGAGTCCGGTTGTGGCAAATCAGTGAGCGCATTGTCGATTTTGCGATTGGTCGCGGAACCGGCGGGTAAAGTCGTCGGTGGCACCATCAAATTCCAAGGGCAGGATTTGCTGGCGCTAAGCGACATAGAAATGCGCAAAATTCGCGGCAACGACATCGCGATGGTTTTTCAAGAACCTATGACATCGTTGAATCCGGTTTTAACCATTGGCCTGCAATTGACGGAAACTCTGACGCACCATCTGAATATGAGTAAGGAAGAAGCAACCGCGCGTGCGGTGGAGCTTCTAGGGTTGGTTGGAATTTCAGAACCTGAACGGCGTCTGGCGCAATACCCGCACCATCTTAGCGGCGGGATGCGGCAGCGGGTTATGATCGCGATGGCATTGTGCTGCGATCCGAAATTGATAATTGCGGATGAACCGACGACCGCACTGGATGTCACCATTCAAGCGCAAATTCTGGAGTTGATGAAAAATCTGACTCGGGATTTTGGCGTGGCGATGATTATTATTACGCACAACCTTGGCGTGGTCGCGCGATACGCGGACCGGGTCAATGTCATGTATGCGGGCAAGATTATTGAAACCGGGACAGCCAAGGATATTTATCATACGCCGAAACATCCCTACACACTGGCCTTGTTGAAGTCTGTACCGCGTATCGATCAGCCTCGCGTCGCCAAACTTGACCCGGTTCAAGGGCAACCCCCTGATTTGTCGAAACTTGACGGTGGCTGCGCTTTTCGTCCGCGTTGTCGTTATGCGACGGATAAATGCGCGCAAAGCATACCGGAATTAGAGAAGATCGATGGTGTGCATGCAGCAGCGTGTTTTCGCCACAATGAATTAGAAGAAGTTTAAAGGGCGACGATATGAGTGTAGTGGAAACGACGGGGGCGGGAACGCCAGTCGAAAAAATTCTAGAAGTCACTGATCTTCGAATGTACTTCCCGATAACGGAGGGCATAATGATTCAACGGAAAGTCGCGGATGTGAAAGCCGTTGATGGTATCAGTTTCAGTATGTCTCGAGGGGAAACGCTGGGGCTGGTTGGCGAGTCAGGATGTGGCAAAACGACAACGGGTCGTTGCATTTTACAGCTTGAAAAGCAGACTTCCGGAGACATTGTTTTCAACGGACAAAACATATCGACGTTGAGCCGGTCGGATATGCTGCAATTCCGGCAAAAGGTGCAAGTCATCTTCCAGGACCCTTACAGCTCACTGAATCCTCGTATGAAAATTGGCGATATTATCGGTGAGCCTATGAAGGTTCACAAAATTATTGAGGACAAGACGGAGCGTGATCGTCGTGTAGCGGAATTGCTGTCCCTGTGTGGGCTGAGCCCGCAATTCTCAGACCGTTATCCCCATGAAATGAGTGGTGGACAGCGGCAACGCGTCGGGGTGGCTCGGGCGTTGGCGCTCAATCCTGAATTTATAGTTTGTGATGAAGCTGTGTCGGCGCTGGATGTGTCAATTCAAGCGCAGGTCATCAATTTGCTTGAAGATCTGCGGGACGAATTTAACCTTACATATCTGTTTATTTCGCACGACCTCAGCGTGATCAGACATTTGTGCCAACGGGTCGCCGTTATGTATCTGGGGCATATGGTTGAGGTGGCAGATTGCGACGAGTTGTTTGAAAATCCCATGCATCCCTATACAAAGGCCTTGCTGGACGCGGTGCCAATTGCCGATCCTGTTTTGGAAGCGTCGCGTGAACATAAAATTGTGAAGGGTGAAATTCCAAGCCCGATTAACCCGCCAAGCGGGTGTGTGTTCCATCCGCGCTGCGAAATTGCAGTGCCAGGCTGCTCACAGGCGATCCCGAAGCTTTTGGAAGTAAAGCCAGGCCATTGGGTGGCTTGCCCAGAAGCTTGAGTCATTTGCGCGCTTTTGTGATGGAAAATTGGTGAAGCGCATGAAACGAATAGATCAGCCGGAAACGGCGTAGAAAATAGTTAAGCCGCCTGGGGTGTTCAGGTGGCGATGGGACGGAAAGAATCGATGTACAAATATATCGTTAAGCGCGTTCTTCTGATGTTGCCAACGTTGTTGGGGGCTGCGTGTCTAATTTTTTTCCTGCTTCGCATGATTCCAGGCGACGTCTGTGAATTGCGCCTTGCAGGTGATGGGCAATACGTGGACCCAGACGCTTTGGCGGCTTGTTACACCAACCTTGGCCTTGATAAGCCTGTGTACCAGCAGTTCTTAGGTTTTATTGGCGGGTTTTTTACTTTTGATTTGGGTGAGTCCATGTGGACGGGGCAACCCATTGAGAGGGAAATCGGGTTGCGGTTTCAGTTATCGTTGCAGGTAGCGATCATGGCGACTCTCGTTTCGATCTTAATTGCCTTACCGTTAGGCACCATTTCAGCGATCAAGCAGGATACCTGGATCGATTATGTAGTTCGCACGTTCAGTATCGCAGGGATCGCGATCCCGTCGTTCTGGCTTGGCATCATGATTATTCTGGGCCTTTTGATAAGTACGCAGGCGTGGTTTGGAACACCGTGGATGCCGCCTATTGAATACACTTCGCCCTTCGTGGACCTCGAGGCCAATATGGTTCAGCTCATATGGCCGGCTTTGGCGACGGGGTATCGCTACGCGGCTGTCGCGACGCGGATGACACGCTCATCGCTTCTTGAAGTGCTACGTGAGGATTATGTGCGTACGGCGCGTGCCAAGGGTCTGCTCGAAAAAATTATTATAAATAGGCATGCTCTGAAAAATGCGATGTTGCCTGTGGTGACGATCATTGCCATTGAATTTGCGTTTCTGATGGGCGGCATGGTTGTCACCGAACAGGTGTTTAATCTGAATGGACTAGGGAAGCTCTTTGTCGAATCAGTGCAAAACCATGATTTTGCGATGACACAAGCGCTAGTCATGTTGGTTGCCTTTATTTTCGTGATGATAAATTTGCTGGTGGATATTTTCTACGCGTGGTTGGATCCTCGGATCCGGTATAGTTGAGGGGAGTATAAATTATGTCTGTCACTGAAATTAATCCCGGAACCGTCATTGAAGAACTCGCGGAACGGAAACCGTTAAGCGAACGAATCGGCTCGTTAATTCGCAAACAGCCACTTGGATTGGCTGGCCTTTTGGTCGTTAGCATTATGGTGGTTTGCGCGATCTTCGCCGAATATATTTCGCCGTATGATCCGGAATTGGCCTCCTTTGAACATATGCTGATTCCGCCGAACGGCGATTTTCTGTTGGGTACGGATCAGTTCGGTCGGGATATGTTGACACGCCTTATTTTTGGCGCGCAAACAGCATTATTTATTGGTTTCACGTGCGCTTTTGTAGGATCATTTGCGGGCTTGGTGCTTGGTGTTGGCAGTGCTTATTTTGGCGGCAAAGTCGATTTGATCTTCCAACGTGTCATGGATGTGTTCATGGCGTTTCCGTTGATTATTCTCGCTTTGGCAATCGTATCGATCTTTGGCACGAGTATGTCCAGTGTGATCACGGCGATCACGATCCCGTTTATCCCGCGTTGTGCCCGTGTCGTGCGGTCGAGTGCGTTGGCCATTCGGGAAATTCCTTACGTCGACGCGGCCCGTGCGTGTGGCTTTTCGCATATACGAATTATCCTCCGCCACATGGCTCCAAACGTAATGGCACCGTTCTTGATTATCCTGACAGCAGCCGTCGGTCAGGCGATCCTGACTGAAGCTTCCTTGTCCTACCTGGGCATGGGCGTTCAGGAACCAACCCCGGCTTGGGGCTTAATGTTGCAAGGCGGTGCCGAGGAATACGCGGAAAGCGCGCCTTGGGTTGCTATCTGGCCAGGGGTTGCAATTTCCCTGGCGGTGTTTGGTTTTAATCTGTTCGGTGATGCACTGCGTGACGTTCTCGACCCTAGACTGCGAACGCGATAGCGCTATCCGCGAACGTACAAATAGAAACGCCCTGGTCTAACCGACCGGGGCGTTTTTATATTCTGGTGCCATAAATTTGTAGTGGGTTAGGTGAATCCAACGGCACCGGTGGCAGAAATACGGCCATCCGGCGTGATCGACCATAAGGCTGACCCGCCGCCCGATGGCTTGCCGGCAACGGTGAAGGAGTTGTTTTCGAATAAGGGCGAACGCGCTTGAAACGTATAACTCCTGACCTTGCGGTCCGGATTGTTGGCCAAGCTCAATTCCATCAGAAATGTCGCGATAAGCGGCCCGTGTACGATCAGGCCAGGGTAACCTTCAACTTCGGTGACGTATTTGTAATCGTAATGAATGCGGTGGCCATTGAACGTGCAGGCGGAATACCGGAACAGCATCACGGGATCCGGTGTAATTTCACGTGAAAATTCGAAATCTTCGGGCGCAACGGTGGTTTTTCCGCTGTTGCTAGAACCTTCCTTGGCGTCTTTTGGAGAGTTGTCGCGGTAGACGAAGTCATGTTCTTCCTCAATGGCGAGGCCGCTTTCGCCGCTGAAGCGATTGCTCACCGTGCAAATCACGAGCGTGCCGGTTTGCCCACTTTTAATTTGCACGGCTTTGATCGTGGCTTCCTTGCGCATCATTTCACCCAGGATCAAGGGTTTATGATAAGTCGTGCGAAACCCGCCAAACATCCGTCGGGGCAAAGGAACCGGCGGCATGAATCCGCCGCGCTTGGGATGGCCGTCTGGGCCGATGTCGGATTGCCGGACACGGGGTTTGAAAAAGCACCAATGGTCCATGAGTCCCATTGGTTCACCTTCACGGGGCGTATCTGGTTTATCCAGTAACGCGGCAAGACCCTGCGCACGCCCTGTACTTGCGCGTTCTTCGATGAATTCCGTCTTACCAATCCAGTCCTTTAACCGTTCCAGATTATCCGTCATGTGCCGGTTACTCCCAAGCCATCTTTTTAAGATGTTCCGTTTCGTAAGTTTAAGTCCACAGGAACGGAGCCTTTTAATCAAGCCGGTTTATCTGACTTCTTTCCATACGCAAAAGGGTGCGAACCCGCTATGATATGAACTTTGGAGATTTTGGCATATGAAAGGCCGTAATAAGATATGAAGGAATGCAGAAAATCCATTATGCGGCGGCTTAACGAGCCAAATTTTATCACCTGGTATTTCCGCGACGAAGGGGTGGGTATTGGCGGCATACCCTTGTTTGCTAATTTAGAACCACAGAAAGTTATGTCGCGCAGGCCGGTTTCATGAATGTTTCGATCGAGTCCGCCGTGCACAGATACGCGATGCCCGCAGAATGGGCACTGCATGAACGTTGCTGGATGGCGTGGCCTTGCCGGGAACGTTTATGGAGGGGGGAGATGGACGCGGCGCGGCGCGCGTTCGCGGAAGTGGCCGCAACTATCGGCCGGTATGAGCCGGTGACGATGTTGGCACGGCCCGACTTGATCGAGCAAGCTAACGATTATTGTGGCGGGGTTGTCGATATCACAGCTTTTCCCATGGATGATTCATGGATGCGGGACACTGGCCCCACCTTTGTTCGCAACTGCGAGGGTGTCGTTGCAGGGTGCGACTGGCGGTTCAATGGGTGGGGGGGTAAGGAAACTCCTCATGATGCCGATGCGGGTTTGGCGGGCGCATTATTGGCGGAACTTGGTCTTCAACGGTTTGCGACCTCTATTGTTATGGAGGGAGGTGCGATACATGTGGATGGTCGAGGGACTTTATTGACGACGGACTCCGTTCTGTTAAATAAAAACCGTAACCCAAGTGTCCCCCGCGCTGATATGGCAGAATTTTTGCGAGGCGCGCTTGGCGCTAAAAAAATTATTTGGCTGGCCGGAGGGCTGGTGGGTGATATGACCGATGGGCATGTGGACAATGTGGTCTGTTTCGTGCGGCCAGGCGTCGTTTTAGCGCAAATCTGTAGTGATCCCAGAGATCCGAACTATGCGGTGCTGCAGGAAAACCGCTGCATTCTAGACTCAAGCACCGATGTGCAGGGCCAACCCTTGACCGTCTTGACCATTGAACAACCGGACCCAGTATTTCAATCGGGCGAACGTCTGGCGTTATCCTATGTGAATTTTTACATCGCGAACGGTGGGGTCGTGATGCCTGCTTTTGGCTGTCCGCAAGATGCCGACGCCTACGCCACAGTTGCAGCTGCGTTCCCGCATCGGGAGGTCGTTCAGATCGACGCTCGGGTTATTCTAAAAGGCGGTGGCGGAATCCATTGTATCACCCAACAACAGCCTGCAGCACAGGTTTAGGGAGAGCCGGACATGAAGGTCACTGTTGCGGCGGTTCAGATGATGTGTGACTCTGACCGGGCGGTTAATATTCGTCGTGCGGAAGGACTTATTCGCGACGCGGCGGAACGTGGCGGCAATATCATATTGTTACAGGAATTGTTTGAGACACCGTACTTTCCAGCGGAAAAACGCGACACCCATTTCGCTTTGGCGCGAACGTTTGACGGCAATTCGATGATCGCGCACATGTCTGCGCTGGCAAGTGTGTTGGAGGTTGTGCTGCTGGTTGGATTTTTTGAAATTGACGGCGGTAACTATTATAATTCGCTGGTGGTGATCGACACAGACGGCCGCGTGGGTGACTTATACCGCAAAAGCCATATTCCCGAAGGGTTGGGGTACGAGGAGAAATATTTCTTCACGCCTGGAGACACTGGATTTGTGGTCTGGGAAACGCGATTTGGAATAATAGGCGCCGCGATTTGCTGGGACCAATGGTTTCCCGAATGCGCCCGGTCCCTGGCGTTGCAAGGCGCGGAAATGTTGCTGTATCCCACCGCAATCGGTAATGAACCCCGCGACCCGACCTATGACAGCAGTGGCCATTGGCGTCGTGTGATGCAGGGTCACGCTGCGGCAAACATGGTCCCGGTCATCGCCGCCAATCGTGTCGGCGTCGAATCAAATTCTGACACTGAGATGAATTTCTACGGATCGTCTTTTATTGTGGACGCGACCGGCGCTGTTGTCGCTTCGGCCCCGCGCGAGGAAGAGGCCGTTATCCTGGCCGAATTCGATTTGGAGGCAATCCGCCAGCAACGCCAAAAATGGGGCTTGTTCCGCGATCGGAGACCCGATTTATATCGGAATATTTCTGATAGTTAGGTCCAATTGGACACGAATTCACGGGCGTCTGGGCGAGGTTTTTCCATGGCGCCCCGGCGCGGTGTGCCAAAATACACGAATCCGATGATTTCATCGTCATCAGCCAAACCAAACGCCGCCTTCACATGCGGGTCGCGCGCGTTTTTACCGGTGGCCAGAAAACTTCCGAACCCGCGCGCATGGGCTGCGTTCATCATGTTCTGCACCGCCGCCGCCGTAGCGACGATCTGTTCGACCTTTGGTACATTGGCTTTTTCGTGAGACACCTTGGTGCAGGCGACAATAACCAGGGGAGAGCGCAGGGGCCGCGCCTGTTCTTTTTGCACAGCTTCGTCATCGGCGTTGGGGTCACGCTTTTTCAACGCCTCGACGAACAAATCGCCTAACTTTCCCCGCGCATCGCCGCTGACAATATGAAAGCGCCACGGCTGAATTGCGCCATGGTCTGGCGCACGCATGGCGGCGGCGAATATTTCATCCAGTGAGTCGCCCGCCGGCGCCGGCTCCACCAATAATTTTGGCGGTATCGACACCCGCGACATTAATGCTTCAATGGCGTCCATTTCTATCCCCAATCATCCGTAGTGTGCACATTCTGGCTATTTATATGGTAAATTGACCGGCCTTGGCCAGTGTTGGCCTTGCCTTCGCTTTTGCAGCCTTGCAGACTCCCCCCACGCGGCGGAATTATCAAGGAGGCGTGAATGAATATTGCCACTCAATTGGTCCGGTCCGGGTTGGCGCAAGGCGACCGTCCCGCAGTGGCGCGTGGGTCCATGGTGTTGACCAATTACGCGGAACTGTCCGACCGTGTGGCGCGGTTGGCGTGGGCGTTGCGCGAGAATTATTTGCTAAACCCCGGCGACCGTGTCGCGCTGGCCATGAAAAACTGTCCCTCGTTTCTGGAGGTGTTGTACGCCTGTTGGCATGCGGGGTTGGTCGCCGTACCAATTAACGCCAAGCTGCACCAAACCGAATTCGCGTATATCCTTGAAAACAGCGGGTCACGTCTCTGCTTTGCCACTGATGAGCTGGTCGAGACCCTGGCACCGCTTTCGCTGGAGCATCTTGTCTGCGTGGATACGCCGGAATATCTAACCTTGTGTGGCGCGGACCCGATGGCGTGCGCGGCGCGCCAACCTAATGATGCGGCGTGGCTGTTCTACACCAGCGGCACGACCGGCCAACCCAAAGGTGCGACCCTGAGTCACCGGAACCTTCTGGCGATGAGCTATTGCTACTTCGCTGATGTCGACCAGGGCGCGCCGTGGGAGTGCATCCTGCACGCGGCCCCCATGAGCCACGGATCTGGCCTGTATAGCTTGCCGCATGTGGCGCAGGCGTCGTGTCACGTTTTGCCGGAAAGCGGACGGTTCGAGCCCGCGGAAATTTTCGCCCTAATTGAAGCGTGGCCAAACCTTTCGTTCTTCGCGGCGCCGACAATGGTAAAGCGCTTACTCGACGATACGATGGACCGGGACACATCGAACTTGAAATCTATCTTCTATGGCGGTGGTCCCATGTATGTGGCCGATTGCCGTGCGGGCCTGGAACGGTTTGGCCCCAAATTGTCGCAGCTTTATGGACAGGGTGAAAGCCCCATGACGATCACCGCACTGGCGACCCATTTTCATGCCGATAGCGCGCATCCGCGCTGGCTCGACCGGTTGGCGTCGGTGGGAATCGCGCAAAGCGTAGTCGAAGTCCGGGTTGCGGATGATGATGACAATCTGCTGCCCACCGGCGAAATTGGCGAAATTCTGGTGCGCGGCGATTCCGTCATGACCGGCTATTGGGGCAACCCGATTGCTACGGCAGAAACCCTGCGTGGCGGCTGGCTGCACACTGGTGATATGGGGTCGTTCGACGATGATGGGTTTTTGACACTCAAGGATCGTTCGAAAGACATGGTGATTTCCGGCGGCACCAACATCTATCCGCGCGAAGTTGAAGAAATCTTGCTGCGCCATGAACTGGTTTCGGAAGCATCGGTCATCGGGCGGCCGGACCCGGAGTGGGGCGAGGTCCTGATTGCCTATGTGGTGCCTGCGCAGGCCGGTCAAGAAGATTGCGGCTCGCTGGACGCGTTCTGTCTGGAACATATGGCGCGCTTCAAACGTCCCAAGGCGTATAAGTTTGTCGCAGAACTACCGAAGAACAATTATGGTAAGGTTTTGAAAACAAAGTTACGCGAACTGGATGCGGCAGCGCTGGCGAATGGGCGGGGAGATTAAATAATGGTAGATCGTCTGAAGGATAAAATTGCATTGGTGAGCGGCGCCGGGTCGGTGGGGCCGGGCTGGGGCAATGGCAAGGCTACGGCGGTGTTGTATGCGCGCGAAGGCGCCAAGGTCTTCTGCGCTGACATCAATCTGGCGGCGGCGGAAGAAACCCGCGACATCATCCGAAGCGAAGGGTTCGACGCCGAATCCATCCAATGCGACGTGTCGAAATCCGACCTGGTGTTGGCCATGACCAACGCGTGCAAGAGCGCCTATGGGCGCATCGATATTCTGCACAATAATGTTGGCATTTTGAAAATCGGCGGGCCGGTCGATTTGTCCGAAGAAGACTGGGATCGGGTCAATAACGTCAATCTGAAAAGTATGTTCCTGACCTGTAAACACGTGCTGCCGATTATGGAGGCCCAGGGTAAGGGGGCCATTGTCAACATTTCGTCGATTGCCGGGATAAGATGGCTCGGCGTGCCGTATTTAGCGTACAACACCACCAAGGCGGCAGTGAGCCATTTCACTCGCATGGTGGCGGTGGAATACGCGGGTCGTGGCATCCGCGCCAACGCCATCTTGCCGGGGCTTCTGGAAACGCCCATGGTCGAAAAATCGCTGGCGGAATTCTACGCCGATGGCGACATCGAAGAAATGTTCCGAAAACGCGGCGAACTGACGCCTATTGGCCACGGCGGCGACGCTTGGGACGTCGCCTACGCGGCGGTCTATCTCGCCTCTGACGAAGCAAAATACGTCACTGGCGCGGAACTTGTCGTCGACGGCGGGTTGACGTTGAAATCGGCATAACGCCCTTAAGTGATTCGTACCGCTTCGCTATCCTATACATTCGTACATATTTTCCCTGTCTGCGTTGCGGGTGTTAATTTGTAAAAAGGCATTTAATCATATGATGGAAGGTATTGAGTGACGCTAGGCCTTAAATTTTAGACCTCACCCCGTCGTCTTATCCCGCGCCGTAGTTCTGGCACCTTTTTACTACCGTCCTTGGACTTGATCCAAGGGTCCCAGCCTAGCTATCCGGATGTGAGGTTTACGCCACGCGTAGTTCCAGCGCTTTTAACGGCACCGGCCGCGTTGCGGCGAAGTTCACCAACGCTAAACCAACCTTGCGTACTGTTACAATTATAAGGGCGTTACCGAAGGAGAGTAGAAATCCGCATCGATTTGATAAATCCCTCGGCGCTTGTCGCTGGAGCCATCGAGGCGCATATTCAAATTATGCAAAATCTCATCGTCAAACCCAATCCACAGGATCCTGCCTTGACGAACCGGGTGACCGGCTGGGACCAGGACGGGCAGGAGATCGTCACTTCAGTCGTCGTGGAGCGGCCGCTGACCTTGTATCTGAATAATCGTGAAATCGTGACGATGATGACGATTGGAGATTATCCAAAATATTTGGCGGTCGGTTATTTAATGAATCAGAACATGCTGGCGCCGGATGATAAAATTCTGGATGTAGAATATCATGACGACCTTGACGTGGTCGTCGTTCGGACGAATTCGACGACAGATTTTGAAGATAAGTTGCAACGAAAGACGCTGACATCCGGGTGCGCACAAGGGACGGTTTTTGGCGATGTCATGGAAAAGTTCGACGACATTACGTTGCCTAATGACACGGTGTTGCGGACGTCCTGGCTGTACAGTCTGTCGAAAGCGATCAACTCCACGCCCAGTCTGTATCTGGAGGCCGGGGCGATCCATGGATGCGTGCTGTGCGAGGAAGACACGCCTCTCATTTATATGGAGGATGTCGGGCGTCACAATGCGGTTGATAAAATTGCGGGATATATGACGCTGCATGATATTTTGCCGTCGAACAAAATTTTTTACACGACGGGGCGGCTGACATCGGAGATGGTGATTAAAACGGTGCAGATGGAAATTCCCATTCTGGTGTCACGATCCGGGTTCACGGTATGGGGGGTTGAACTGGCTAACCGCGCGGGCTTAACGCTTGTGGGCCGGGCTAAAGGGCGGCGGTTTATTGTGCTGTCGGGCCAGGATCGTATTGTCTATGACGCGTCATCATGACGGAGAGCGCGACCACAAATACGCCAGCGCCGATTGACACCGGCGAGATGCTGGGCGTCATCGACGCCGCCATTGACGAGTGTGCAGAATGGCTCCAGACGTGGCATCGCGCGATTGTCTGTGATTTGGACCCGGATGTGGCGGTGGTGTCGGAATACGCGCGCTTCATATCGCGGTTTGGCAGTTGGCTGGATTTACATCGGGAGCAGGGGTTGTTGAACCAGGCGGCGTTCCGGTATCTGGAACGGTTGCATGAAGACATGTATGGATTCGGTCGATTCCTGGCGTTACAGGCGTCGCGGGACAATCCTATCCCGGTGGCGGAATACGATGCTTTCGTGGCGAAAGTCGACGCCTTTAACGCCCAAGCCCGGCGGTTGCGCGAAGCGTTTCGGAAGGCGGTGTCGGAGCTAGACCCGCTGACCGGATTGTACAACCGGCAAATTATGATGTCGGTTCTGTCCAGCGAACGCGAACGCGCGATCCGTACTAAAGCGCCGTGCTGTTTGGTTCTGGCGGATATCGATTATTTCAAGGCCGTGAATGACACCCACGGGCATGGCGCCGGCGACTATGTCTTGCGGACCGTTGCGAGCCGGTTTCTCGCTAATCTGCGGTCTTACGATGATATTTTCCGCTATGGCGGTGAGGAGTTTCTTATTTGTCTGCCCAACGCGAATGAAGGGACGGCCATCGAGGTGACGGACCGCTTGCGGGTGTCGCTAGCCGAAAATCCGGTGTTGTTGCCGGACGAAACACCGTTGGATTTGGGCGCGTCTTTTGGGCTTTGCCTGGTGAGCGAGGAGACGCCGTTGAAGGAAACAATCCAACAGGCGGATCGTGCCCTGTACCAGTCCAAAAATGACGGTCGGAACCGCCTGACATTATGGACGGCGGAACTCGATCATGACGAATGACTTTATGTCGGACGGGGTGGCGGGCGTGTTGCTGGCGGGAGGCTTGTCACGACGCATGGGCGGTGGCGATAAATGCCTGCGTCTGTTGGGCGGTCGGACGATCTTGTCGCGGGTTATTGAATGTGCATCGGAGCAGGTGGCCGAACTGGCGTTGAACGCTAATGGCGACCGGGTACGATTTAAGGACTATGGGTTGCCCGTTATTCCCGACGTCATTGAAGGTTATGCGGGACCGCTTGCTGGTGTCTTGACGGGCTTGGAGTGGGTCGCGCGGGAATGGCCGGATTGTAACTGGGTGGCGAGTTTTCCCACTGATGCACCGTTTGCGCCGAATGATTTAGTGGCGCGTCTGCAGTGCGCCATAAAGGCGGAAGGCGCGGACATAGCGTGTGCGTCATCGAATGGCCGAACTCACCCGGTGGTCGGGCTTTGGCCCGTCGCGTTACGCGGAGCGCTACGTCGTGCGATGGTGGAAGACGGCGTGCGCAAGGTTGACGCTTGGACCGCAGATTACAAAATGGCGTGCGTTGAATATTCGATTGAGCCGTTTGATCCGTTCTTCAACACCAATCGGCCGGAAGATCTGGACGCGGCGGAATCGATTTTGGCCGGGGCCGATATATGAGTTAACGAGGGTTTCGGATGGTCGCGTTTCGTCCACATTGTTTCATAGCACGTACCGAGCCGCCTTGTGCGACGACCCGCTCCAGTCTTGGGATGTCGGTGGCGACGAACCCGGAAATCGCATCAACGCCATAGTCGAACAATGGCGTTGCCAGCGGCGCGCTGGGGCCGACCAGGACAATAAAGGCGTTTGGTGCTAGGGCCAGAAACCCTGCCAACGACCCGTTGACAAGCGTGGACGCGGTAATGGCGACTTGTTCGCATTTCGGCAGGATATAGGCGGCGGCGTCTTCCGGATAATCGTTGGGCCCAGGCTCGCGTTCAATGACCAGGGCGCCTGGTAGTTTGGTTTCAAGGGAAGGAAATCGGCCAATAATTGCGGTCTTGGCACCGCGATCATCGATAAGGTCTAGGCCGTTTATATCGTCGCTAACACCATCCAATCGGTTGTGGTGGGCGTTTATTGCGGCGAGGGCGATTGCTTGTTCGAAAATATTTGAGGAGTCGCGAAGTGTCGCTAAAGCGTGTAAGTCTTTACCATTATACTCGCCAGGGTCGGGAAGCGAGTGACACCCCGCCGTGCCACGCGCGGGCGTATGCGCAAGTCCAGCGCCATTCGGGCCGCACACTAGTGTCCAGTTCAAGCCAACGATGACGGTTTTCGCTGTTCCCGAGGCGTTATGCGCCAGTGAATCAAGCAAGCTCATATGGGGAGAGGTTTCAGGGGTATTCATGGTACTTCTCCATATCCTTGATATGAGTAAAATAATCGAAATGCTCCCAAAGGTAGGGGGCTGCGAACGCTCGGCGCGAGGTTTACAAAACCCCTGCTTCCGCTAGACATGCCAGCTCCGCTTGATCAATGCCGAGTTCTTCGTGGAAAACTTCCTGGTTGTGTTCGCCAACCAACGGCGCGCGCCGGGAAATTCGCCAGAGCGAGCCGTTATAAATGGCCGCGCTGCCGGGGTAGGTGAAAGTTTCCCCCAATTCGGGATGATCTACGTCGATCCAGAACCCTCGGTCGACCATATGCCCGTCGTCGATCAGTTCATCTGGTGAGCGCACAGCGCCCCAGTTGAACTGTCGGGCCTGTCCTCCATGGGTAAGCTCGTCACGGGTGAGTTTGGCCGCAAACCGCGCGATGACGTCGTCGATATGGACGGCGTGTTCGACGAATCCCTTGGCGGTGGCGTACCGTTCTTCGCCAAGATCCTCCGCCGCGTCGTATTCATCCATCCACGCCACCAGATCGGGGAACCGGCGCAATGGCACACGCGACCCGACAGCGTTAACGTAACCGCCATCGGCACAGCGTAATTGGTTGGTTTGATTGGGTTCTAATTGCGCGTGCCGGCCGGTTTGTCGAATCACGACCTTGTTATGATAAATGTAGGTGGGCACGTGCATTTCTGTCGACACCACGCAGGAATCGTGAACGGAAAGGTCGATGAATTGCCCATTTCCTGTGCCATCGCGTGACACTAATGCGGCAGTGATGGCCATATAGGCGAAGCTGCTGGCGGTGTGCCAGGCGTTGCCGCCGCCGGGTGCGATGGGGATTTGTTCGGGGTCGTCGGCGACGTCGTACCCGCAAAGGCCCATGAATCCGCCCGCCGCCATATGGATCAGGTCGCTACCGATAAAGTCGCGCCAGGGGCCGGTCTGTCCAAAGGGTGAGACGGCGCAATGGATCAGTTTCGAATTCGCTGCCGTCAGTGACTCGTATCCAAGACCCAGGCTTTCAAGGTAACCGGGTCCGGCGCTTTCCAGAATGATATCCGCTGTGGCAGCTAGTTTTCGGAATAGTGCGCGGCCGTCTTCGGTTTCCAGGTTTAGCGTCACGCCACGCTTGGAGGTGTTATAATGCCAAAAGGCGAGGCTACGATCCTTGTGTGGTTCATCGTCAAGAAAGGGGCCGACACTTCGCGTCGATTCGCCGCTGGGTGGTTCGACCTTGATGACGTCGGCGCCTAAATCGCCCATAAGCTTGCCGCAATATTGTCCCTGTTCGTCTGACACCTCGATGACGCGCAGACCATGCAATGGCCCGGTGTTGGTGTTGCTCGCCGATCGATAGGCGTTTTTGATGATATCTTTCCCTGAAACGGGTTTGTGTTTGATTGTTGTTGCGGTGTCGCCTTTCCAGGGGCCACCTTCAATCATGGCGTCGAGGTAATCGAACCGCCGCATGCTTTTAGGCCAGAAAATATTGTTCTGAAGTCCGGACACGACTTCTTCATGGGAGAGGCCCAACAGACCTTCCAGCACTTCTTGAACATGTTCGCCGACAAGCGGCGCGGCGCAGATGTTGACCACCGGGGTCACGGACATTTTAAATGGCGCGTTTTGAAATTTACGCCGGCCCAAGACCGGGTGGTCCAGTTCGGTGTACATGTCGCGATGACGAAGTTGTGGATCATTGTCGACCCGGTCTTCCGTGCTCTGTACCGGCATGGCGCGCACGCCTGCCGCCTGGCAGACCTCCATCAGGGCATATTTGTCCAGGGTCTTGGCCCAGGCTTCGATGTTTTCGTCCAGTTCAACTTGATGTTTGAGGCGCCCGGCCAAGGACGCTAATTTTTCGTCCTTCGTCCAGTCCGGCGACCCCATGACCTCGACAAGCGCACGCCACTCCGCCTCGCCAACGCACACGATAGCCGCCCAGTCGTTATAGCCGCCGCCCTTGGTGCGATAGGCGTTGTGTGGTGCGGTGGTGGGGCCACGATAATTGTTCAACAGCGGCGTGCCCGGCCAATGAGCGCGATTTCCCGGTGGGAATCCTTCGCGTTGCAGGGCACGTTTGTTGATGGTGGCGTCCAGGATGGCGGGTCCATTCAAGGTTGCGCCAATGAACATTTGGGCTAAATCCACATGCTGGCCAAGTCCGGTCCTGTTCCGTCGGTGCAGCGATCCCATCACGCCAAACGCTATATTCACACCGCCCAAATCATCCAGGCAGGACCAGCCCCATCCGGCGGGTTGTCTGTCTGGCAGTCCCGATGAATGGGTCAGTCCTGAAAACGCCTGCGCCGTCGGACCCATGGTGGTATAGTGCGATTGTTGACCGGTGTGGCCCAAGCCGGATTGTGAGACATATACAAGGTCGGGCTTAATTTTACGGAGTTCATCGTATCCGAGGCCCCAGCCTTTTAAAGCTTTCGGGCTAAAATTTTCCACCACAACATCGCTTATCGCGACCAATTTTTTGATTATGGCAAGACCTTCGGGGCTACGCATATTGACGGTGACGCTGCGCTTGTTGGGGTTGGTATCGTTGAAAGTTGGTGATGAATTCAGGTTCTTTTCGATGCCCTCCGGCGTTACGGCGGTCAACCGACCGCGTTCATTGGCGGGCCATTCAACCTTGATGATTTCCGCACCTAACGCACCCAGCCAACGGGTCGACCACGGTCCCGCCCGCACCCAGGTGAAATCCAGAACTCGAATGCCTTCTAGCGCCTTTGGTGAAATCGAACCGTCTTCGCGATTTTGCTGCGTGGAAGTCATTTGGGTCCCCAATGGTCTGTAAAATATGCTAGTAGGCGTAATTAATTTGCACCTTATCGCGGCGGCAAATTACGGGAAAGTCAACCCTTGGGTAAATTTGGATGTTAAAACGTCCTTTTAAGGCACTTGACGAAAGCATTACGGATTTCTTAATTTGCGAATACAGTCAGTTGAGGCAGCGCAATACGCGACAGGACTCGTGTCTCTCTGGGCGGGTCGTTCCCAAAGGTTTTACTCTCCAATGGTTCCCATAATTGGAATTGTTTGATAGAGGCGGAGGTAAAAACAATATGTTGTATGAAAATATTGAGGCGCGGCTCATCACGCCGAACCAAGGAGTGGAAATCAGTGGTGTTGATCTCAACCATCTGCGGGATGATCAAGCCGCGGACATAAAACAGGCCTTGATTGACCGCAAAATCATCGTCTTTCGCGATCAGCAGATTTCACCAGAGCGATATGCGTCGTTCATGGCTTTGTTTGGGGATCCTGTTGTTGAAGATCTGGAGCTGGTTGACGGTAATCCACCCTGTGTCGGCGTCATTCACATTCATCCCAACGAACAGCAGAAAATTAATTTTTGGCATATGGACCATTCATTTCGTGCGACGCCGTCGCCGAAATTATCCCTCTACGCTAAAATTTTGCCCGATTGCGGCGGCGACACGTTATTCGCTAGTCTTGAATCTGCCTATGACGGATTGTCAGCTCGAACCAAAGACACAATCGATGGCTTGTGGGCCATTCATAAGCATACGCCTACGCAAAATTCAAAGCGTCGTTATACCAAAGAGCAATTCGATAAACTGGCTGCGAGCGAAGTGCGCCACCCTGTCGTTGGCTACAACCCCGACAACGGGCGAAGGTTCCTGTTTGTGAACATGCCACAATACTGCCGCTATATCGACGGTATGGCGGCCGCTGAAAGTGAGGCCTTGTTGAGCAAACTTTACCGGCATGTTCAGCGACCGGAATTTAGCCTTCGTCTCGTGTGGCGGCCCAATACGTTGGTGGTTTGGGAGAATTCCCACTGTCTGCATTACCCGGTCGCCGACTACTTTCCGTCTGAGCGCAAACTCTTGCGCGTCTCCATTCAGGGCGAAGCAATTAAGGCGCTTCCTAGCGCGGCATAAGGGCGTGACTTAATCGGGCCGCAACACCATATTACCGCGCGTTAATTGGGTGTAGTCATGGGAGATGGAGTTAATGACTCGTAAACTTTGGATCATGCTGCTTTGCGGGATGTTAATCGTTCTGATTACCAACGGATTGCGCATGACATTTGGGGTTTTCCTGCGCCCTATCTCCTTGGATTTAGACATTGGCCGTCAAACCTTTGGGCTCGTAATTGCGCTGCAAATACTGTTGTTCGGCTTGTTTCAACCGATTGCGGGTTTGCTAGCTGACCGGTACGGTTCGGCGAAAATCATCGTTATAGGAGCGATGTTTTATGCTGTAGGTCTCTGGCTGACGAGCGTGAGCGCTAGTGCGTTTGATCTTTATATTTCTCTAGGATTGCTGACTGGATTGGGATTGAGTGGTGCTGCGCAGGTCATCGTGTTGGGCGCTGTGGGTAAGGTCGTACCAGATGATCGCAGGGGCTTGGTGTTCGGCATCGTAATTGCGGCCGGGTCGCTTGGGTTCTTTTTGTTTGTGCCTGTCGTGCAAGATTTTTTAGATTATTTTGGCTGGCGAGAAACTTTGGTGTTGATGGCAATTTTGGTTGCTGCGACGCCGTTAATTGCGATAGGTCTCCGGGCTCCACCTTTGGGTAACGCCAGCGGTCACAGACAATCTGTTCGTGAAGCATTTGGCGAGGCGCGTGATCATACAGGCTATCTTCTTTTAACGGCTGGTTTTTTTGTATGTGGTTTTCACGTCACCTTTATAGGTACGCATTTACCGGCCTATTTTGCGGATAATGCCGTGGATCCAACCTACGCTGCATATGCGTTTTCGGTCATTGGTTTATGCAATATAATCGGTGCGTTTTTGTTCGGTGCCTTAGCGGATCGATTCCAAAAAAAGAGTGTACTGACGTTGATTTACTTTCTCCGTGCCGTCTTGATGACGGCCATGTTTTTTGTTCCCATAAATGAGGTGACGGCGATCATATTTGGCGCGGCAATGGGATTGTTGTGGTTGTCAACAGTCCCGCTCACCAGTTCCATCGTAGCCCAGGTCTTCGGCACCCGGCATTTTTCGATGTTGTTCGGCGTGGTGTTCATGAGCCATCAGGTCGGCGGTTTCTGTGGCGCATGGCTTGGAGGTTATATTTACGACGCCACTGGATCTTATGATTTAATGTGGATGGTATCTATTGTCTTAGGTCTTGCTGCCGCGGCTTTACACTGGCCTATAAGCGACAAACCTTTGGCGCGCTTGAACCCGAGCGCGGCATAGTGTTTGTTTGCATGAGGCTATTTTCCAGCAATATCCCTAATTTGGAGGTTTATTTTTTGGCTGTGATAACGATCATAGTAGAATTCGTAAAATTCCGTCATTTGAAGGGTATCGCGAAGGAGAGCTGCTGAGCTTTGAATTAGGTGTCACGGTTCAGGCTCCGACGAAATGGAAAGTCATTGGAAACGATGGGGTGCGAAATCACCGGCCTAAAGCAAGCTCTCTTCTAAAAAGTCAACGTGCGACAGAAGCGGGACCACCGAAAAGCGCAACATTATGACACGCAACCATTCAACATTCCCGAAAGCTCCGTAACGACGAAAATGGCACCACCCCGATGGAATATAGTTTGGTTGCCGCTGACATCGCCGTCATCATCATTGCGCAATTTCACCTGCGGGTGACGCCGTGATGAACACGTTCAATAAGATTGCTACGTTGCTTTAGATTAAGCCGTAGCCGGGGCCTTTAAAGTGTCCCGGCTGTGCATTTATGGAGGTTTGCAATGTTCTATACGTTTTGGACGTATGGTCATTGAAGCTTTGGATGCCTAGGGCGAATTGTTCAACGGCATTCCTCATGGCGATCCCTATACCGCCAAGTTTATCCTGGCTATGATAGTAACCTTAACCTGTAAAATGGTCGCTGACGGTCACATTTAATAGGACTGCTCTAATAGTCGATCGGCGTCGAATAGTCAGGATCTTCATGCAGCGCCCAATACATATCGCTGAGCCGCGTTGTGACGGGGCCACGTGCGCCCGTTCCGATGATACTATCATCGACTTTTCGCACCGGCATAATTCCGCCCGCCGTCGAAGTCATGAACACTTCGTCGGCGTTGCGAAGATCCGCTGCGCGTAATTTACCCAGTTCGGCTTTGATGTTGCTGTGCTGGCACAACTCGATAACGGTGCGGCGGGTAATTCCTTCTAGGACGCCGCTATCAGGCGACACTAATGTACCGCCATGCAATGCGAAAATATTCCAGCCGCGGCCTTCGGTCACGAACCCATCCTGATCCAGTAACACTGCATGATCGCAATCATTGTCGTAGGCTTCCATCAATGCTTTGGAAAAATCTAACCGGCCAAAATTTTTAACTGTTGGGTCGACGGACTCAGGTGGAATGCGTTGTACGGAACTGACGATGATGTCGACGCCCTCGGTCATTTTATCACCGGGAATGACACCGTAATATGGAACGGCCCAGGCCAGGAACCCATTTTGACAGCGCCGAAGATCCTTCAAGCCATCGACGGCTTCGCCCCGCGTCCCGATGATGTAGACCATGGCGTCTCGCAACTGGGCACGACGTACGCATTCGATCAGAATGTTTTTAATATCCTCGCGGGTGGGTAGGGTTTCATAACGCCGCTCTGCAATGGAGCGTTCCCATCGATCGAGGTGGTCTCCCACGCGAAAGACGCGCCCGTTGTGCACATGTAACGCGTCATAGGTCATGTCGGACAGTAAAAACCCAAGATCAGCGACCGGCAGGCGCATGTCTTCTTTCGCGCAATAGCCACCATCAATATAACCCACGCCGTTGGGGTAAGGTTGCCCGGTCATATGCCAATCCTTCTGGTGAAGCGAAGTTTAGTCGAAGCGTGCGATGGTGGGTTTGAAGGCGATCGTCAGGCACCGCCATGCAGCATATTATTTATCCAGCAAACTAAACGGATGATAGGTGGGGTCCAGCGTCGCTACAAGTGCGCTATCTGCGAAGGCGCGGCAAAGCGCGAGGCAAAAGGTGCCGTTGACGACGCGAAGACGCGCTATTTCATCGTCCACATCCACCGCCTGCTGGGCCCTGCTGACGATTAAGTCTGGCGTATGGTGATTGCGGGTAGGTGCAGATGGCGCAGGCAGGCATTGTAATCTGGTGTGAAAATTTTATGGTATCGATCCTTGCCGTCGAAGCGGCATTCCTCCTGTGCAAAGGTCTATGGCGTGAAGCTTGGCATTGTTTCTGATCTGCATTGTAATATCGATGGTTTAAAACAGGCCCTGGACATCATGGGGTCGGTGGATGAATTGCTGTGTTTGGGCGACAGTATTTACGAGTATCGGTTTTCGAATGAAGTCGTCGCGCTGCTGCGGGAGCGCGAGGCGCATGTGATTCAAGGCAATCATGAAGAAGTTTTTATGGGCCCCCAAGGCGTGCGGGCGCGCAGTCGAGATACTATTGATCAAGATCTGTTGCAATGGCTGGCGGTGCAACCATCGCGCATCGAGCTGGATATCGGTGGCAAAAAAGTTTTGATGGTGCATTCGACGCCCTGGGAACCGCGTGGTACGTACGTATATCCACACAGTCCGCAAATCGAACAATTTGGTGAGGCGGACGCCGATTTCGTTTTGTATGGCCATACGCATCAACAGGTCGTACGTCGGATTGGTGGCGTGCTGGTGATTAATCCTGGGTCCGCCGGTGATGGACGTGATCATACGAATGACCGACAATTGAGCTGCGCTGTTTTGGATACTGTCAGCGAAGAAGTTGTGGTGACTAATTTCGAAGACCCGCTTCGTATGAAAAATGTGCAGGCGATACGATGAATGTTGAATCTCATGCATAGAGTTCGGGTGTTACCTTAAGTTTTAACTAATAAAGACTGCATTCCTAAATATGATTAATCAATTCATCAAATTACAGGGTGCGTAGAATTGAGACATTAATAAATTTGGTGAGAGATCCTAAGGTTTAAAGGGTTTAAAATTTATGAAATTGTTTCAATAGGTTAAGAAATTATAGAAAGGTCAAACTGTAGATCCTCTACAAATTTTGTATGACAATCGAGAACTTAAGGACTGAACATGCCAAACCCAATGTTGTTTGAACCGCTGACGATACGAAACGTCACCTTAAAAAACCGCGTGGTTGCCGCGCCCATGCACCAATACGCGGCGGAGAAGGGGTTTCCGACGGACTGGCACCTTATGAACGCCGGGCGATTCGCGGCGGGTGGCGCCGGGTTGGTGTTTATTGAATCGACCAAGGTGGAACGGCGTGGATGCGGCACTGCGGGAGATTTGGGTCTTTGGGATGACGCCTTTATCCCACATTTTAAACGCCTGGCCGATTTCATTCGGGCGCAAAATTCGGTCTCAGCGCTGCAAATTGGGCATAGCGGCCGCAAGGCGCGTCGGTTCCGCCCTTGGCAAGGCGGCGCACCTCTGACGCAGGAAGGTGCCAAAGAGTCTGGCGTTGACGATTGGGATGATTGGGAACTGGTTGCGCCCAGCGCCATAGGCTCAAGTGATACGGAACCAGTACCACGCGCCCTGTCCGCCGCCGATATTAAGGTCACGGTTGAAAATTGGGGTAAAGCGGCGGCGCGGGCGCATAAGGCGGGATTCGATATTCTGGAAATTCATGCCGCGCATGGATATTTGCTGCACCAGTTTCTGTCGCCAAAGGCCAATCTGCGCAACGACGAATATGGCGGATCTGACTTGAACCGTATGCGCTTTGCTATCGAAGTCACCGAGGCGGTGCGCGCCAATTGGCCTGACGAAAAGCCACTCTTCATGCGCTTGTCGGTACAAGACGATGCAGGTTGGGGGCCAGACGAAAGTGTCGCCCTGTCCCGCTTCGTCAAGGACAAAGGCGTCGATGTTATCGACTGTTCCTCTGGTGGGTTGCGCGGGAGTCCGGTCATCACCGCCGGGCCGGTGGGGTATGGCTATCAAGTGCCGTATGCGGAAAAAATTCGCGCGGAGGCGGATATGATGAGTATGGCGGTTGGATTGATAATTCATGCGGAACAAGCCGAGGAAATTTTGCAAAATGGCCAAGCAGATCTAATCGCTATTGGGCGGGAATTCCTGCACAATCCTAACTGGACGTTGGATGCAGCGTTGAAACTTGGCATCCCCGACGCCTTTAAAACAACACCGCCCGCCTATGATTATTGGTTGGAAAAGCGCGCCACGTCCGTAAAAGGCGTGACGCCCTCCACCTACTTTCCAGGCGCGGATAATACAACTGATCAATAAGGAACATCGGCATGAGCGAAACACCTACCTTCGTGACCCATTTGGAATGCAGTGAAACCGGCAAACGTTATGAAGCCGACACGTTGCAAGGCCTTTCCGAAACCGGCAAGCCCTTGCTGGTTCGCTATGATTTGGACGCGTTGGGCAAGTCGGTGTCGAAGGATGATTTGTTGCATCGCGCGCCGGAATTCTGGCGGTATCGGGAATTTTTGCCCATTAGGAAGGCGGAAAACGTCGTGCGTCTGGGCGAGGTGATGACACCTATTCTGCCCGCGCCCCGGTTGCAAGCGGCGCTCGGCGGCGGCGAAATTCTCATCAAGGATGAAGGACGATTGCCCACCGGGTCGTTTAAGGCGCGCGGCTTGGCTTTGGCTGTGTCGATGGCCAAGGAATTGGGCGTCAAGCGTATGGCGATGCCAACCAATGGCAATGCGGGTGCGGCCATGGCGGCGTACTGTACGTCGGCCGGGATTGAATCGTATGTGTTTTGTCCCGATGACACACCGCAGGTGAATGTGCGTGAAATTGCGCTGCAGGGCGCGCACACATATCTCGCGAACGGATACATCAACGATTGCGGTCGCGTGGTGGGCGAAGGCAAGGAGGAGATGGGATGGTTCGATACCTCGACTTTGAAGGAGCCGTACCGGATCGAAGGCAAGAAAACCATGGGTTTGGAGCTGGCAGAACAACTTGGCTGGGATGTTCCGGACATCATATTTTACCCCACAGGCGGTGGTACCGGTTTGATCGGCATGTGGAAAGCGTTTGCCGAACTGGAAGCCATCGGTTGGATAGGGTCGAAGCGCCCGCGCATGGTCGCGGTGCAGGCGACCGGCTGTGCGCCGATCGTCAAGGCGTATGACGAAGGGTCGCGGTTTTCGGAACCCTGGGTTAATGCGCATACGATTGCGTCTGGCATTCGCGTACCTGCGGCGCTGGGCGATTTCATGATCTTAGACGCCGTGAGCGAAAGCAACGGGTTCGCCATCGCCGTCGAGGATGACGAGATCAACGCAGCCCAGGAAGAATGCGCCAAGACGGATGGGATTTTGTTGTGCCCGGAAGGGGCGGCAACTTTGGCGGCGTATAAGGCGGCATTGAAGTCGGGTCAGGTCTCGAAAGACGAACGCGCGCTGCTATTTAATTGCGCAACGGGGCTGAAATACCCGATGCCGGAAGCGGGCGGCTTCATTGATCTCAAGCAGCCAATTGATTACGCCGCAATGAAATAGGTGAAGAACCTCATTCGTGGTAATTATGGGCGACTGAAGCTTCAGTGTATGGGGTGAGGTAAGTGGAAGGATCGAGGATATGACGGCAAAAGAAACCCCCAACCTGCGCCCTCGCACGATGCTGGTGCGTGGCGGTTTGGAACGCAGTCCATTTATGGAGACCAGCGAGGCGCTCTATTTGACGTCGGGATACGTTTATGAAACTGCGGAAGAAGCTGAGGCAGCGTTCAAGGGAGATGTAGATCGCTACATTTATTCCCGCTATGGCAATCCCACGGTGGCGATGTTTGAAGAACGTCTGCGTCTATTTGAAGGCGCGGAATTCTGCCGTGCTATGGCGAGCGGCATGGCGGCGGTGTATGCGGCATTGGCCTGTCAGTTAAAGGCGGGCGACCGCGTTGTGGCCTCTCGCGCGTTGTTCGGGTCTTGCCATTATATAATCACAGAAATTCTACCGCGTTATGGCGTGGAAACCGTGTTGGTGGACGGCACTAATTTAGATGAATGGGAAGTGGCCTTGGCGCCGGGCGCGCAGTGCATCTTCCTGGAAACACCTTCCAACCCGACGTTGGAAATTATTGACCTGAAGGCGGTGTCTGATCTGGCGCACGCTGCCGGTGCCAATGTTATTGTTGATAACGTGTTCGCAACACCCGTCTTGCAACGACCCTTGGAATTTGGTGCCGACATCGTCATTTATTCCACAACCAAGCATATTGACGGTCAAGGGCGATGCATGGGCGGCGCAATTTTGGGGCCGCAATCTTTCAACGATGATCACTTGAACCAGTTCATTCGCCATACAGGCCCGAGCATGAGCCCATTCAACGCTTGGGTGATGCTGAAGGGTATGGAGACGTTGGAGTTGCGCGTGCAACGCCACTGTGAAAACGCGAAAGACGTCGCTTTGCATTTGCGCGATGTACCTGGCGTGGCGCGGGTGATTTACCCCGGGTTCGACGACCACCCGCAGGCGAGTTTGGCGAAGCGTCAAATGGATGACGGCGGCAACCTTGTGGCGTTCGAGTTGACCGGCGGCAAGAGCGCCGCGTTCAAGGCTCTTAATGCCATGAACCTAATTGATATTTCAAACAATCTTGGTGATTCGAAAAGCTTGATCACGCACCCGTCGACGACAACCCATCAACGCATGCCCGAAGATGAGCGGCTGCAACTTGGCATTACCGATGGGCTGTTGCGATTGTCAGTCGGATTAGAGGATGCGGAAGACATCAAGGAGGATTTGAGTCACGCATTGTGCGATTGATGTTGTTCTCGAATGGGGGCTGTAATGAAATCTGGGACGCTACTGACTATTCGTTTGAATCCAGCCGACAATGTCGTTGTCGCGCGCGCTGAAATTTTGGCGGGCGTGGAGATTCCGGGCGAGGTTGTTTCTTGCAGAGATTCAATACCTGCAGGTCACAAGATTGCGACATCGGATATTGCCAAGGGACAGGTTGTTCGAAAATATAATCAGATTATTGGCTTTGCAACGGTTGATATTACGGTAGGTGATCATGTTCATGTCCACAATATTGCGATGCAGGATTTTGATCGGGATTACGCGTTTTGCGCCGAGGCGCGGGAGGTCGACGCTGTTGCGAACCCTGCGACCTTTCAAGGTTATGTCCGGCCCGATGGCCGGGTGGGGACGCGCAATTACATTGGTGTTCTGACCAGCGTGAATTGTTCTGCGACCGTTGCGCGGTATATCAGCGCCGCCGTTGAAGAGGATTTGATTGCGACCTACCCGAACGTTGATGGTGTAGTCTCTTTGGTACACGGCACGGGGTGCGGAATGGCAGATACCGGTGATGGTTACGCTAATTTGCAGCGCACCTTGTGGGGGTTCGCGGGGCACCCGAATTTTGGCGGTATTTTATTGGTCGGGCTCGGGTGCGAGGTCAATCAGATCGACTTTCTGCTGGAAGCCTATGGGATAGAGCGTGGCCCTCGGTTCCAGACCATGACGATACAGGATACTGGAGGCACCCGCCGTTCGGTTGAACATGGCGCGGCTTTAATTCGTGAGATGCTGCCCGCTGTAAACGACATTACCCGTGTGACCCGCCCGGCAGGTGATTTGACCCTGGCGCTGCAGTGCGGTGGATCGGACGCCTATTCCGGCATTACGGCCAACCCCGGACTGGGCGCGGCGGTGGATTTGCTGGTGCGTCATGGCGGTACGGCGATCTTGAGCGAGACACCGGAAATCTATGGCGCTGAACATCTATTGACCCGGCGCGCGGTGAGTCGCGAGGTTGGCGAGAAATTGATCGAGCGTATTAAGTGGTGGGAGGCCTACACCGAACGTAATGGCGGAGAGATGAACAACAACCCGTCGCCAGGGAACAAGGAAGGTGGCCTGACCACCATACTGGAGAAATCGCTGGGCGCGGCGGCGAAAGGCGGCACCACGAATTTGTGCAATGTTTATCGCTATGGCGAACCTGTGCGCACCAAGGGGTTCGTGTTCATGGACTCACCGGGATATGACCCGTGTTCGATCACCGGGCAGGTGGCGTCGGGGGCAAACATCGTCTGTTTTACGACGGGTCGCGGTTCGGTCTATGGGTGCAAGCCGTCGCCCTGCCTAAAACTGGCGACCAACACTGTCATGTACACACGAATGAACGAGGACATGGATATCAACTGCGGGGTGGTTATCGACGACGGAATGCCCATCGATGTTTTGGGTGAACAAATATTTAACCGCGTTTTGAAGGTCGCGTCGGGGGACCCCACGAAGAGCGAACAGCTTGGGTTTGGCGATGATGAATTCGTACCCTGGCAAATCGGCGCGGTCATGTAATGTTTTAAAAAATCAAGGACCTAAACATGAGCAATAACAATAGCGCCGCGTCGGAAAATTATACGCGGACCATAAATGGCGGTCAGGCGCTGGCCGAAATGCTGCAAGCCCACGGCGCGGGACTTATGTGCGGCATGGGTGGGTTTCAACTGCTACCGTTTTATGAAGCCGTGCGGAAGTTGGGGTTAAATCACAACCTGATTAATGATGAACGTAACGGTGTGTTCATCGCTGACGCCTACGCGCGCGTCACCAACAAGCCGGGCGTTTGCGATGGCACCTTGGGGCCGGGTGCGACGAACTTGGTGACCGGTCTGGTGGAGTCGTTGAACGCAGGCGTGCCGTTGGTGGTTCTGACGGGTGACACCAACCGGATGCATGCGTGGAAGAACATGACGCAGGAATGTCGTCAGGTCGATATTTTGGGGCCGGCGGTCAAGGAGCTGATCCGTATTGAAAAAGGCGAACGCATTCCGGAATTGGTGCGTCGCGCCTATGCGGTGGCGACGACTGGGCGTCCAGGCCCGGTGATATTGGACGTGCCCGAAGATGTTTGCCACGAAGACTTTGAATTTAGTGCGGATGATTTTTGGGTGGATCCGAACACGACCTCCATTCCGGCGCGGCGGATACGGCCCGGCGCGAGGGAAGTGGCGCGCGCAGCGGCGTTGTTAGCGACGGCGAAGCGTCCGGTGCTATTGGTGGGTGGCGGCGTTCATCTGGGGGAAGGTTACCAGGCGCTTCAGGACTTCGCCGAAGCGCTCAACATCCCCGTCGCACACACGATGAGCGGCAAGGGAAGCCTGGCCTGCAGTCATCATTTGTCGGCAGGGTTGTTTGGCCGTTACACGCGCATCGCCAACGATTTAATCGAATCGTCGGATTGCCTTCTGGCGGTTGGGTGCAAATTGGGGGAGATCGCGACGAAACGTTACGGGCTATTACCCGATGGCGTGCCTCTCATTCAGCTTGATATTCTGGCGGAAGAGTTGGGACGGTGCGCCCGTGTGACCGAAGGTCTGTGGGGCGATGCGGGTGAGGGGCTCAGGGCTTTGTTGGAAGAACTGAGCGACAGCGCCGGGAAACAGCGCGCGGCGCGTGCGGATTATGTTGCGGAGGTGCCGACGCGCATGGCGACGTGGCTCGACGGGGCGAAGGCGCGGCTAGAATCCACGGAAACGCCGATCAACATGGCGCGCATGATCAATGAATTGAACCGTTTGATGCCGGCGGATTCGGTCCTGGTCGCCGATGGTGGGTTTTCCGGACATTGGACGGGATTGCTCTACGATACCAAAAAGGCCGGACGCACCTATGTGCCGGATCGCGGTCTGGCGTCTATTGGTTATGGTCTTCCTGGCGCCATTGGCGCGCAGATAGGCGTCCCGGATCAACCCGTCGTCGCGATTACTGGGGATGGTGGTTTTAACATGACAATTGGCGAGTTGGAGACTGCACGGCGAATGAAAACACCAGTGACGATCATGGTCGTAAATAATGCCGCATCGGGGTATGTGAAGGCGCTGCAGCACGCGATGTACGACGGTGAATACCAGTCCAGCGATTTGATGGAGACCAATTACGCCAATGTTGCCGAGGCGTTTGGGTGCCAGGGTATTCGCGTTGATGACCCGGAAAAGCTCGGTGACGCGATCTCCACAGGCCTTGCCGAACGCGACCGGCCCACGGTGATCGATGTCGTCGTCACGCGGGATCCCGCGAAGATGCTACCTGCGGTCGACAGCCGTTTGTTGAAAGTCGAAAAGGGGGATCGCCCAGTTTAGGGGGACTTTTTTTAGGGGGTCATTTTATAAGGTGCCGTGCTTTTCAAGGAAGCTTTAATGGCTGATACGAAACCCTTCGTTGAGAAACCGACCTCGGCGCCCATATTTGCCGCCGTAAGGTTGACCTTGGACAGAATGCCGTCTTCGTAGATCGAACGGGCGTCGCCAATGCGCGCGCTCTCTGCGGCGACGGTGGCGGTGGGGATGCCGCGCTGGTCCAAGATGGGCAAGCGGCTAACACCTGCATCGTCTATGCCAATGCCTGCATCATGGAAAACCGCGCCAAGGACGTTTCGTTTCAAGGCATTTTCCGGACTTCCGGCCAGCGCCTGACCATGTGACCCACAGATGAGAATTCGAACCTCGTCTTCCGATAAAATCAGTGACGCCGAATCGAGGCCCCAGACTTCGGGGTCGCCGGGTTCGAGCATGAAGCGGCTTTCCGTCATTGTCGGCGGCGTGCCGGTCGCGCCAGGGGCGTTCAACATGGCCGCTGCGCAATCGGCGCAGCTTTGACCAACAGCGCTGCCGCTGGCGCGGGCCGTATCATTGAGATTACGGATGATGCCGCGCGCCATCATGTCGGCACCATCGCCGATGCGGGCGGATTGATGGCCGATTGTGGCGCCGGCGATGTCGAATTGATCCAGATACGCCAAGCCTGAAATTCCGGCATCGTCCTTGCCAAGGCCAGCGTCATTCAAGATGACGCCGCGGACGCCGCCTTTCGCGGCCAAATAGGCGGCGTATACTGCGCCATGGGACCCTGCGACCAGAACTTGGCCGCAATAGCTGGCATCCAGCGTCGTCACGCTGTCGAGAGCGCGAATTTGATGGTTGGGTGATTGTGACGTCATTGCGCGTTCCTTATTAGGTTCCTTCGTTGATTTTAACAAAACCGGCGCAGCGTTTGCGCCATATGCATACTGGAAACTGTACATTAACAGTAGTGTATAGCGCGAGACGTCGAGTACAAAGCAGACGGTTGATTGAAACCTGAAATCATTCGAATTCAATCCTTTCAATCAACCTACTAGGCATGGAGGCAAAGTGATGTATTATAGTGGGAAGTCGACTAATTAGGAGGCGAAAATGAGAACTATCCTAGTGCCTTTCGAAGAAAGTGACGTTGTCGATTCTGTGCTTGAATCAGCATGCCAGACTGCGAAACGGTTTGGGTCTTATGTCGAAGGCGTTTATGTTCAACCGGCTTTGCCGGCAATTGCCAGCGCCGACGGGTTTGGGGTTGTGACACCCGCATTCGTCGAAAAGTATGAACTGGAAGACCGCCAACGAATTCAAGACGCGGAAAAATATTTCAATAACTTCATGAAAGAACGCGGCGTTGCGACGGAAGAACTGGAAACGCCGGTCGGTCAACCCAGCGCGGTTTGGCAAAACGTCGGCCCCTCCGAAGACTATGTTGGGCATCGCGGTCGGTTGTTCGACTTGATCGTGGTGGGCCGGCCGCTTCAAGGTGCACCGGTGCCCAGTATGCATACATTGGAATCGGCGTTGTTTGAATCGGGACGCCCCATCCTGATTACGCCGCCAACCCCGCCCAAAAGTATGGGGGAATCCATTGTGATATCCTGGAATGGCAGCACGGAAACCGCGCGGACGATTTCATTCGCGATGCCATTTTTGCAGCAGGCGGCGAAAGTGTCCGTTGTGTCTATCGTCGATGACATGGTGCCGGGTCCGTCGGGTCAGGATATCGTTCGGCATTTGCGCCGTAATGGAATCCCAGCGACCGCAGTCGACGCCAAGTTGAACAAACGTGATATCGGTGAAGCCATGTTGGGCGAAGCGATGGTCCAGGGCGCGGACCTTATTGTGAAGGGCGCTTATACGCATAGCCGACTTCGGCAGATGATTTTTGGCGGCGCGACGAGTTATATGCTGGCGAATACCGAAGTGCCCATCATCATGGCGCATTAGTGATCTGATCGGAACGCTTGGTTCCCAAGCCTTTCGTTACTCAGACCACCGACCGATTGATATTAGTGTGATACAGATACCACAGTTCGTACCGCTTAATGGGACGGATTTCAGAATTATCACATTAATGCTCAACGTTGGTTATACACGTTTGAAAATCAAACCGACGACGTTGGCGAGCAGGAAGAGTACGAAGGCGGCGGTTACGATGGACGGGCCTGACGGTGTGTTCCAGTGTAGTGACGCCGTTAATCCGCCGCCAACAGCTATGGCCCCGGAGATTGCGGCCAGCACCGCCATTTGTTCTGGACTTTGGGCGAAGCGGCGGGCCGTCGCTGCTGGAATGATCAACATCGATACTATTAGCAATACACCAACAATTTTCATGGCGATAGCGATAACGATGGCCAATAGCAGCGTGAACGCCAGACGGGTCGCGCGAACGGGAACGCCTTCGGCATGGGCGATATCCGCATGAATGCTTAACGCCAGCAAAGGCCGCCAAATATAAGCCAGGCCCGCTAAAGCAACAGTGCCGCCGCCATAAACCCACACCAGGTCGGTCCCGTTGATAGCGAGTATGTCGCCGAACAAATAGGCCATCAGGTCTATACGTACGTTGTCTAGAAAACTGACGGCGACTAACCCAATAGCGAGGGAGGAATGCGCCAATATGCCAAGCAATGTGTCCGTCGCCAGCCGTTGTTGGTCCTGAAGAAGTGTGATGGCGACGGCGACGGCAATGCAGGCGATCAGGACGCCGAAGGTTGTATCAATAGAGAGCGCCAAGCCGAGGGCCACGCCGATGAGTGCCGAATGCGCCAGCGAATCGCCAAAATAGGCCATACGCCTCCATACCACAAAACATCCCAGCGGCCCGGTGGTCATTGCCACGCCAAGGCCACCAAAGAGGGCAAACCAGAAGAAATCATCAATTGACGTCATGGCGGTCTTTAATGTGTATGCGAGTGAAAATGCCCGTCCGTCGCGACAACGTCGCCACGCATGTCGTGGTCGTGGTCGTGTGCGTGCGTGTACACCGCTAGTCCTTGCGCTGCGCGAGGGCCGAACAGGTCAAGATAAGCAGGATTACGTTGCACCGCTTCCGGCGCGCCGGAACAGCAAACATGATGGTTCAAGCAAATGACCTGGTCGGTCGAAGACATTACTAGATGAAGGTCGTGGGAGACGATAAGCACGCCACAGCCGCGCGTGTCGCGAATGCGTGCAATAAGTTCATACAGGTCAATTTCTCCGGTGAAGTCCACACCTTGCGTCGGTTCGTCCAGGACTAGAAGGTCAGGTTCTCTTAATAGGGCGCGGGCCAGCAGTACCCGTTGTAACTCGCCACCCGAGAGCCTGGCGACGGGCGTGTCCTTAAGATGAGCGGCGTTAACTTCCAACAATACTTCGTCAATGTCTTTTGAAGCGCGGGTTAATTTCATCAATCTATCGACGGTTAGCGGCATGACCGGGTCAATGGTGAGGCGTTGCGGAAGGTAGCCTATTGTTAATCCCTGGCGCCGCCAAATCGTTCCCGCATCAGGCCGCACAAGCCCAAGCAATATCTTCAATAAAGTTGATTTACCTGAGCCATTCGGACCCACCAGCGTCACAATTTCACCCGCATTCAAGGATAAATCGACCGCTTGAAGGATCTTGCGGTTATCAAATTCGATGGAAATCTTGGTCAAGTCCACCAGGAGCTGGGACGAGGGCATAGGGCTCATCTTTGTATGTTGGATTTCAGGAACACTTGTGTGTCACGGACAGATGCTATAGCACCAAAATGACATATTATAACATATTAAAATTTGAGTGTTGCCAATGCGTGTTGCAATAAAGCTGGGCCTATTTTGGCGGTTGCTACCAATTTTAACTGCCTTCTTGTGGGCTTTGGCGTTGGTTCCTGCCGTGGCTTCAGTTGGCGCCGGTCCACGTGTCGTCGCCAGTATCGCCCCCATTCACGCATTGGTGAGCGCGGTGATGAAGGGCGTTGGTGCGCCGTATTTACTCGTTCCACCGGGGATGGACGCGCATCACTATGCGTTACGTCCCTTGGACGCTCAAGCGCTTGCAAACGCTGATTATGTCTTTTGGGTTGGCTTGGAATTAGAGCGGTTCCTTGACAAGCCCCTTAAAGGTTTCGGGCGTCGCTCGCAAAACGTACGTTTGTCCGATCATGTCAAAAAATTACCGCTGCGTGACGATGACGATTGGAAACAACACGACCAACATGCCGGTGACGATGGTCATAAATTTGATCCTCATGTCTGGCTCGATCCGGAAAATGCGAAGCGAATGGCGCTGGAAATTACCAAGCACTTGTCCAAAGCTAACCCCGTTAATGCAACGGTGTATGAGCGCAATAGGGCTGATCTGGAGCAATCTATAAACCTTGCCGCGCGCGATGTAGAGGCGATATTGGCACCGGTTCGATCCGTTCCTTATGTCGTTTTTCACGACGAGTATCAATATTTTGAAGCCCGTTTCGGCATTAATGCGATAGGCACTATTACGATTAGTCCGGAACGCGCGCCAAGCGTTGCGCGCATTTCCATGGTTCGGCGCAAGGTCCGGGAATCTGGTGCAGCTTGCGTCTTTTATGAACCGCAATTCAGACCAAAATTGGTGGCGACTATTATCCGGGGAAGCAATGCGAAAGGCGCGTCGTTGGATGCTATAGGCAGGTCTATAGCGCCGGGCGCGCATGCCTATCCACTGTTATTGCGGTCGTTGGCCCAACAGTTGAAAGCCTGTTTGGCACCCTGACTGATAAACACATTTTTGATGACAACCGGAACGGTGTTGCGCGACGGAGGAAGCGCGTCTTCATTCGTGTCTCGGCCGCATTAGTTATTTCTTGGCGACGCAAGGATTTCAAGCTTTCTTGGCTGAACAGGGGTTGCATCAGGCCAGTTAGATCGGTTTGTCCAAATTCGCCGCAGTGGCCGGAAGGGCGATAGGTGAGGCGGCCATAATAGCGACGCTCAGCGTGATGACGGTTTTTTATTCAATATTTGGAAATCTCCTGTAAGATTTAGCACCAGAATTATCTGGGAAACGTTTGTATTTCGGCCGGCAAGTCCATTCGAATTAAAGTGTCAGACACAATGTCTATCGGGACTCTTGTGGGTCCCAGCTGTTCCGTACAAGGGGAAATATAAGCGGAATCGCCTTTGCGCCTCCAGGAACATTCCTGAAAGTATTTTCAATTCCCCGTGAAGCGCGCGGGAGGCGATTTGACGGGTGAAATTTGTCCTGTGGTGTTTCATGATGACTCGCGTTTGGATACAGTTGATGTCCGGGAAAGCAGGAGTAGAGATTTATGAGAGATTTGGACATCAAGGCCTTCATTTTCGATGTCTTCGGTACGGTCGTGGATTGGCGCAGCAGCATCGACAGAGAAGGGGCCGCATTCGCGGGGCGGATTGGCGGACGTATTCAGGCGTTGGACGATGTGGACTGGGTGGCGTTCGCTCTGTCGTGGCGGTCCAAGTATCAACCCGCGATGAAGATAATTCGCGACGGAGCGCGGCCATTTGTGATTCTCGATGTCTTGCATCGGGAAAATCTATTGGAAACCCTGACGGAATTTAATGTCGACGGCTTGTCCGAGCCTGAAATCGACGACCTCAACCACGTGTGGCATCGGCTGAGCCCCTGGCCCGATACGGTCGAAGGGCTGACAATGCTGAAATCCAAATACATCATTGGGACCCAATCGAATGGGAACATTGCGCTGATGGTGAACATGGCGAAGTTCGGCGCGTTGCCCTGGGATGTCATATTAGGCGCCGAAGTCGTCGGGCATTACAAACCCGATCCGGCGGCCTACCGGAACGCCTGCACGGCGTTGGGGTTGCGCCCCGATCAGGTGGTGATGAGCGCCGCGCATAACAACGATCTGCAAGCAGCGGCGCGAGAAGGACTGCGAACCGCCTTCGTGCCGCGCCCGAGTGAATACGGGTCCGATCAAAGCAAAGATTTAAAAGCCGAGGCCGATTACACTTTCGTGGCGACAAGTTTCGTGGATTTGGCGAAACAGGCTGGTTGCTAAATTTCGAATAAAAGAAAGGCGGTTTAGAGAACACATGTTCCAAAACCGCCTTTCCGTGAATGGGCCGTAGGATGGACCCAACCGGTTTTCACCGGTCACATGGCGCTGGCTGAAAGGAGGTAATCCAATCAAGGCACCATAACTGTGTGACTAGGAGCTTGAGAAGGCTCTCCTCTGCTCACAGTCACCAATTTGTCCGATCCTAACAGCGCTCAGTTCACTTGACATTAGATCACCTCCTTTCAGTTGTTAATGGAACGCGCATAGTATGACAGCAACGACGCATTACACCAAATCAAGGTTTTGGGCTTACAGAAATGGTGATTTAATGTATGGGTGAATTTATTGCAGTCCTTTGTTTTTAAAGGGACTAAGCTAAATTATTTTGGGATTATATAATTGCTGACGCCAATCTGTATGAAGATGGCGTCATGCATTAATGGCCAGGCCGCCTTGCCTGATTCTACGCTAAACCGAAGCAATCTTTTCAATCTTATTCGTCGCCGTGGGTTTAAACCCGTTGGCGTGGTCGTCAGATTTTGTGGGGGCGAGGTCGGTTGTGGGGTCGCCGGCGATGCGGCTGGCTTGCAGGATACGGGTTTCGCTAAAGTCGTAGGGCATGGCGCGGTGCATGACGCAGCGGTTGTCCCAAATCATCAACTCGCCCAGAGCCCAGTTGTGGGAATACACCCGTGGCGCCTGACAGGCGAAGTCGAGAAGCTCTTCCAGAATGGCGTCCGCCGCGTCGTCGTCCATGCCGGGAATTCGAAAGGCGTGGCGCCCAATACACAGCGATTTGCGTCCCGTGACGGGGTGCGTGCGCACCAGCGGACGCAACGGCGCGCCTTTGGTGTGGAAACCGTAGGCGGTGCCGGTCTCGACGATGTGTCCGATCTTGGCTTGGCTGGCGTAGAGCGAGTGATAGGCGGATAGGCCGGCGATGCGGTCTTTCATCGAATCGTCCAGCGCGTCATAGGCGGTGCGCATGTCGGCCAATTCTGTGCCGCCACCCGACGACGGCAGTGCTTTCGCCATGAGGATGCCCGCCTTGGCGGCGAGCGGCATGTAGGTGCTGTCGATATGCCAGCCTTCATTACCGCGCAACGACTTGAAGCGGGCATCGTCGGCGGAGAAGACCGAGCCATCGGGTTTTTCGTTGCTGATGGTCACCGTTTGGCCCTCTGAGCCAGGGCGCGTGACCTCTATATCGCCAAAGCGGCAGGCGAAGATGTATTGATCCTCGGGACTTAAGTTTTGATCGGGAAACACCAGGGCTGCGTATTCGTGAAAGGCGTCTTCAACGCATTTCCACGTCGCGTCGTCCATCGTGGCGAGGTCAATATTCGTGATCGTGGCACCGAAAGAGGCGTCGAGCGGGGTGATAGTCGGTTCCATGGGCTGCTCCTGCGCGTTCGGGAAAAGTAATTTGAGCAAGGTTTGGCGGTGAAGGCAAGTCTGCGACTGTGTGAAAGACCATTGGAGCCGTTAGGTATCCCCGTCGGCGACCATCCTGCAGGAAAGTACGACGATGAAGAATAAAGCAACACTGGCCATGAAAGTATCGCCATGCAGCAGTAAATCGAACATGCCGCTCTAGGCGTGCCAGAATTTGGAAACGATGTTGTTGAATGTGTAAAACATTGTCTTCTACCTTTCGGTAGCCCCGCTGCCCTGGCGTTCGCTTTAGATCGGTGGCTTTGCGTTCCATTGTTTCCGATGGTTTGCCGTTTCGAGAAAAGAGCGGCTGTAGTCGTCTGTATTTATATGGCCGCTCCTGATCTTAAAAAAATAATGTCGTTTAATTGTTGGCTTCGAAGTGACGAACGTCACATTTTTTAATTTGGGCTTTCTCAAATGGATGTTTAGGATCCGTCCGGCTTTGTTTTAACTCCCAACTTTGTTTCTGCTAGGGTCGCAAAATATGCGGCACCGTGGGACAGAACTGAGTCGTTGAAGTCGTAGCTAGGATTATGCACCTGGCAAAAGCCGGCGTCGTCGCCATTGCCGATGTTAATATAGGCACCGGGTCGAACGTTTAGCATGTAGGAGAAATCTTCTGATCCCATGATGCGTTCGCGATTGCGGTTGACGTTGGCTTCGCCGATCAATTTGGCGGCGCAATCGGCGGCGAAAGTCGTCTGTTCGGGGTCGTTGACGGTCGGCAGGAATTCGACCCGGAAGTCGATCTCCGCTTTGCCGCCCATCGCGCTGGCGATTCCCTGAGCGGTGGCGGTCATATTGGCTTCGATCATATCCATTATTTTTTGTGAAAACGCCCGCGTTGTGCCCATGATGTGCGCTTCTCCGGGGATGACGTTATAGGCGTCGCCTGCGTGGAATTGGGTGAACGAAATGACCGCGGTTTGTTGCGGCGGAACGTTCCGCGACACAATGGTTTGGCACGCGCTGATGATTTGCGCGCCGATCACCACGGGATCGATCCCGGATTCCGGGCGCGCGCCATGGGCGCCGTTGCCAGTGACCTTAATGTCGAACAGGGCGCCGCCCGCCATCATAGGTCCGGGGCGAATGGCGAATTGTCCAGCGGGCAGGCCGGGACTGTTGTGCATGCCGAAAACTGTGTCGCAGGGGAATTGATCGAACAAGCCGTCCGCGATCATCGCTTTGGCACCTCCGATAGCTTCTTCCGCAGGTTGGAAAATGAAATGGATGCAGCCTTCGAAATTCCGCGTTTCCGCCAGATAGCGCGCGGCCCCCAGCAACATTGTCGTGTGACCATCATGGCCGCAGGCGTGCATTTTGCCGTCATCAGTGGACCGGTGCGCGAAGGTGTTGGCTTCCAGGATAGGAAGAGCGTCCATATCCGCGCGCAATCCAATTGAATTGGGATCATTGCCGGTTCGCAGCGTGCCGACCACACCGGTTTTACCCAGGCCGCGATGAACTTCGATACCCCATTCGGTGAGCTTTTCGGCGACGATATCAGCGGTCCGGTTTTCTTCAAACCCTAGTTCCGGATGCGCGTGAATATCCTGCCGGATCGCGACTAGATCATCATGAAAATTGTTGATGACCTCAAAAATAGGACCTGTGGCGGTGGGCGGTGGTGATTTGGGCATAGCGGCAACTTTCGTAAAAATGTCAGGATGCGGCGACGGCGACGCCTTGGCGGTGACCGGTATTGTACCGGTTGGCGAATTCAGGTGCCAAGGCCCGGCCTTCACCTTCGCGCCGATTTACCCAAAGGCGCAGCAACAACCGGTTGCGTTCACGTTCGGGCCAGTCTTCAAACTCCGTGCGGGCGTGCAGGATCATGTGGTTGTTGAGAATTTGTAGGTCGCCCGGTTGCAAGATCATTTCATGGCGAATCGCTGGATCGATCGCCAGCTCGGACATCATTTCAACCACGTCGTGCTCGGCGCCGCTTAGTGGCTTTTTCATTTTGTCGGCGGCGGTTGTGATGGCGCGGGGGTTGAATCGGCAGCTCAGGCGGTCGTCGAAATAACTATAGAGCGGGATGCGGTTTTGGGTGACTTCGTTTGGGTCGCTGGTCATGCCTTCACCACGGATGTCGTAGTGGAATCCATCATACAGCACGTCGATATAATCGGGGTGCGCGGCCAGTATTTTATTATAGATCGTCAATGCGCTGGCGATGTGAGATTCGCCGCCAGTCCTCGCCTGACGGATACATAACAAACCTACCAGATCGGCGGAATCGTTGTGCGGGTGTAACTCTGCGCTGGTGGTGTAACCGCGCGCGTTGAACGAATGGTAATCGACGCCGATATCTTCAACGCGTCCAATCAGATCACCTTTGGCGTTTTGTGAAATCATGTCGCCCAGGTAGACTGCCATGCCCCAATAAAGTCGGTACATCGCCACCTCATCGTAACGATCGATCGGCAGGCCGCGCATCAGGACAAAGCCGCGCCCGTTCTCCAGTTCCTCAAGAATTTTGTCGAGTTGGACGCCGAAGGTCGGCAGTGGAAATTCTTTGCGGGTGAAGGCGAGAGGTTCCAAACCCTTTTCAGTGACCATCGCAAGCGCCGTGTCCAGTTCGGCAATGTCGGTGTCGGTTAGGTGGTAAACCCATGATTCGTCGCCATCGAAATCAGGACCGCGCCAGGCGGAACGGTTGCGGACTAGACCTTTGAATTGCGGATGCATGCATCGTTTCCCGGATAATGTTACCATTTCCACAATCGTAGCGGTTTGAGGTTGGTTTCGAAAGTCCAGTCGCCGTAAGATGTGCATATTGGATTCATAACTAAGGAGGCCTCGACGATGGAACCGATCCGTTATGTCGATGCTCTAAACGATAAATACGGTGCCATGGGTTTTCCACCCTACCGCTGGAGCGAAAATGATAGCGCCCCTTGGACGGCGCTGATGAAGCCGTTATCCGACTGCACGGTCGCCTTGTTGGTGAGTGGTGGAATATCGCATTGCAGCGTCGCGCCGTTTGACCCGGACGCGCGCAACGATCATCGTGTGGATGCTATTGATCCGGAGGAAGCGACGGATCAATACCAAATACATGACAGTTATTATAACCACGCGGACGCTGATGCGGACCTCAACTGCATCTTCCCTGTCGATAGACTGCGCGAATTGGCTGATGCAGGTGAAATTGGCGCGGTTGCTGGACGGCACTGGAGCGGCTTCATGGGCCGGACCTATAACCGATCCAAAGTCCGCGACGAGTCTGGCCCCGCCCTGGTCGCGTCCTTGAAGGCGGACGGCGTCGATTTGCTTGTCGCCATACCGGCTTGACCCCTCGATCACCAAACCGTGGGTTTGGTTGCTCGAGTTGTAGAAGAAAGCGGCATTCCGACCATCACCGTGTCCACCGGGCGCGACATCACAGCATTGGTGAACCCGCCACGAACCCTGTTCCTGAATTTCCCCATGGGCAACACCTTTGGGCGCGTGGGTGATGCGACGATGCAAACGAAAATTCTTCATAACGCCTTGGACCTTGCCGTCACGGCGGAGGAACCCGGCGTGTTAGTGGATTCTCCCCTGAAATGGGACGAGGACTTTGTCTATTTCACCGGCGACGCAACGCCAGAGGCCATCGCCAAGCAGAAGAAGAAATAAGGCGGGGAGTTGGACTCCGGGCATCAGGTCCTGGGTTCTCCCCCATAGCGGATAGACTGTAGGCAGTATCGGATTTACCATATGACTATATCCATCGATCCGATCACAACATCGGTTATCCAACATCGCCTGACGGGCATCGTCGAGGAAATGGGCGAGGCAATGTTGCGAACCTCCTATAGTCAAATTTTAAATTCTAGCCGGGATTTTTCTATGGCGTTGTGTGGGGCTGATGGCGGGTTGCTGGCGCAGGCCGAACATATCCCCGTTCATGTGGGCGCGATGACTTGGGCCGCCAAAGAAGTCATCGAATATTTCGAGGGTAATATTTTCCCCGGCGATGTCTTTTTGCTGAATGATCCGTATTTCGGCGGCAGTCATCTGCCGGACGTGACGGTGATCGTGCCGGTCTTTGTCGACGGCAACTGTCTGTTCTGGACGCTCAACCGAGCGCATCATTCCGATATTGGGGGCGCCACCCACGGTGCGTACAACGCTGCGGCGACGGAGATTTGGCAGGAGGGGCTTCGCATTCCACCGATCAAACTCTATGTAAAAGGTGTTCGCCGGGATGATCTGCACCGTATGTTGAGTGTCAATGTCCGCCATCCGCGCGATTTTGAAGGCGATTTGGCAGCGCAAACCGGGTCGGCAAAACTGGGTGAAAAACGTCTCGGTGAACTCATTGCGGAGTCGGGGGTTGAGACCGTATCGGCGGCGATGGCGCGTATTTTGGATGCGGCGGAAGCGCAAGCGCGCGCCGTCATCAAGACCTGGACCGATGGAGTGTATTACGGGACGGCGCTGTTGGACGACGATGGGCGCGGCAATGAGGATATCGCCATTCGCACCACAGTCACCATCGACGGTGATTCCATAGAGGTCGATTTATCTGACTCCGACCCCCAGGTCGAAAGTTTTATTAACTCGTCCTTCGCCAACACTCAATCCGCTGTGGTGATGACCTACGCTTTTTTGCTCGACCCCGGTATCGCTCAGAACGCGGGTACGATCCGGCCACTGACCGTTAAGGCTAAAGAGGGCACGGTTGTGTGGGCGAAACCCGGCGCGCCGGTTACGTTGTGTACGTCCCATTGCAGTCAGGAAATTATTGAAGCCATCGTTGACGCGATTGCGCCCGCGTGCCCTGAACGTGCGATGGCAGGGTGGGGCAAACGATTCCGCATTGCGATCAAGGGTGAGGACCCGCGCAATGGCGCACCGTTTATCTGGCACATGTTTCATGCACGCCCCGGTGCCGGGGCGTCCTCCGGCGGCGATGGTTGGCATGGCAGTGGCGAATGGCATTCGGCGGGTGGGTTGAAATTCGGGTCAGTGGAGGTCGCCGAGGCGCGCTTTCCGTTGTTCTTCGAGCGTCATGAATACAGGCCAGGTTCCGGCGGCGACGGGCAATATGGCGGCGGCGCGGGGTGCGAATTGTTGCTGCGCCTGGAAACTGCGTCCGATTGCAAAGTGAACACAGCGGGTGAAGGCGTCCGGCACGCGGCTGCGGGTCGTCAGGGCGGACGTGACGGCGCCCCGCATGATTACCGTGTACGCGCGCCCGGCGGCGACATTCGGGTGCTCAAAACGAAGGAAGAAGGCGTTGATGTTCAAGCAGGCACCGTCTTCGAAGTGCTTTCCGGCGGCGGCGGCGGATGGGGAGACCCTGCCCAGCGGACGGTCAAGGCACGTGCGGTGGATGAACGGGAAGGGCTGCCGCCCTATTTAGGGAAGGCCTAGCCGATGTATAGGATTGGGGTCGATATTGGCGGCACCTTCACCGATCTGGTTGTCGTTGAAGATGCGGGCGCGGTGCATTTTGGCAAAATCGCCTCGACACCGGAAGACCAGTCCATTGGCGTGATGGCGGGATTGGACATGATGGCGGGGCGCTTGTTGATGCCGTTGGTCGCCATGCTGGGCCAAACCGAACGGATCGTACATGGCATGACGGTCGCCACCAACGCCTTGTTGGAACGTAAGGGCGCACGGTTGGGGCTTTTGACGACAGAAGGCCACCGCGATGTCTTGGAGATGAGGGAGGGCTTGAAGCCCGAACGTTATAATCTGCGCTTGCCGCGCCATCCGGCATTGGCGCCGCGCGCGTTGCGGTTTGGCGTTCGCGAACGTATGCGCGATACCGGCTCCGTTGAAACCTCGCTCGATATGGACTCGCTAGATACCGCGATTGAAGCACTGCGGGGGGAAAAGGTGGAAGCGATCGCCGTTTGTTACCTGCACGCCTATGCGAACCCGGCGCATGAACAACAAACACGCGATCGCCTCGCTGAATTACTACCCGATGTTTACGTCTCGCTATCATCGGATGTGCTGCCACAAATCAAGGAATACGAACGAGTTTCGACGACGGCGGTGAACGCCTATGTCGGCCCGGCTTTGGAACGGTATCTAGCTCGATTGCAAAACCGGTTGAAGGAGACCGGGTACAGTGGTCCGGCGCTTATCACGTTGTCCCACGGCGGCGTCGCACCCATCTCGGAAGCCATCCGGTTGGCGGCGGGCACGGTTTTGTCGGGCCCGGCGGGGGGACTGGCGGGCGCGCGGCACGCCAGCGGGGTGTTGGACGTTGGTGATTTGATACCCTTCGATATGGGTGGCACTTCCACAGATATTTCACTGATTGTAGATGGCGAGACGACATTGTCGTCGGACCGTGTGGTCGCGGGAGAACGAATTGCGTTGTCGAGCCTGGATATCGTCACGCTTGGGGCTGGTGGTGGCTCGATCGCCTCGGTAGATACCGGAGGATTGTTGAATGTCGGCCCGCACAGCGCAGGGGCCTCACCCGGTCCGGCGTGTTACGGCAATGGCGGCGTTGAACCGACCGTCACTGACGCCAATGTGGCGTTGGGTTTTTTGAATCCCGATGGGTTTAGTGGCGGCGGGAGTGCGCTGGACACTAAGGCCGCGAATACGGCGTTGGACGTTTTGGCCGGAAAACTGGGGGTCGAGCGAATTACCGCAGCGGAAGGGGTCTTTCGCGTCGTCAACACACAGATGGCTGAAGGCGTGCGTCTGGCGACGGTGCGACGCGGTGTCGATCCAAGGCGCTTTGCGCTGTTTGGATTCGGCGGTGCAGCAGGCCTTCATGTCACCTCATTGGCGCGCATGTTGGATATCAAACGCGCCATCATTCCACGTATGGCGTCCGTGTTGTCGGCCTGGGGCATGCTAACGACGGATTTGCGCTACGAGATGAGCCGAACAAAAATTGGGGAAATTGGCGAGATGCGCCCTGAAGAATTACAGATGCTTTTCGGTGGATTGGAAGGTGATGTTAAGGGCGCGTTGTCGGCGTGGTTCGAAGGCGATATCCGCACCAGCCGCACCGCGGATATGCGCTATGGTGAACAGATTTTCGAAATCGATGTTGACTTGAACCACATCGATTTCGCCGATGAAGGCGCGGGGCAAGCCGCGAAACAGGCGTTCGAGGCGCGTCATGAGGAGCTCTATACATATTCGCTGCCTGATCGCGAACCCGTGTTGGTAAACGCACGTGTGGCGGCGATAGGTGAATTGTCGGCCCCGCCAGCCGAACCGTTGGTGGCGCGCGGCCCTGATTTAAAGGCGAGAGGGGTACGAAAAATATATTTGGGTGCCTGGATGGATGCGCCGGTCTTCGCATTTTCTGAATTGCCGGCGGGGCAGTTGATCACCGGCCCAGCCCTAATCGAAGCGGACACGACGACGGTTTTATTGCGTGCTGCTGATACGGCCTTAGTAACCGATACGGGTTGGCTTGATATCGCGATTTCGGATTAATCACGCAACAATTAAAGGCGTGTTAGTATTGACGCCCTTATGCCTTATTTTCGTACTGTTTGGGGAACTTTCTTTCAAGAAGTCCCCTAAGTGGGAAGGCGGAAATATGGACAAACTTGCTGGTGGAAGGTTCGTCACTATTTCCTGATTTCTTACCTAACGCATTGAAGGTGAATCGAAAAACCCCGTCATTTCAGCGCCATATTTAAGTGCGCCAAACGCATTGTTGAAGAAATGCGCAACGATTTGGCGCTCGCAATCTTCGATCTCACATTAGTGGATGTGCGCGACATCGAAGTTGTGTCGCCAGTATTCGAAAATGCGAAACGCCGAGGCGCAGACTCGATGGTGGCGGTGGTGGATATCGATCATTTCAAGTCGGTTAACGATACCTATGGTCGTGACGTCGGTGATAAGGTGTAGAAGTGATCGTGAAATAGTTTGATCAAACGATGCGGAATACTGAGGTCATTGCGAGGTTTGGTGGGGAGGAATTTGTCTGATCGCGGCGGAATTTCCACCCTCGGAGACGGATTATTACCTGGAAATATTTCGTGAGAAAATTTCTGAATTAATTTATCTGGAAAGGCGCTTTCCGTAATTGACAGTATAGGTCCGACAAATTTTTATCAGACAATTTGGATCAAATGATCGGTGAAGCGGACAGTATGTCGTATCAGGCTAAAGAATCAGGACGCAACAGGGTCGGCATCGCGTCGCGCCGATTTAGCTCTCCCCTGTTTAATCAAGCGCAGCCTTGTTAAGCTTTGAGATGCGGGCCAGCGGCGTTTACATGAGGGGCGTGAAACATGGTGCAAAAGCTTGAAGTTGGTGTGTTCGATCACATCGAGCATATCCCCGACGTTTCTCTAGAAAAACTGTACCGGGACCGTTTGGACCAGATCGAACTTTTCGATAAAGGCGATATCTACTGCTATCATTTGGCGGAACATCATACGCCTGCGGTGCATTCCATGGCACCTTCGCAAAATGTGTTTTTGTCGTCGGTAGCGCAACGTACAGAACGTTTGCGCTTTGGGCCGTGCGTTTATGTCATGCCATTGCATCATCCGCTACGATTGATTGAAGAAGTCAGTATGCTCGATAATTTATCGGGCGGTCGGTTGGAGATTGGCGTTGGGCGTGGCGGAGTCTTGGAGGCCTATTTCTGGGGACAAGAATCGGATCCGGATTCGAACCGGGAACGTTACGAAGAAACGCTGGAAATTTTGCTCAAGGGATTAAGCAACGACACCCTGAGCCATGAAGGGCGATTTTACAAATTTGATGAAGTGCCAATGCGCTTGCATTCCAAACAGCGTCCCCATCCTCCACTTTGGTATATGCGCAACCCAGAAACGGCGGCGCGCGGCGGTATGAATTGCGTCGTCGTCGGGTCTATCAACGATATGGAAGCAAATGTTCGTCGTTACCGCCGTGTTTGGGACGAAAGCCATCCAAACGGACTTGCGGGTCAACCGGATATGGAGCCGAAGATTGGCTTGGTGATGCACGCCGTCTTGGCGGAAACTGAGGCGGAGGCCATTCGCGTGGCGACGCCTGCGTGGGACGCGTATCGATATAACCTTAGCACGCCACGGCGGTTGGAAGCTGAGCGCCGCAAGTTGACGCAGTTTATTGGACGCGCTGATTCCGGCGACCGGAAGGGTGGACGTCCTGAACGGCATACGGCGGTGGAAGAGCGGCGCGATTTGGATGAGGCTTTAGCAAGCCTATCCCAAAGTGAGCGTGCGGACCGTAGTCAACGTCGCCGGGCGCCGGGTGGTATTAATGCGGGAGTTATGGCGGGGACGCCGGAAACGATCAAACCTTGGTTGTCGGAATATCTGACGACGGGCGCCAACTATCTGGTGATATCATTCCAGTGGGGGGATATTAGTCACGAAGACGCCATGCGTTCAGTAAAGTTGTGGACGGAAGAGGTTATGCCTACGCTAGCGTGAGAGTTGGGGCATATATCCATACCGCTGTGGGTTGTGTGGCGCCTGCTCTTTAGGACCGTAGAGATTACCGCAGAGCGTAGGAGATGAGGGCGACTAACAACCTTCGAGTGTCGCCGCGCCAATACAAAATATTATCGAAGCGCCGGTAAACGAAAATTTCGGTTGTTTCGGGTTCGATGTCGCTTTTAGGCCCCATAATTCTGTTACCCAATAATGCACGAGCATCCATGATGGATAGCAAGGCTTCGAGCTTAATATAGGCAAATTGTGGACCATTTATTAATTTTACTTATAAAATTAATAGTAGTTGGCGGGATGGCAACAAAATGTAAAATTTTTCGCCACACTAAATTACAGGTAATATAAGAATATTAACGAATGTAAAAATACATTAAATATCAATTGTTAACGGGTTAGTTGCGTCTGAATTGACTAAAGTATTCTGACATGCGGTGCGCGCCGACAGTTATCATTAATTCGCCGACATTATGATTTGGCGGCCACAAGCGTAATTTCCACAAGATCGCCTTCCGCGAGGGCGACGCCGAGGCACGCTCGTTGCGGCCAATTATCCGGCCCGATCCAGGGGTTCCAGACGGAATCCATTTCAGCCTTTTGGGTGATATCGGTGATGTAGACGGTCGCTGAGAGAATGCATGATTTGTCAGAACCCGCGTCGGCGAGATTTTGGTCCAACTGCGCCAGGGTTAGCTGCGTTTGTTCGGCAAGGTTTGCCGCCGGCGCGCCCGCCGTCGCCACCGTGAAGACCAGGTTTTCGTATCCCACGACGCGATTCCGGCCAATGGCGCTTCCCGTTAATCTTTCGATGCTCATTTCGATGATCTTTCTTGTTTATTAAATGCTGAGCCCACCATCGATGATCATGGTAGTTCCTGTGGTGTATTTTGCCGCGTCACTGCCCAGATAAACAGCGCCTTCAGCGATTTCTTCGGCCGTGCCCAAACGCCCCAGGGGTTGGCGTGCGATGAAATCCTTACGCGCTTGAACGGGGTCGTCGAAGGTGTTGATGCGGTCGTCGAGGGAGGGCGATTGGATGGTGCCCGGGCAGATTGCGTTGCACCGAATTCCTTGGCGAATGTGGTCCGCCGCCACGGCCTTGGTCAGCCCAATGACCGCTGCCTTGCTGGCGCCATAGGCCACGCGCTTCGGCAATCCGGACACGGACGATGCGACGGACGACATGTTAATGATCGAACCGCCGCCATTGGCGATCATGGCGGGCAGAAACGCCTTGGTCATGCGAAACATGCCCTTTGCGTTAATATTGAAGGCGAAATCCCAATCGGCCTCGCTGCATTCCAGGATGTCGCCTTGGGGCACGAACCCCGCGATATTGAGAAGCACGTCAACCGCGCCAATATCCGCGGCCGCCGCCACGATGGTGTCGGGGTCGGTGACGTCGAGTGTTCGGATGGAAATTTTTGCTTCATCGCGTAGGGTTTCCAACCCGGCCTGGTTTATATCCGTTGCCAGGACTATTGCACCTTCACGGGCGTAGGCGAGCGCGCAGGCGCGGCCAATGCCTTGCGCCGCCGCGCTAATTAGGGCGGTTTTCCCCGCCAATCGATTACTCATAATGTGGAATTTTCCAATTTTGGGTCAATGTGAATGACGTGGCATATTGGTCGCGACACCATGGTATTGCGTTGCGAATTCCAAACAACCGCCAGATGACAATTGACCAACCGAGCTTCGGTACAATTCCTGCCAGGGTGTTTGATGGTCTGGTATGTTGGGCACATGGGCGACCCACCGCGCCTTAATCTCAGCGTCGGAGAGGTCGACATTCACCAACCGGGTGTTCAAATCGACGCTGACGCTATCGCCGGTTTTTAAGATTGCCAGTCCGCCGCCCGCTGCAGATTCAGGCGAGGCATTCAAGATGGCCGGCGTGCCGCAAGTGCCGCTCTGACGGCCATCGCCAAAGCAAGGCAATTCGGTGACGCCTTGGCGTACCAGCGCGTCCGGCGGCAACATATTCACCACCTCCGCCGAACCGGGGTATCCGATAGGACCGCACCCGCGAATGAAGAGAAGACAGGTGGCGTCGATGTTTAGATTCGGGTCATTGATGCGGTCGTGGTAATCTTCGGGACCGTCAAACACGATGGCGCGACCTTGGAAACGGTTTTCCTTGCCGGGCTCAGACAGATAACGCTCGCGAAAATCTTGACTGATGACGGATGTTTTCATCAACGCTGAGTCAAATAAATTGCCGCTGAACACAACGAACCCGGCCTTATCCATCAAAGGGTCGTCGATGGGGCGGATAATTTTGGGGTCCTTTGATGATGCGGTGGAGTAATTCTCGCCGATGGTTTTACCGTTAACGGTCAAGGCGGTTTCGCGAAGTTCACCGATTTTCATTAATTCCGCAGCGACGGCTGGAACCCCACCCGCGGCGTGAAATCCTTCGCCAAGATATTCACCTGCAGGTTGGCAGTTCACGATGAGAGGGATGTGATGTCCGACCGTTTGCCAATCTTCGATGTCCAGTTCGACATCCATATGCCGGGCGATGGCGTTAATGTGTATGGGGCAATTCGTTGACCCGCCGATGGCGGAATTAATGACGATGGCGTTTTCGAACGCCGCGCGGGTTAAAATTTTTGACGGCGTTAAATTTTCATCGACCATTTCGACGATCCGCCGCCCGGTTCCATACGCCATTTGCCCGCGTTCCCTGTACGGCGCCGGTATGCTGGCGCAACCGGGCAATGACATGCCCAGCGCTTCCGCCAGTGAATTCATCGACAGCGCGGTTCCCATCGTGTTGCAATGGCCCAGACTTGGCGCGGAGGCGGCGACCATGTCGATGAATTCTGTGTAATCGATATCCCCGGCGGCCAACATCTGGCGCGCCTTCCAGACAACAACGCCGGACCCCGCCAGTTCTCCGTCCCAATGTCCATCCAGCATGGGGCCGCCGGAAAGCACGATAGCGGGTAAATTCGCAGTTGCGGCGGCCATGATGCAGGCGGGCGTTGTCTTGTCGCATCCGGTGGTCAGCACGACGCCGTCGATCGGGTACCCATGTAATATTTCCACCAATCCCAAATAAGCCAGGTTGCGGTCCAGAGCAGCGGTGGGGCGTCGACCTGTTTCTTGAATGGGATGGACCGGAAACTCTAACGGAATGCCGCCGGAATCTCGGATACCTGCGCGCATTCGGTCGGCAAGGTCGATATGAATACGGTTGCAGGGCGACAGGTCGCTACCAGTCTGTGCAATGCCGATGATAGGCTTTCCCGATTGCAGTTCTTCGCGCGTAATGCCGTAATTCATGTAACGTTCTAAATACAAGGCTGTCATGCCCGGATTACCACTGTCATTGAACCATTTCTGGCTGCGCAGAATAGGTTTGTCGTTCATTGGCTATCGCTCCAGATTTTAAATTTATTCTACCCTGAGGGGTGAAATTGATGCGTGCAACAGAAATCGGTAACCAAAATGTTTCAATGACATGAAAAATCATATTCAGCGCGAATAACCGGTGGTTAAAGACGAATCAAAGCGGATGCGCTTCAGTGAAGTTATATGATTCCATACTAGCGGTTTTGGTGGCGTTGGCGGTGTTCGTAATGGAGCCGCTTTGGTGCTGTCGAATGACATCACCTGTTCCAACGACGCCGTCGCTGCGCAATGAAAGGGGCGGGGGGTGGATGATGCGTAGATCCTATACAGTCAGTTCCTTCAAGAAGAAAACCTCTCTCACAAAGGATTGTCGGTTGGTGCCTATAATTCGGACACAATGTACCTTAGAAAACAAAAATATAGCCTGGCTATTTCTGATTTTGACACGGCCATCTGCTTGCGTCCGACTCATGCCGATGCGTATCAAAATCGTGGCCTCGCCCACAGTTGCACGGGCCGGTATGACAGGGCGATTACCGATTTTTCTAAAGTGTTGAAATTGAAACCCGCAAACCCGAGCGCTTTGAACAATCGAGGCAACGCGTATCGCGCTAAGAACGAATTCGACAAATCAATTGCCATGCGCCCTGATTATGGCTTTGGTTTCTTTAATCGAGGACTTGCGCTCGAAGCGACGGCTATCGCAATGGAGAGCGTTGCATCGGGACAGACAGCGGAAGTGAAAACAACATGATCTAGATTGAAAAATTGTGACGGCGCGCCCGCCAGGACTATGCAACCGTCGCAGTTCTTTTGCCGGGTCATCCTGCGATCAAGGCTAGATTTGCCCAGACGCCTAAATAGAGGCGCCAAAGTAGGGACGACAAGCGCGCAATTTGGTTTGTTTAAACCCAATTGGCGTCGTACCTCTGATCCATGCAGTCTTTCAATTCTCTTTTGGTCCGGACGCCCTTCTTTTATGGATGGGTCGTTGTTGGCGTTGCGTTTGTGACGATGGCGCTTGGAGTCAACGCGCGGACGTCGTTTTCATTGTTAGTGCCACCATTATCAAATGAATTTGGCTGGGATCGCGCAACAATTGCCGGCACATTTTCCGTCGGGTTCATTACCTCGACGATTCTATCGCCTATTTTGGGTGCGTTGATTGGTCGGGTCGGACCACAATTTTTTATGCCAGTTTGTGTGGTGGTTGTCGCGCTTGGGTTCGTTTTGGCACCGTACTCCACTGAACCTTGGCATTTCTACATCACTTTGGGCGCTATGGTCGTCGGTGGGTCAGTTGGGTTCAGCTATATTGGCCATGCATTCTTTTTACCGAATTGGTTTGAACGAAAACGCGGCCTGGCGGTTGGAATAGCGTTTTCTGGCGTCGGCGTCGGGTCAATCCTCATTTTCCCCTGGATGCAGCAGGTAATTGAAACTGAAGGGTGGCGAGACGCGTGTCTGGCATTGGCTATTATTTTAGTAGTGGTGTTGTTGCCGTTGAATTTTTTTCTACAACGAGGGCGTCCGGAAGATATTGGCTTGCGTCCGGATGGTCGTGTTGATGACGAGACGGCGGCAGGGCGTTCGCCGGATGCGCGTGATGACAACGTTGTTGATGCCGAATGGGTCGCCAAAAACTGGACGCTGCCTATTGCTCTGCGAACGGGTCGCTTCTGGTGGTTGTCGGCAGCGTATTTTTGCGCGCTTTTTGCATGGTACGCCGTACTCGTTCATCAAACGAAATTTCTGCGCGATATTGGTTTCTCCACTGAATTGACGGCGTATGCGTTAGGGCTTGTAAGTTTTGCGGCGATTTTTGGCCAAATCATGATTGGCGCCATTTCCGACCGCGTGGGGCGCGAAGTTGCATGGAGTATTTCCATGATTGGATTCGTGGCCTGTTACGGGTTTCTTGTGTTGTTGAAATCCTATCCGTCAGAACACTTGGTTTACGCGATGATCATTGCACAAGGGCTCATAGGCTATGGCATGGCGTCGGTCTTTGGGTCGGTTGCGGCAGACATGTTCAGCGGTCCGCGCTATGCCTCAATTTTTGGGGTCTTGGGGTTGTGCTCCACCTTGGGAGCCGCGGCGGGGCCTTGGGTTATGGGGTGGCTGTATGACCTTCAGGGAACGTACACGCAGGCTTTCTACCTGTGTGCGGCAATGGCTGTCGTGTCGATGATATGTATGTGGATTTCTGCACCCCGACATGTACGGTTGGTGGCGGGCCAAGCAGCGAAGCGGATCCAAAATCGAGTGTGACTGCTTGCGAAATGTGGTCCGGCGCGTCAAGTTGACCTAAGTTTTTTGTATTTAAATGGGAGAAGACAGTTATGCATAAATGGATCGATCACATCGTGGTGCGTGTAAAAGATTTAGACGAGACTCTGGCGAATTACGATTCCAAGCTTGGCCTGAAGCCGAGCGAAGGTCCGAAAGACCTGCCGCATATGGGAATGCGGGCGGCTATCATGCCACTTGGGGACTCAGGCCGGTTTATCGAACTGGCGGAACCGTTGGGCGAAGGCGGCGCGATTGGAAGTTCTTTGGAAAAACGGGGGGAGGGCGTTCATTTAGTCGCACTGGCCGTTGATGATCTGGCGGCGGCGACTGCGGATTTAAAAGCTAAAGGAACGCGTATGATTGAATCTGGATCGCAGGTGTTTATCCACCCGGGCGAAACGAATGGTGTTATGTATCAGTTGATTGAAAGAAAATAACAAAACCCTCTTCGGTCGAAGTCTGTTAGATTCCATCGATCCACTGTTTCAGGGAAACAGGCTTGGCTGGTTGGCGTTTTGCTGGATAAAACAGGCTGCCGCACAGACTCCTAAAGACGCTGCTCAATTCTTGTTCGGTTTTGAAACCTTTTGTTCAAACAAATTGATGCATCATAAAGCCTTTTGGTGAACGAGGTGGTCTTTCGAGCGCCCTTATTTAAATATACCCTATGGAGTTTTAAGGTTTGGTTGCCAGGTGTAGAGATTAGTAGGGTGGCGCCGTTTTGCTGGAAATGAGCACGCTGGCGCGGTAGACCGGGACGATGATTTCATTTGAGGAGCTTTCATGCCGTCACTGCATTTTGAACCCTGCGACCTGCCCCCTGAAGCGGAGACCCTGCGCGGAGAGGTTCGCGAATTTTTAGCCGAGACAATGGCCGGTTACCCGGTGGCAAAACGCGCCAAATCTTGGGTGGGTCAAGATCGAGATTTTAGTGAAAAACTGGGTGCGCGCGGTTGGTTGGGTATGACGTGGCCGAAGAAATATGGCGGCCACGAACGCTCCATGCTGGAACGCTACGTGGTGTTGGAAGAAGTGCTGGCTGCTGGTGCCCCGGTGGGCGGACATTGGATAGCGGACCGGCAAAGCGGACCGTTGCTGCTTGAATTCGGCACCGAAAAGCAACGCCAACTGATTTGCCCCCGAATTGCGCGGGGCGAATTGATTTTCGCAATTGGCATGAGTGAACCCGATTCAGGGTCTGATCTGGCGTCAATCCGCACCCGTGCGGTCAAAGTCGACGGTGGTTGGGTCGTCAACGGCACTAAAATTTGGACATCAGAAGCGCATCTAGCGGATTATATGGTCGCATTGTTTCGCACAGATACGGACCCGGATGACCGGCACGCGGGCATGTCGCAATTTCTGGTCGATATGACAAACCCGGGCGTGACGGCGCGACCGATCCGCAACATCACTGGTGACCTGTCCTTCAATGAAGTGTCGTTTGTGGACGCTTTTATCCCGGAAGACATGATCGTCGGTGAAGAAGGTGGCGGATGGAAGCAGGTCATGGCTGAATTGAAATTTGAACGCGCCGGGCCGGAACGCTATCTCAGCAGTTTTATTCTTCTGACGGCGTTGATCCGGGAGATCTCCCAAAATCCAGGCGAACGCGCGGCGGTGACCTTGGGCCGATTGGTTGCGCATCTGGGCACGTTGCGGCAAATGTCGCTGTCGGTCGCTGGTATGCAAAATGCGGGGGAAGACCCAGCTCTGGCAGGCTCCATCGTTAAGGATTTGGGCGGCATTTATGAACAGGACATGCCGAAAATCGCGCATGAATTGATCGGGGCAGACCCGATGTTGATGAACGGCGGTGATTTTGAAAAAGCACTGGCTTATGTGACACAGGCGTCCGTGTCGTTTTCCTTGCGGGGGGGGACGCGGGAAATTCTCCGGGGCATTATCGCGCGGGGGCTTGACCTACGATGAACGAATTACAGCAAATGTTGGACGATACGGTCACGCGCCTGTTTGGCGATCTGGTGACAAAGGAATCGCTTCAAGACGCTGAAACCTGGGAGGAGTCGGAAGCCGTTTGGCCGGACGCCCTTTGGCGTTCGGTTGAAGAGAATGGCCTGACCCAACCGGTGACGCCCGAAATCATGGGCGGCGTTGGCGCCAATTGGGCGGATAGTTATGTGATTGCGCGCGCCGCCGGATATTACGCCGCGCCCATTCCGTTGGTGGAAACGATACTGGGAAGCTGGTTGCTATCACGATGTGGTCTGACCCCGCCGGAAGGAACGCTCACCGTGGCACCTGTGCGCGAAGGTGAGTCGCTGGAGGTTGATGCTAACGGCCTTTCTGGGCGGGTGACATCGGTGCCTTGGGGACGGCGCGCGGGTCATGTAGTCGTTATTGCGCGTGGTGGCGCCGGGCCAATAATAGTGTTGGTAGAAGGGTCGTCTGCGATTATTGAAGAAGATTGCAATATGGCGCGGGAAGCGCGCGATACGTTGATTTTCGATAATGCACTGGTGGTGGATTCGGCACCACTGACGGACGCTTTGGGCAGAAACCCGATTCACCTTTACGGTGCGATGTTACGTGCGGCGCAAATTGCGGGCGCTGTGCAACGGGTCCTAGAAGAAGGCGTTCAATACGCGAAGGACCGGATTCAATTCGGACGACCCATCGCGAAATTTCAAATTATTCAACAATACCTTGCGACCGTGGGCAGTCAATCCGCTGCGGCCGGGGCGGCGGCGCAAAACGCCTTCCGCGCAGCGGATCGCGGCGATCCTCTGCTCGATATTGCAGCTGCAAAAGTGGTGGCTGGTGACGCGGCGACGACCGCCGCCAGCATCGTTCACCAGACCCATGGTGCGATTGGGTTCACCTATGAACACTCGCTGCATTTCTCGACCCGTCGGTTATGGTCGTGGCGCGGGGAATTCGGTGGCGAAGCCTATTGGGCGGAAATTTTGGGGCGCTCCGTCGCGCGACGTGGCGCGGATGCGTTATGGTCGGATTTGACGGCGCGCCAAGCGGGGCTCTAGATGAAGGATGTAGCGATGAGTGATACAGCGGTTAACGAACAGAACCAAGAGCGCGAGGCCACCTATTCGGCGACCTTGGCGTCGTTTGTCGAGGGGCTGCGATACGAGGACATCCCCAAAGATATTAGAGAACGGGCAAAATTTCTGATCCTCGACGCGGTCGGCATCGCCATTGCCTCGACTCACTATGACTTTGCGGACCGAATTCTTGCGGGGATCAGCGCCATGTCGGATGGGGGCGATGCTGTGGTGATCGGTAAATCCGAACGATTGCCAGTGCGCGACGCGATCCTAATGAACGGTGCGTTGGTGCATGGATTGGATTTTGACGACACGCATATGAAATCCGTCGTGCACGCCACCAGCATCTCCTTTCCCTCTGCGTTGAACATCGCGGAAAACCTAAAGGTCAGTGGTGCCGATTTGCTGACGGCCTATATCGCGGGGATGGAGGTGTCCATCCGTGTGGGGGAGGCGGCGAATTTCGGGTTTCATCATAACGGTTATCACGCAACAGGCGTGGTTGGTCATTTCTCGACCGCGTTGCTGGCGGGAAAGTTGCTCGGGCTCAATACGACGCAATTGACGGCGGCGCAGGGCATGGCGGGTAGTACAGCGATGGCCAGTCAGGAGTTTGTAGAAGACGGTGCCTGGAATAAGCGGCTGCATCCTGGTTGGGCTGGTGTGGCAGGATATACCGCGGCGTCCCTCGCCAAGGCTGGATTCGTAGCGCCCAGAAAGCCCTATGAGGGACGGTACGGTGTTTTCAAAATGCATCTGGGGAAACATGAGGTGGACGTTCGTTACGACGATATCGTGGATCGTTTGGGGGACCGCTGGGCGGTAGTTGAGTCGGCGATTAAGCCGTATCCGACCTGCCATTTCACGCACGCCATTGCGGATTCCGCGCTGACGCTGCGTGCGCAACACAACATCGAGGCCAACGACATCGTGCGTATTCGGGCATTGATCCCCGAAGAGGTCATTCCAGTGATCGCTGAACCTATCGCCAACAAGAAGCGCCCGGCGAGCGATTACGACGCAAAATTCAGTACGCAGTTTATTGCGGCGACCTGTTTCCAGCGGGGAAAATTTGGGTTGGCTGAATTGGAAGAGGACGTGTTGCGGGATCCGGCCATCTTGGCGCTTGCCGACAAGGTGGAGTGTGAGACCGACGCTAAGTCAGAGTTTCCTAGATATTATTCTGGCGGCATGGTCGTGTCGACCCGCGATGGCGGAGAATTCGTGCACCACGAACGCATCAATCGCGGCGCCGGCGATCGTGCGTTAAGTGGCGTGGAAATCGAGGCGAAATTCATGGATAACGCGATGTTGGGGGCTTCACGTGACACAGCGGAGGCGGTGCGGGACTCCGTCTTGTCGCTGGACCGACAAGACGCCGTTGCTTTTGCGCAAAGCTTGGCGAAGAGGGGTTAAACGAAAACCCGCCACAGCAAACTAAGGCCACCGAACAGGATAACGATTTCGATAAATTTGGTGTGGACGCTTAGGTCCATTCGCGCCACAATCCAACGTGCGATGAACGCGCCTGGCATCATGCAGACGCCCATCAAGAAACCTGCAAACGCCAGTTGAAAATCCAATAAGTCGAAGGCGCCAAACATCGCGATCTTGACGAGCGACGTGCCGACATGAACTACCGCCTTGCCCGCCACCAGCGCCGGGCCCACTAATCCCGCGCCCAATAACGTGGCGGCGACAAGCGCGCCGGTGCCGCTGAGATTACCCGCCAGTACACCATATCCGGCACCAACGATCGCGAGTCCACGTTTTTGCAGTCTTAAACGGCGGCTGTCCATCCATCGGCGCATGGGAATATAAATCACCAGGAATGCACCAAGAATTCCGTACAACGCCTTCGCAGACAACATGGAATAAATGCTGGCCCCCAGAATAGCGCCGGGAATGGCGGGCAGTAAAAACGCCATCGACATACCCATTTCCATATGGTGGCGGAAGACGAACATGCGCGTGGCGTTGCTGAGTAAACCTGAAACGGCCATTAACGGTACGACCGCCTTAATGCCAACGATTGGCACAAGCAACGGCACGATCATCAAGCCCAAGCCGCCGCCGCCAATTCCGCCCATGATGGAGGCGAGCAGCGCGACCACGCCAATCATGATGAAGGAAAGGAGGCTTACGTCGGATAGAAGAAAGGATTGTTCCATCGAGAGTTCGCCTACACCTTATGGTTCTCGATCTTGAAGGAGCTCTAACAAGGTTGAGTTGAAGGCGTCCGGGGCTTCATACATGACCCAGTGACCCGCGTTGTCGATAATGCGGAAATCTGAGCCAGGTTGGATTAGGCGAAACAGCTTTTCACGTTCGGAGGACTGACCAAAATTCGACGCGTCTTCGCCGCCATGGATTGAATGCAGCGTTGCTTTAATACTGGGAAGCGCACGGCGTAAGACGTCGGTCACCGCAATAGGGCGGCTTTTCGTGCGTGCAAGTTTGACGGTCTCCATTTGTAGGTAAATCGCCAGATCGTCAATCTTGCTCGGGTCCGCAAACATCAACGAGGCGAGATTCTGCCGGTGTCGTTCGATTTCGTCGTTAGTTGCTTCAGTTAGGTGGGTCTTTTTCAGCACGACGTTCTTTTGCCTGGGAATGCCCAAACCACCGGGCGCCACCAGCACCAGCTTATCGATGCGTTCCCCCTGTTGCGCGGCGACTTGCCCGCCAATCAAGCCCCCAAAGGAAAATCCAGATAGATGAAATCTCGTAGGCGCGGGTAAAAGTATATCCAGACCTTTGCTGACTATATTTGCGATTGAATCAGCGTGATACGGCGCGGGGATCGTCGCGGAATCGCCCAGTCCCGGCAAATCAGGCACATAAAGCCGGTATTGTGCGCCCAAGGGCAGAATGTTGCGAACCCAATGGCGCCACGATCCGTAACCACCATGCAACAGCACCAGCGGCGGGCCGTCGCCCCATATGCGCCATACTAAATCCCCCTCGACACAGGGCGTGGTCGCGCGCTCAGCGCTGTTTTCAAAATACGACTCAATTTCGGTGGGCGTTAACCCGGAATCGAAGATGGATGCGGCGTCGTGCATTCAGGGGTCCTGTATATTACCAACCGGACCGGCACGCATCTGGCAGCGTATCCGGGTTGATCGAGCATTCCGGATCCAAGGGCGTTTCATCCAGAACGGCGTATATATTTTCGACTGACATTGTCGCCATGCGGGTCAAAGCTTCCGCCGTGATGCCCGCGATATGCGGCGACACCATGATGTTGTCCAGCGTAAACAAGGGGTGGTCCTTGGCGGGCGGTTCGGTTTCGAAAACATCCAGCGCGGCACCGGCGATCTTGTTGTCGCGCAGGGCTTCGTAAAGCGCGTCTTCGTCGATAATGCCACCACGCGCGGGGTTGTTCAAATACGCGGTCGGCTTCATTTTACTGATGAGTTCAGCGTTGAACATGTGTTTGGAGTTAGGGGTGAGTGGCGAATGGATACTGATGACGTCGGCGTCGGCGATGAAATCTTCGACACTAGCGACGCGTGTGACGCCTTCTTTCTCAAATACATCGTCAGAAAGATACGGATCATAGACGGAAATTTTGACGCCGAAAGGTTTCAGCAATCGCGCAAATCGACTACCATTACCGCCGAAGCCGACGATTCCGACATGCTTGCCAGCCAGCTCCATGCCGCGGAAGCTAGTTTTTTCCCATGTCTTGCCACGCGTGTTTTTATCTAGACGCCGAAAATCCTTCATCTGCGCAATGATCATGCCCAATGCGTGTTCTGCGACGGATTGCGAATTCGAATGGCGCCCATTGACGACGGGAATGCCCTTGGCGGTCGCGTGTTCAACATCAGCGTTGTCGACGCCAATGCCGTGTTTCGAGATGACCCGTAAGTTCGGCGCCGCGTTGATGACTTTCGCGCTGATCATGCCAATGGAGAGGATGATTGCGTCGATGTTGTTCTCTACGACAAGGCCAATCAATTCTTCTTCAGTGGGATAACCCGGGATTGTGATGTAATTCGCGCCGTTGGCATCGAGCATGTCGAGGCCTGCTTGTGCAATTCTGGGCGCCGTGATCAGCACATTGTAACCCATTGTTTACTCCATCCATTGAATTGAAGCGGCATTCTAGTGTCGAGGTTTGGGAAATACACTGCCTCAATACGACATTTGTTCAGGAAATTGACATTTTCTGGAAATCCGGCGTCGTGACATCTAGGTGCCAGTGGTTCATGTTTGCGCGAGATATTTTAAAGCATGAGGAGCACAAATGACCGGTGCCAAGAACGATGCGGATATAAATGCTGTCGCGACACTGGGACTTGGGGAGGCTGGAACGGCCTTAACCACAGGTCTTGTGAAGGACTGGCGGGGAGACCGGACCGACCGGCGTGTACTTTCCGTCGATATCGCATTGGGCGACAACGTGCGTGGTGCCGCAATAAACGATCGAGCGCGCAACATCGGCGTTGAAATTTCTGGTGAGTATGGACCCGCACTTTCCGAGGTGGGGTTCGTCATGTCCGTCGTGACAGGCGTTGAAGCAAAATATGCAGCGGAATCAGCGAAGGAATGGTTGGAACCCGGCACGCTGTTCATGGATGTTAATACATTGACCGGCCCACAAACCGTGGCGATTGGCGAATCCATGCTAGCGGCTGGAATTGATTACGTCGATGTGGCGGCGATGGGCGGGTTCAGTTCCTATGGCCACAAGGTGCCGTTTCTGTTGTCGGGCCCATCAGCGGAACGCGCTGCAGCTTTCATGAAACCCTATGGTTTCGACGTGACCGTGTTGAGCGACAAGATCGGCGACGCCTCGGGCGTGAAGATCATCCGCAGTGTCATGATTAAAGGCATTGAAGCGTTGACTGTCGAATGCCTGGTCGCGGCGCACCGGCAGGGATTGGTCGAAGAAGTGCTGGAATGTTTCAGCGATGTCGACAGCCGAACCTTCCGGGGCTTTGTGGAAAACATGGCGATTTCCCACCTTGTACACGCCAAGCGCCGGATGGAGGAAATGGAGAAGGCCACTGAAAATCTAGACGAGATTGACATCAAACCATTGATGACGGCGTCGACCATCGCCAGTCACCGACGCACGGTGGACGCGAACGTGGTCCCGCCGGACGGCACGCGCCCGACCTTGGAAGAGACCTTAGAAATCCTGAGCGAGCAGGTGGTTGGACGAGGATGATGGTTAATCACTCAAAATTGGAAAGGCCGTCATCCGTTTTATATTTTAAGCTGTCGGCCAATCAAAATTAGGATGCAATATTGAAGCACGGCGGTGGCCATCGAGATGATAAAACAACCGATAGCACAAAACACGAAGCGACGATGCCCGCGAAGAAGGCAGCAAAAATTCTGGGGCCGTGATTGCGTTGAAGTATCTGCTATAGACCGGTCGTATGTCATCCGGTGAAATTTCCATCAAAAAAAGTCGACCATCGCGATTGTCAGACCTTTGGCGAGTGAGCTTAAAATGAAGAAGGTCGCGACAAACGCATAAAGCACTTGTCCATCGGCCATACCCGGGGGTGAGCGTGAGCAGTAGAATAGTCCCTGGTGGAAGCATTCAGGCGGATGGCGACGGCCCGGTTCCTCATAGGATTAAGTCAGACGTTAAATGTGGAGGATTTAAGAGGGCGGGCTAATCTTTTACCGAAGAGGAGGCGTATGTTTCGGCGCGTCATATTAATAGGCTTGTGCGACGGTCAGGACTTCTGCACCCAAAATTGATACATTCCTTTAAACGTATCCGGGTTCTTTCTTTCAAAATCATGCCATGATTCAAGCGAATACAAGGAGTCTGGGTCAGGATAATTCTGCATAAATTGGGATGTTACGTGAGCCTCCAAATATTCAAATCCGGCAAAATTTAAACCAAGTGTTTCGAGGTCTCTTTGAATTTGGGGTAGTGTGAAACGGTGTTCCTGAACATGAAACAAAAGGTCCCTTAATTCGCTGGTGCTGTAGAAATCACTGAAGGTCTTAATTGTGGACAGGGCATCGTCATCGCTATCGATAATTTCTTTTCGGAATTCGATTATGTCGGACTGCGTATTGGAAAAACCTCTCGTGGAAATTAGTTTTCGTGCTTCGACGATATTTCGACGAGCGATTTCGCTATAGAGCCCAATATGCATCAATCCACCCGGCTTAAGTCGACCCGTTAGAGTTCTCCATCCCGCCATTGGATTGGCCATATGATGCAGAACGCCGGAACACTCCACGATATCGAATTGCCTTTTCAATTGGTCGAGATCGAGAATATCCGCCTGCATATATTCTATATTGCCAACGCCAAGTTCGTTGGTTTTGTGCTTCGCATAACAAAGGCTATCTAGGCTCAAATCAACTGCGAGCACTTTACAGTTTGCAAAGCGGCTCGCCGTGCTAATTGAATGCTGTCCCGTTCCGCAACCGGCAACCAAAATGTCGGGCCAGTTTGAGAATTCGACAGCTTCATCCAAAAGCCTCAGGTTTGTTTGTTTTAGGAAGGCTGGAATATATACGGGCCTATAATGCGCCAACGTGTTTATCCAGCGCGGGTAAGGGTTTTCCTCGTATTGCGCTTTAACTGCGGTGGATACTTTATTTTTTATTGTGTCTAGATAGGGAATTTCAGTGCGGATTGACGCCGCCGCCAGAACTTCATCGACCTGTCTTTCGAACAGGGGTTTTAAATCTTTCGGGATCACAAACCCTTGCGGCCACTCATATTTATGTAACGGGCGATAGCTCGCGAGGCAGGCGAGGTTATAGAGCTCCGATGGGTCTGCATTGCCCGCCGAATTTTCAATTTCCAGTTCCAGCGCTCGGACCGCTGATTCTTCCGCATCAGTCATGGAAAATATGAATTCATTTGTGAAGCAATGGAGGGCGAGGGAAATTTGCAAGACCCGAATACCCTGTTTGTCCAATACCGAATGTCGTTTTAGTAAAAGGTCTCTCCGCAATGTTATGAGAAGGTTTTCTAGTTCCAAGTCCGGAATTGGGCAAAGTTCAATAATGCGAAGAAAAAGTGGAATTTTTGCGAGGCGTCGACAAATCATTTCCATAGAATTCGAAACGTTGGAATCCTTATTTTTCTGAAAAAGGCCTCTATACTCCGGGTGAAAATTTAACAGTTTTAATATTTGCCTTGAGATCCCGATCGGTCGAACAACGGTTTTCTGTTCAAGGATTTTAATAAAAATGTCGCTGACATTTTCAGAGTAAGAAGTAAAATTTATGTTGGCTAATAGACGGGACAGGCTTTGCCAAAAATCCTTTCTATTTGAATTTATTGAAGTCGCCCGAATATAACTTTGCAAAGCTTCTTCCGATTGACCCGTGTCATAGAGGGCGTTCCCTAGATTGAAATGCGCATCGGCCGAATTTGGGTTTAATTGCAATGCCGTTTCGTAGCTGACGATTGCTTCTTTTAGTTTGCCTGTATTCTTGAGCGCATTTCCCATATTATTATGCGCCTCGGCATAGTCTGGCTTGATCTTCAAAGCTGTGGCGTAGCTTAAAACCGCGGCCTCTGGGTCGCCAATATTATTAAGGGCGCTGCCTAAATTATAGTGCGCCTGGGCGTAGCTGGGATTTAATTTTAAGGCTGCAGCATATCGAGATAACGCTTGTTCAATGTTGCCGAGCCCAAAATTTATGGCCCCAAGCAAATTTTGAATAACCGGCGATTCTGGAAAAAAAACAGCTAACGCATCGCCCTCTCGTAATGCTTCTTGAAGGTCGCCGTTTCTATAGAGAGAAATTAATTCGCTTATATTTTCCTGCGACAGGGCGGCGGTAGATAAATCAGTGCCGACCAAATCCCTAACTCTGCGTAGGTAAATTTGATTCCACGTCCGGGTCTAGTGGGTAAACTGGGCGTCGGAGATTTTTCCAGGGGAATAAACTATAATCGGACGAGCAACATCCCGGGCCCGACACCAGCACGATGCCTTTCGACATGGGTTCGAAACCGGCTCGGAAATGCTGTCTGGATTTAATCAGCACGAAGGATTTTCGCGTTGGGTCGATACCGGCATGGGTGAAACATCCGGTGTCGAACGGTTCGTAGCGGCCTTCACTGACGACAATTTCGATATCTCCGGTGTCCAGCACGGCGCAGCGGCCTATGTTCATCTTCACCCCGGTGAACATGGGGCCGGTCACCGTGAACGCGCCGTCGGTAATGCGGCGGATGGTTCCGGTGACTTCCAGTGGTTCGCCTTTCAAATCCATCGACGGCGTGTCGGTCTTGCCACCCAATAGCAGCGTTATTGTGGTACCCACGCCCGCATCCACCATGGTTTGCACTGAAGTCGGGTCGCAGAACGGGCCCGCGACCACATTCGTCAGGCCTTGCCGCATGACTTCCTGCAGCACGGCCATAACGTCCTGACTGCCGCCGGATCCGGTATTCTCGCCGTGATCTGCTAGAATGATGGGACCGTCGCCTTCACTTTCGGCCAGAGATTTGGCATCGGTAATTGACGTTTCAACGGGTTCGACGGGGTAAATGAATTCTTCTCGTCGGTCCCAGCCTTCGCCGAGGATGTCGTACAACAACCGTTCCGCCTGATCGGGATCGTTGCGCTTGTCGCCAACGACGATGGCGCTTAACCCGACATGGGGAATATCGGCCAGGGGGAAGCATCCAAATATCGAGGCGTTGAGCACACGACCGTCGGATTCGGCGGCGATTGCTTTCGCCATCATACTTTTCATGGGTTCCATGGAGGGCGCATGACGGTTCATATGGGTGAGAACCGGTAGCGAATGCCAGACCATGAAAGGCGAAATTTCACCTTTCATGGCGCGCAACAAAGTGCGCCCTGCACGGTCGCCGGTTTCGTACATGTCGATGTGAGGATAGGTTCTATACCCTGCAATTATTGTTGCATTATCAACAATTTCTGAGGTTAAGTTCGTGTGAAAATCTAAGGCTAAGGCGATAGGCAGTTCTGGTGATATTTCTCGGATTCGGCGTAACAACAGGCCTTCGCCATCGTCATAGCCTTGAGTGACCATGGCACCATGCAAGTCGAGGAATAATGCATCGCATCCCGCTGTGACAGCCTCGCTAATCCGTTCTACACAAAGATCGATAATTGCGTCCGGTGCCGGGGCGCTGGGGTGAGCGTTGGCGGCGACGGGAAAGACGATTTCCGCGCCTTCCGCTTCTGCGAGATCGATATAAGCCGCGACTGGGTTGTTGGTGTCGCGATAGACCCGCAATGCTTCGTCGCCAAACGCCGGGCCGTCGGTCGGCCCGATCCGGCCAAAATCGACAACCGGCGTCGGCACCGGCGAGAACGTATTGGTTTCGTGCCGCATGACGGCGACGACGAAGCGTTGGGTCATGCGTTAGCCTGCCTTGACGTGCGCTGCGGCGCTGGCGCCGGCCAAACGACCAAGAATCGCACCGGACATTAGCCCCGTGCCGCCGGGGTAGTTGAAGCTGAAGAGACCGCCAACCAACTCACCGGCGGCGTACAGGCCCGGGATCGCGTTCAATTCCGTGTCCATCACGGCACCATCATCGTTGGTGCGCAACCCGCCGAAAGTAAAAGTAATGCCGCAGGTGATGCCGTAGGCTTCATAGGGCGGTTTATCCAATTTGTTGGCCCAGTTAGCGCGCGGCGTTTCCAGGCCCGGCGCGCCGCGTCCATCGAGTACCGCCGGATTAAACGGCACATCGGTTTGCACCGCCTCGTTGTACGCCTTGACGGTTTTAATGAATTCCTCCGGGTTCACGCCTTCCAGCTTCAGCGCGAGTTCTTCGATAGTATTCGCGGTGACCTTGGTGACTTCCTTGATGCGATATTCGTCGCGTAGCATGGAGGTGACTTTTTGGTCGAAGACCTGCCAGGCCATCATGCCGGGTTGTTGCAGAATATCGCGACCATATTTGGCGTAGGTGTAGTTCCGGAAATCCGCGGCTTCATCAACGAAGCGCTTGCCGGTGGCGTTGACCATGATGCCCAGCGGATAGCTGTGCTTCTGAAAATTGTCGCCAACCGCTAAATCGCCGGTTTCCGGGGCGTTCAAATCCCACCCAACCGCGTGGCAGCCGGACCAGTTGCCGTGCGGCATGGCGCCGATATCCAGCGCCATGGTGATGCCTGCGCCCATGTTGAACCGAGTGCCGCGTACTTTGGCGAATTCCCAGCCCGGGCCCAGGTAGCGGGTACGCATTTCCGTATTGGCTTCAAAGCCGCCCGACGCAAGCACCACGCATTTGACATTGATATCCCGAAGCTGGCCTTTGTGTTTGACCCGAATACCGGTGACTTTTTGTTCATCGTATAACAGCGATACACCTCTTGTTTCATACAGAATATCGATGCCGTTTTCCTTCGCGGCCTTGGTCTCCAGCTCGATCAAGCCTTCGCCACCACCCCAGGTTTCGACACATAATCCGCCCCAAAAGCGAAACTTGCCGTCGACCTTGAACGCTTGGCGACCATAGCTGGGTTGGAATTTGACGCCCCGGCTTTTCATCCACTGCACCGTTTCCAGACTTTTCGTCACCAGCAGTTCCGATTTGTCGGGGTCGCTGCGAAATTGGGTAAGGCGAAACAGGTCGTCGTAGAATTGGTCGCTGGTGTAGGTGCCGAAATCCGCGTTGTCGATTTCGTCTTGGGTCAGGTCGAGAACCGTCTTCAAATCATCCAGCCCATCATGCGCAAAGCGGATAGCGCCAGCGGTGTATCGGCTGTTGCCGCCAGCCTCGTCTAGGGGTGCTGCCTCGATCACGACGACTTTTGCGCCATTTTCCTGCGCTGACAATGCGGCGCTAAGTGCGGCGTTTCCCGCTCCTAGGACGGCGACGTCATATTGAGGGTCAGACATGATGGTTCTCCGGTTATCTGTATAATGGCTAAGGCAACTTGGAATTTAGAGCAAGGTAACCAGCGCACTCGTTGGGTCAAGGCTGATTTAGATTTATGTGACTGTTTTACGTAGGTGAATAGTTGCGAAACTCCCTTGAATTAGCAGGCGTATAAGTAAATATACAGTGAGCTTCGCAAGCGAATTTAAATAACTTCAATAGGGACATATCCTCGGTGTTCAAGTGGGTTTTCAAAATTGGCGTTCCTATTGCGATCATTGCTTTCGCCGTGGCGACGGCAGGGTATCTGCGCGCCACCAAGCCTGAAATCAAGAGTGAGCCGCCGCAAGAACGCGTGTGGCCAGTCGAAACCCTGCAAGCGCATGTTGGGGCCGTACAACCAGACTGGACATTGTATGGCCAGGTTCTTGCGGGTCGGGAGGTAGAGTTACGACCTTTGGTCGCAGGGCGTATTGTGGGTGTTGGCGCCCAATATCGCGATGGCGGCATTGTCAAAAAAGGCGACCTTTTGGTTCAGGTTGATCCGTTTGATTACCGAAGCTTCCTTGACGAAGCGGAAGCGCAACGGGTGGAAGCGCGGGCGCGGCGACGGGAAATCGATGCTGATTATAAAGGCGCACGGAATTTGCTGGTGTATGACGAGGGCCAGGCGGCGTTGCGGCGGCGCGATGTCCAGCGCCGGGAGAAATTGCGGGGTTCGGGCGCGGGATCGGTAAAGGCGTTGGATGACGCTAAAATGTCCTTGAGCGAGAATGAGCAACGGATTGTCGACCGACGCCGAGCCATAGAAACCGGACAGGCGCGATTAGGACAGCAGGACGCAATTATAGACAGATTGGAGGTTGCCGTTCGCCGGGCTGCGCGTGATTTGGTGAATGCGCGGTTAACGGCGCCTTTCGATGGATTTCTGGTCGACGCGGACGCGGAATTGGGCAAGCGTTTGGGCGTGGGGGACCGCGTCGCCAGATTAATCGACGCGCGGCGGCTGGAAGTTCGTTTTCATATTGGTAATGCCCAATTCAGTCAGTTGCAGTCTGGCGCGGGGTTCAAGGGGCGAACTGTCCAGGTTTACTGGCAGGGACGAGATGGCGCGACGCCATTGAAAGCTGTTATCGAACGGGAGAACAGTGAAATTGACACGGCCAGCGGCGGCGTCGATCTTATCGCGCGATTGGCCGATCTCGGCGTGGGGTCGGCGTTGCGTCCTGGCGCTTTTGTGCGAATTGTTATGCCGGGCCGGTCCTACGAAAATGTTGTGCGGTTGCCCGAAGCGGCGTTGCATCATAAGGACACGGTGTATTTGATCGAAGAGGATCGGTTGAAACCAGTAAAAGTATCTTTTATTGCGCGCGTCGATTCCGATGTCTTGGTGCGGGGCGGTCTTACAAATGGGCAAATTGTCGTGACGAGCCGTTTCCCGGAAATAGGTCCGGGCGTTAAAGTATCTGGGTTCGCCAAGGTATCTGGACCATGAGCATAATCCGACATGTCTGAAGACACCCAGGATACTAGTCGCGGCGTTATCTACTTTTTCGCGAGCCACCGGACGGCGGCGAATTTGTTGATGGCGGTGATGATTGTTGTCGGCTTTGTGTCATTATTGCGGATGAACACGCAGTTTTTTCCAGATTTTGGATTGGATTTTATCCGGGTGTCTGTCGCCTGGCCTGGCGCAAGCGCCGAAGATATTGATTCGAACATTATTCAGGCCATCGAACCAGAGGTGCGGTTTATGGATGGGGTGCGCCGCGTCAGGTCGTGGTCGCTTGAAGGTGCGGGCACGGTGCTTGTCGAATTCAACCCCGGCGCCGACATGCAGGCGGGATTGTCGAATATTGAAACGGCGGTGGGGCAAGTTACGACCTTGCCGGAAGATAGCGAGACGCCGGAGATCAGACGAGTCGTTCGATACGACCTTGTTTCAAGACTGGTTCTGTCGGGGCCTTATTCTGATGCGTCGTTGAAGGCGGTCGCGAAACGAATTCGTGATGGTTTACTGGCGCGTGGCATTGATCAGGTCGTAATTTTCGGCAGTCGGAACGAGGAAATTTGGGCCGAAATCCCGCCAGAACGACTACTGGAACTTGATCTTACGTTGGGTGATGTGGCGGCGCGCATCAAGGAAACGTCCCAAGATCTGCCATCTGGCGACACCACCGGTGCGGCGGAACGTCAAATCCGCAGTCTGGGTCTTAAAAAAAGCGCCCTGGCGCTTGGCAAAATTGAAATACGTGCGCGGGACAACGGCCAGAAAACCCTATTGCGCGATATCGCACATGTGTCTGAACGTTTCAAAGAAGGCGGGAGTAGCGCCAACCGAAAGGGGTTCCCCGCTATTGAGTTGAAAATACAGCGCGCCATAAATGCCGATGCGCTGGAACTTGCCGACCGGACGAACGCCTATTTAGCTAAATTACGCCCAACGTTACCGCCAAACCTCACATTGGAGCAATACGATATTCAGGCCGATTTAATACGGGGTCGTATCGACTTGCTATTGAAAAACGGCGTTGGTGGTTTGATCCTGGTGTTAATCGTGTTGTTTGTCTTTTTGAACACACCGACCGCGTTCTGGGTCGCTATGGGCATTCCAACCTCATTAATGGCGGCCATGGCGGTGATGTTGATGACAGGGCAGTCCATTAATATGGTCAGCCTTTTTGGTCTGATAATGGCGTTGGGTATTATTGTGGATGACGCCATTGTCGTCGGTGAACATTCCGCGTGGCGCGCCCGGCAGGGCGATGATCCGTTAGCGGCGGCGGTCGGGGGCGCGCGGCGGATGGCGGCACCGGTCTTTAGTTCTTCTCTGACAACCATTGCGGCCTTCGTGCCGTTATTGGTGATATCCGACGTGATGGGGCAAATACTGCGCTCGATCCCGATGGTCGTGATCGCGGTCATCATCGCCAGCCTTGTCGAATGTTTCTTTGTGCTGCCGGGCCATATGCGTGGGGCATTGTCGTTTAACCAGGGACGCCGATCGCGCGCGCGCGCCTGGTTCGATCGGCATTTCGACGCCTTTCGCGATGGATTATTCCGGCGGTCCGTAGAGTTTGCGTTGATACACCGCTATGCGACCATCGCCACGGCGGTTGCGGCGTTCATTATTTGTATTGGTCTACTCGCGGGGGGCCGGATCGGGTTTCAATTTTTTCCCCAACCTGAAGCTGACAAACTCTACGTCAATGTTCAGTTTTCCGCAGGCGCGCCCCGTTCCAAAACTGTCGATATGTTAAACGAGGTGGAGCGTGCCTTGTTCGCCGCCGAACATAACCTGACCAAAGGTGCCAATGGTCTAATTCGCATGAGTTTGATGAAAATCGGTGTTGAAGCGGGTTTTCAAAGTGGTGCCACAAATGCCGGCGATCACATTGGCGGTATTGTGGTTGAGCTGACGCCGTCCGATCAACGCGATATTCGCACCGATGCGTTAATTGAGACGTGGCGCGCGGGAATTCGCCAATTCCCGGGTCTAACTGTGTTGAGTGTGCGCGCTGCGCAAGGCGGACCGCCGGGCCGTGAAATCGACATACGCCTATCAGGGGGCAGTTTGGCGAGCCTGAAACTGGCGGCTGAAGAGATTGGCGATATGTTGAAGGGGTATCCAGGCGTCAGCGACGTCGAAAACGACTTACCCTATGGGAAGCGAGAAGCCATTTTGAACGTAACGCCGGAAGGTCGCGCGCTGGGCTTTGATACTGGGAGTGTTGGGACACAAATTAGGCATGCCTTTGAGGGCGCCATCGCGAAACGTTTCGCCAGAGGCGATGAAGAGGTGACGGTTCGGGTCCGGTTTCCGCGCGGCGCAAAAAACACCAATAGCCTGGACGGATTATACCTGCGAAGTCCAAGTGGCGCGGAAGTCCCGCTGGAAGAAGTGGTTTCTTTGACTGAAAAGCGTGGGTTTTCCCGCATCAAACGCGAAGATGGTGTCCGTCAGGTGGGTATTACAGCGGAAGTCGACGAGGCATTGATCAGCACGAGTGAGGCGCTCTCGGCGCTGGAAGACGATGGAATCTATGATATTGCCGCCAAATATGGACTAAACGTGTCATTCGCAGGTAAGGCGGAGGAACAGTCCCGTACCCTAAGTGATATGCGGACTGGGGCGTTTTTGGGGCTTACGGGCATTTACGTCATTCTTGCCTGGGTGTTCTCCAGCTATTCCCGTCCGATCGTTGTGATGGCGATCATACCGCTTGGGTTCGTTGGCGCGGTCCTGGGGCATGTAGTGTTAGGATATGATATCAGTATCCTCAGCCTTATGGCATTGATCGGTTTGTCGGGGATTGTCGTCAACGACTCGATTATTTTGGTAAGTACGATTGATGAGCGTATTCGCGACGGTGAGAGCGTACATGTTGCAATCAAGGATGGTGCCTGCGCCCGGCTCCGTGCGGTGATCCTGACATCGGCGACGACGATGGGCGGATTGACACCATTACTGTTTGAACGCAGTTTGCAGGCGCAATTCTTGATTCCCATGGCCGTGACCCTGGTGTTCGGGCTTTTGGTGACGACGTTTCTGGTGTTGCTGGTCGTTCCAGCGTTGATCGGTGTCCAAGATGATTTGGCGACATATTTTCACCGTGACAACACGGCCTGATTGTTACCTTAGACTTAATCTCAAATAAAACATTTATCTATTTGTTAATAAAAGATAATAACTATCCTAAAAAGGGTAATATAGCGCAAAAAATTTGGACATTTATTTATGAACGATATATACGACATCGTAAATTGAGAGTTATTGACGCCTGAAGTAGAAGTGATTTCGCGTAATATTGACACCTTGCTCGAACAAATGGATGTTGATGCCGATGGCGGTTGCATCATTTTTGACGGTGATCCTGAGCAGTTGCGATTAAATGAAAGTTCGGTACGATTGCGACATGCTAAAACAAATTCCATCCGAAATTTTTAAGACTTCCTCGAGATGCGTCTCTGAGCCTTGTCGTATGGGCCGTAGCTTGGCAAATGACGCCAAGGTGGGTCGACAGGCATGAAGGAACTTACCGTTGGTATTGGAGGTTTTGGCGTCATAGGCGAAGCCGTCGCGCGGCGATTGGACGCTGGTATTCCGGGGTTACGTCTTTCTGCTGTGTCGGCGCGAAGAACCGAACGCGCCGTCAATCGTATGTCGGATATGTCGGTGCCTGTTCCCGTGGTTTCTCTGTCGGAATTAAGCGCCTATGCCGAAGTGGTTGTTGAATGCGCCCCGGCTTCCGCGTTCATGGATGTCGCTGGTCCCGCCGTAGATGGTGGTAAAATATTTATCCCCTTGAGTTGTGGCATGTTGCTGCGTCATGAAGGTTTACCCGACCGCGCGGCGAAGTCCGGCGCGCGGATCATCGTGCCGACAGGCGCGCTCTTAGGGCTTGACGCGGTGCGTGCGGCGTCCGAGGGCGACCTCCGATCTGTGCGAATGGTCACCCGTAAACCACCAAATGGACTCAAAGGTGCGCCTCATTTAGCCAAAAATGACATTAATGTCGATGATTTGAAAGAACCGTTACTGGTCTTTGAAGGCACGGCGCGGGACGCCGCCGCCGGGTTTCCTGCTAATGTGAATGTAGCCGCTGCGTTAAGTCTGGCGGGTCTGGGTGCCGACAAAACGATGATTGAAATCTGGGCCGACCCGACGGTCACCCGCAACACACATAACATTAAGGTCGATTCCGATGCGACGCGGTTCGATATGACCATAGAAGGCGTGCCGTCGCTGGAAAACCCGGCGACAGGCATGTTGACGCCGCTCAGTGTGATCGCAACCCTGCGTGGGCTTGTCAGCCCGATGCGGGTAGGGACTTAGTGGTCTGTTCGAACGGCTTGGTTCCCAAGCCTTTCGTAAATCTGCCCACCACCGGACTACATCAAAAACACGCCCTTACCGGTGTTTTGTCGATCGAATAATTTGTAGGCCTCATCTGCCTGATCCAACGTAAATCGATGCGTGAACAGTTTCTCCACGTCGATATTCCGGTCGATGACGAATTGTGCGCATTCGCTTTGTCCGACAACGCTGAACGTCCACGACGCGACTATGGTCAATTGTTTGCGAATCATGTCCGGGCTGACATCAATGGTGACGTCGTTGCCTTCACCCACAAAACAGACGGTGCCCCAGCGACCAGCGGCTTTGACCGCAGCGCGTCTGGCGTCTGACGAGCCCGTGCAATCCAGGGTCTTTTCCGCGCCTAGCCCGTGCGTTAAGTCCTGGATAGCCTGCACGGGGTCGTCCGTTTTGGCGTTAACTGTTGCCTCGGCGCCGAATGACCTGGCGAGTTCGAGCCGTTCGTCACTGATGTCGACGGCGATAACGCGAGCGCCCATGGCGGTCGCCAATTGGGTGGCGCTCTGACCTACGGGGCCCTGCCCGAAGACTGCAATGGTGTCCCGCCCGGACAGGTTTAACCGCCGTAGAGCGCCGAAGGCTGTCCCGGTGCCGCATGAAATGGCGGCACCGGTGGCGAAGGAGAGTTCATCGGGAAGCGGAACCAGTGTGCTGGCGGGGACTTTCATGTAGTCCGCATGTGCGCCGTGGCCATTGCCACCGCCATAGACAATGGAGCCGTCCAGGCACATTTGCGCCCACCCGCTGCGGCACTGACTGCAGACACCGCAGCCGCTGTAATGGTGATCCATCACGCGCATGCCGACGCTGGCGAGCGCAGCGGGAACGCCTGGTCCGACCGCTGCGACCACCCCGCAGGGTTCGTGGCCCCGGATCATGGGGACGCCTTTGGGATTGCGTGGGTCTTCCCCGGCAGGTGTGCGATAGGGACGCAAATCGCTGCCGCACATGCCCGACGCTTTGATTTCGATAACCGCTTCGCCCGGTCCCGGTGTTGGATCATCGAATTTCATCAGGTCAAGCTTGCGGTCTCCCAAGAATACGACGCCACGCATAGGGTTCTCCTTTACACTGATTAAAGCCGAAATTGGCAGTCAGGAGAAACTATGCCTCGGGCCGGTGGTATTTGGAAGGCCATGTTTAGGGAAAGGCCTGTTGCTCCGGCGATGACGGCGCATGTCACGAACGCTTTAGAAAAGTTGCCGTTCAGGGCGGCGGTGAAGTCCAACGCCGCGACCGCCGGAATGACGGGCCGCTTTTGCATGTTGTCGCTCAATAGGAGCTTGTCGTTCAATAAGACCGGGGCATGCCGAGAACATGTTGTCCGATAAAGGCGAGAATCATGTTCGTTGATATGGGCGCGGTGCGCATGAGCCGCACCTCACGCCATTTGCGTTCAATATCGTATTCCCGTGCAAACGCGAAGCCGCCGAAGGTGGCCATGCACACTTCTGCCATCTGCCAGGCCGCCTCAGCGGTCAAATGTTTCGCCATGTTCGCTTCTGAGCCGCAGGGGAGTCCGGCATCAAATTTGGCGGCTGCTTTGCGCGCCATCATGGCGGCAGCTTCGGCGTCGGCATAGGCCTTGGCGATGGGAAATTGGACGCCCTGATTTTGACCAATGGGTCGCCCGAACACGACCCGGTCATTAGCGTATTCAACCGCGCGGCGGGTGAAGAAGCGCGCATCGCCGACGCCTTCCGCTGAAATCAGGATACGTTCGGCGTTCATGCCGTCGAGGATGTAGCGAAACCCTTTGCCCTCTTCGCCGATCAGGGACGAGCCAGGAATGCGCAAATTATCGAAGAAAATTTCAGTGGTGTTGTGGTTGACCATGGCGTCCAGGGGCTTGATGTCCATGCCGTTGCCTTTGGCTTCGCGCATATCAATCAAAAATGTAGAGAGCCCATCGCTACGCTTTTTGACCGTGTCTGCCGATTCCGTGCGGGCCAGCAGCAACATCAAGTCGGAATGGAGCGCACGACTGGTCCAGACTTTCTGGCCATTGACGATGTAGTCGTCGCCGTCTTTGACTGCGCGGGTTTTAAGCTGCGTCGTATCAGAACCTGTTGTCGGTTCGGTGACGCCAAACGCTTGCAAACGAAGGTCGCCGCTGGCGATTTTCGGCAGATACAGTTTCTTCTGAGCATCGCTACCGTGTCGCAGCACCGTACCCATGGTGTACATCTGGGCGTGACATGCGCCGGCGCTGCACCCGGTTTCGTGAATTGTTTCCAGGATGACGGCGCCCGCGCGGATGGGCATGCCGGACCCACCATATTCTTCGGGGATCAAGGCACCGAGATATCCCGACTCGGTCAACGCTTTGACAAATTCAGTCGGGTAGTTGCCTTCAACCGGCTGGTCTTCGAGGTTCCGCCAGTATTCGCCGGGAAACCCTTCACAGATTTTGCGCACTGCGTCGCGGATTTCGGGAAAATCTTCGTCCTCTAGGGACATCACCGCCTGTGCGTCGATCATAAAGTATCTCTCATCAGTTTGAACATGTTGTGTCTACTCGGCAGCGGCGGCGATTTGGCTTGCCGGGACAAAGCCTTTTGGTGAGCCTGCCTTGGCGTACATGCCATGCAATGCTTCGCCGGGCAGATGTTTTTCAATGGTTTCCCGAATGGCGACGAGCTTATCGAGATCGACGCCGGTTTTGAGGCCTGCGCCTTCTAGGAGAAACACCAGATCTTCCATGACGATGTTGCCTGTGGCTTCGGGCGCGAAGGGGCATCCGCCTAGTCCGGCAAGACTGGCGTCGAAGTGGACACACCCGGCTTCCAGCGCCGCGAAGACATTTGCCAGCCCTAAACCACGCGTGTCGTGGAAGTGCCCAGCGATCGCCACGGTTGATCCAAATTCACCAATGATTTTCTTGAACATGGATTTTACTTGCTGCGGGTTTGCGTAGCCTACGGTGTCTGCGATCATCAATTCAGTACTGCCCGCATCGACAAACCGTTCTGCCAACCGCATGACGGCGTCCTCGCTGACTTGTCCCTCGATGGTGCAACCCAGCGCGGTGGACAGGCCCGTTGCCAATGTAATGTTTTCAGCGCCAGGGATGATGTTGCGCGCGTGGACAATTTGTTTGAAACCTTCAATCGACTGATCGACGGTCTGTCGGACGTTGGCCATGTTGTGGCTTTCACTGACCGAAGTGACGTAGTTCAGTTTATGTACGCCGTTAGCGAAAGCGTCCTGGGCGCCGCGCAGATTGGGTGCCAAAGCTGAAATGATGGAGCCTTCGGTTTTCAACGCGGCGGCGACCACTTCTTTGGCGTCTGCGAATTGTGGCAATAATTTCGGCGGCACGAAGGAGCAAGCTTCGATTTCCGGCATCCCGGCGCCAACCTCCGCTGTCAACCACTTGATTTTACCTTCGGTTGCGAAGAATGTTGTTTGGATTTGCAGGCCATCCCGCAGGCCGACTTCGCGGCATTCAACATCGATTCCAGGTCGCATAGTCTGTCTCCTCGGTAGAGTAGTTGATCGTTTACCGGCCTTTGAATTGGGCCTTACGTTTTTCATTGAAGGCGCGAACGCCTTCCAAACGGTCTTCCGTCGGCACCATCCGATTATATGCTTCAATTTCGAAGGCGTACCCAGTTTTTAAGTCTGTTTGCGTAGCTATATTCATAGATTTTTTCGCCTGGCGCGTCGAAATCGGCGCATTGTTGCATATTTTCCGGGCGATCCCCAGAGTTTCCTCCATGAGTTTGTCATCGTCACACACGCTGTTCAGAATACCCCACTCACAGGCCTCGTTCGCAGTAAAGGGTTTGCCAGACAGAATGATTTCCTTGGCGCGGCGCACACCGACGGCGCGGGGTAAATTTTGCGTGCCCATGGCACCGGGCATAATGCCGAGTGTGACTTCGGGCAACCCGAACCGAGCCCCACGCGCGCCATAGGCGAAGTCGCAAGCCAGTACGAATTCACAACCGCCGCCGAACGCCGCCCCATTGACGGCTGCGATCACAGGGATCGGGCAATCCATCATCATCACGACGCTTTGTTCGAACAATGCATGTTGTTGTTGCCACTGTTCATCGGTCATGTTGTTGCGTTCTTTCAAGTCACCGCCCGCGCAGAAAAACCGGTCGCCCGCGCCGGTGACGACGATGCAGCGTATGTCTTCCTGATCTACATAAAAGCCACCCCACAGGTCGCGCATGTCGCGACCCATTTGGGTGTTAAGTGCATTGGCTGAATCCGGACGATTGAATGTCACCTGAAGCAGATGACCTTCAATCCGTTCGACTTTTAGCGTTTCGTAGCTGTCCTGCATGGCGAGGTCTCTCTTGAATTTTGTTGGCCTAACATATTGGTCTCAATATTTCTATTGTCCGTAAAATTTTGCATCGAATTCACCCAAATCCGGGGAGCCGGTTTTCTGTTCCGGACGTTTGCCATCGAAGCGAAGCGGGATGCCCATGAGTTTGAAACGGCCATCATCTGTTTCCTGAACAATACCGAGCGCGTCGGTTTGCGGATGGGCGAGAACTTGCGAAATATCCTGTAGTGGGGCGTTTGGAATGCCAACGTTGTCCAAGGCGTCCTGCCAATGCTGGCAGGGCATGGTTGTGGTGACGCTCTCCAACATTTCGTTCAAAGTTTCGCGATGGTCCCAACGGTCCGGATTGGTGATAAATCGCGGGTCTGTGGTCCATTCGGGATGTCCTAATACTTCGGTCAGGCGTGCGTACATACGGTCGTTGGGAGCCGCGATAATCAAATAACCGTCGGCGCAGGGATAGGCTTGGTAGGGCGTCATGCCGGGCCCGGTCGATCCAATACGTTTGGCGATTTTCTTTTCCGCATGATACCCGGTCGCGTGATAATTCATCCAACCCAACGCAGTTTCATACAGGGACGTGTCAACCCGACCGCCTTTTCCCGTTTCCTTACGGTTCATTAATGCGGCGAGGACGCCCATGACGCACCACATGCCTGTGCCCATGTCGATGATCGATGTGCCGACGCGGACTGGCGGTTGACCTTCATGCCCGGTGACGCTCATCAATCCGCAAAACGCCTGCATCAACGGATCGTAGCCAGGCCGCAACGACAGCGGACCTTCTGTGCCAAACGCGCCACTGTTGCAATAAATCAGTTTGGGACTTTCGGCGATCAACTCGTCCGCGCCCAATCCAATGGCATCGGCGACGCCGGGACGCAGATTTTGGACGACGACATCGGCTTCGTCGATAATATACTGGCGTAGTTTTTGCCGTTGGTTGTCATCCTTTAAATCTACCGTAATGGAATGTTTGCCCGCGTTGAGCGTCAGGAATAAGGAACTGATCCCGTCATACCAGGCCGGCGCCCAAGCGCGGGCGTCGTCGCCAATTTCCGGTCGCTCCACCTTGACCACGGTCGCGCCGAGGGTGGCTAAAATCCAGGTGCCGTAGGGGACGGCGACGCTGCTTCCAAGCTCAACGACGCGAATGCCCTTCAAGGGTGCTGCGGTATCCATGATGTAGTGTATCCGTTGTTTCGTATCGCCCGTTGTTGCTTTTGGACGGCGGGTCTAAACTATGACGCTGTTTCGATAAAGCAATGAGATAAATCGTCGTGCCTGATAACTCTATAGAAATCCGGCCCGAAGCAATGTCCCGGTTTGTCTGACGTCAGCGTCTATGGAACAAATTAGCGAAAATGTAGAAGAGAAGGTTTTCCGCTCATCGTAGTTTCCGAAGGGACTGAAGATGAGACAGAAACCGCAGACATGCCAGACGGATGCGGCCAAGGCGGTCAAGGACATACGCCAGGCCACCCGCAAACAATACTCTGTTGAAGAAAAGTTAAGCATTGTGCTGGAGGGATTCCGCGGTGACGAGACCAACGTCGAGCTGTGCTGCCGCGAGGGCATTGCCCAGAGCATCTATTGTAAATGGTCGAAGGAGTTTATGGAGGCGGGCAAGTGGCGGCTTGCGGGTGATACGGCTCGGGCGGCTTCCTCGGGCGAGGTGAGCGCCCTTCGCCGTGAAGCATGTGAGTTAAAAGTAGGCGTTGCCGAGCAGACCTTAGAACTCTGGTTACTCAAAAAAGCATGATCGCAGAAGAGGGGGACGACGGATGAGCTATGGAAGACAATAAGATAACGAAATGGCATCGCATTCCTGTGCCCAAATTTACGCCCCTGAAAAAACGCAAGCGGCCGTTCACGGCGCCGCTACTGCCGAGATCCAGTACGCCTGGTCCAAGCACGCTTGGTCTAAGTGGGGCGACCCCAAATACTGAACTAGCTCGAGGTGGCGTCTTCCGTAGCGATGTCCTTGGCGTCGAAGGCCTCTTCAGACGAGGTAATGTATGGCGTCCATTTAGCGTCTTATCGCTCGACGGTGATGGCACTTCGTGGCTGGCGGGTATTTTCAAAGAAAAATATGGGCTTACTGGATTCTTAAACCCTGCTGACCCGTAAGATTAAGGTCCAGGATAAAGGGGATTATTTTCGTCTCTATAGTGATGCCGAGACGGAAGGTCGGCGCGAACACATTGTGTGGGTCGCTGAAGGAACGGGAGATAAAATGCTATGTGACAGAGCTGGCGTCGAGTTAACTCTGCGGTGCTGTAAACGCGAACATCAAAAGCAGCGTTCGTTGTAACGGATTGTAGTTGTCGTCGGACAGAATATAGACAAGTGTTTCGCCGGACTTTGACTTCCGCGCGGCAATGCCTTCGAAATTATCCACAATGGTGGGGAATTCGAACCGGGCAATTTCCTGGGCTGTAATTTCGGCGCCTGTATGCAACTTGTCTTGGTTCACAATGGTCACACGAATGGCAAAACCCGCGATGAAGCGGAAACTGCGTTCTAAAAACATAATGCGGCAGTCGGGAAGGGTGGTAGCACCTGTTGGCCGATATCCGGGGACGGTCTTGTAGGTGAATTCATCCCAGCTCTGCCTATTTTGGAGCCAGCCATTAACATTCATGTCTCGAGTTTTGTTTTTTTCTGCAACAAGCAAAAGCCGGTTTTCACAGGTATAGGTCATAGCTTCGATGCCGCCGTTATTTCTTAATTTTCGAAGCCTTTTGGGTGTAGATACCTGTGTCGGGGGAGTGGCTGAGGCTTTGTAAGCCCACACGCGATGACGGCGTTCAAAGGAGACCAGCATTGATTTTTCATCGCGATTAGCAATGGATTCCGCATCGGCGGTGACGCCTTTGATCGGGTTGCCGCGCTTATCTTTCATAACGCTCATTTGCGGATCGGATAGTCCACTGAGCTGTCCGTTCTTGTAGCGCAATCCTGCATGGAACCAATAACCCCGGTCACTAACGGCAGTGATACGCTCTCCCTTGGGGTCTATGTGTAAGCCGGACAATCCGCCAAAGCGGTTATCCGTACTAGTTATTTCAAACCCGCCGCGCCATTCGAGACGCCCGACGCGGTCCCGTTCGTAGTTGTCATCATCCAATTTTACGGCGCGCGTCGTGTATTCGCTCGCGTTTGCTTCGCCTGTGGTTGCTATGAATGACAAGACGTTTCCGGATAGGCACACGCCGATTAAAATGATGAAACGCCGATGCATGAATTATGTTACGCCTTTGGCGAATGGTGGATCAATATATTCGTGTCTCATGGGTGGAGCCAGCATGGTTCGATTTGTTATAATATTTTATGATTTCGAGGAGTAAATATCCCGTGCTCTCTTCCGTTGCCGTCGCGGTGGCGCTCTACGCGTTCTTTATTGGCGCTTTATACTATGGTCAACGAGCATTGTTGTACCATCCAAATCAAAAAATTCCTGACCCTGAAGTATATGGCGTCCCTGAAATGTCGGTGGTTAAGGTGCCGACGACGGATGGCTTGGCGCTGCATGCCTGGTGGCGCGCGCCGACCGATGCGGCGAAACCTATCATCGTCTATTACCATGGCAATGCGGGACATATTGGCGATCGGGCTGGGAAAATACGTGCGGTGTTGGATGCGGGATATGGCGTTTTGTTGATGTCGTATCGATACAATGCAGGTGTCGGCGGGACGCCCAGCGAGGCGGGATTGTTTCTGGATGGTGAAGCTGCAATCCAATTCTTGACGACGGCGGGGCATGGTGTCGAACACTTGGTGATGTACGGCGAATCCCTGGGGTCAGGCGTCGCCGTCGAAATGGCCGCTCGGCACAACGTCGCGGCTGTGGTGTTGGAGGCCCCCTATACCAATATGGCTGATGTCGCGCAGCATCACTATTGGTACACGCCGGCGCGGTGGTTGTTGAAAGACCGGTTCGATTCAGCGTCTCGAATTCGGGACGTCAAAGCGCCTGTGTTGGTATTTCATGGTGGTCGTGATCGCGTTATTCCTGACCGCTATGGTCGGGGCTTGTATGATGTGGCGTCACAGCCGAAGGAATTCCATTTTTTTGAAAATGGTGCCCACAATGATCTCTACGATCATGGGGCGGCGAAAGCGGTGTTGGTGTTTTTGGAACGGAATATCGTGCGATAACAACGATGCTAAACCGCGAGTTTGGCGAGCGCTTCCGGCGTGTCGACATCGAGGAGTACGGCGTCATCGGGCATAGCGACCTCGCAGGTTAGCTCTGGATAAATGTCGAGCAGGTGACGGGCGCCGCGATCACCGGTGAGCCCTTTGATTTCTTCGATGAAGCGACGGTCGAACAGGATCGGGTTGCCCCATTTCCCGTTGTAGGTCGGCACACAGATCGCGCGTTGTTCCACAGGGTCATAAGCCGCAATCAAACGGTCGATTTGCGCGGGGGAAATCCGCGGCATGTCTCCCAGGCATACTAGAAACGCCGATGCATCATCTGGCAGCGCACTGGTGCCACAAATAACGGATGTACTGAGCCCTTGGGCGTAATGCTTGTTTTCCACGATGGTTACGTCGCGGCTTCCCAGGATGTCTCTTACGACGGCGGGTTCGTGACCAACGACAACGATGACCGGTGCCGCCTTCGACGCCAGCACCGCATCGACGGCGTGAGCCGCCATGGGAAGACCATCGACAATGGCCGACATTTTGTTGGCAGCCCCCATGCGGCGCGATTGGCCTGCCGCCAAGACGAGTGCGGCGACTTTGGGCGCACTGGGCGGCGTTACGATTGCGCTGTTTGTGGCGCCCTTGGTAGCGGTGGCGCGGGGCAAGGGGCGGCTGGAAATTTCTTTTAACAGGCCACCGGCGCCCATCCGCATGATGTCGCGCGGCGTGATCGGAATTTGCGCGGCGATGCGTTGAAGAATCCAGTCAAATCCATTCAATTTCGGTGACCGCGCGCAACTGGGAAGTCCCACGACTGGGGTGCCGTCCAACGCGCCCAGCATCAGTAAATTTCCAGGGTCGACAGGCATGCCAAAATGATCGACCCGGCCTCCGGCGGCCTCCAGCGCGGCAGGGATGACGTCGCGACGGTCGGTAATTGCCGAGGCGCCAGTGATCAAGATCACGTCATCGTCCGTTTGGTTCATCTCCGTGATGGCGGTTGTTAAGGTTGCCTGGGTGTGTGCGCAACGATGTTCCAAAGTGATGGTGCCGTCGAGCGCCTCCAGCCGGTCAGACAACACCCGGACAGTTTTGTCGAGAACGGACGGTTTTGTATTGGGCAATTCGGTTTGAATTAACCCGGCGCGCAAAGATTTAAAGGGCGCGATGCGAATTAAACCACCATCCTGGGCAGCGATTGATGCGCAGGCGTTGGCGATGGCATCGGGGACCGCGAAGGGAATAATTTTAATGGTCGCGACCATTTGTTTGGGTTGCACCACTTCAAATGGTGTTAAAGCTGCAATCGTCGCCGATTCATGGACAAGGTTGACGTTATCCAGCGCATCGGCGTCGTAAACGAGCAACCCGTGGTCGCGCGCGAACAGATTGGCTCGACCGGTAAACGCGCTTGACGCCTCTGTATTGTCACCAGCTGCGGCCTCGGCGATAAGCGCCGCCGCGCTGTCCTCATCCAAATCACCGCCTTCATAGCGGATCACAGTTATGGTGACGTATTCGGCGTCCTGTAATTTTTCGATGTCGTCGGCTGTTAAGCATCGGCCTTTCTTGAACACCCGCGCGCCCACGCGTAACGAATGCACGAGCAGCGCGCCTTCGGTATCGGCTATGGGCGCGTCGTCAAATATCATGCGGCTTGCTTCAATTTATAACGATGCAGGATTTGGGTAATTTCACCCATAATGGACAGCGCTATTTCGGCGGGGGAAACGGCACCGATATCCAACCCGACCGGACCGTGGATGCGGGCGAAATCCGCATCTGTGAAACCTTCATCGGAAAGACGTTCCCGCCGTTTGCCCGCTGACTTTTGGCCACCGAGCGCGCCGATATAAAATGCTTTCGACCGCAACGCCACGGTCAGGGCGGGGTCGTCCAGCTTTGGGTCATGTGTCAACGCGACAATCGCGGTGCCTGCATCCGGGTCGAGCGCTCGCAGGGCCTCATCTGGCCAACGCGCGTCGAGGGTCACATCGGGGAACCGTTCCGGCGTCGCCCAAGCGCTGCGGGGGTCGACGACGATGGTGTCAAACCCTGCGAGCCGCGCCATTGGGACGAGCGGCTGCGCGATGTGCACCGCGCCGACGATTATCAAGCGTTTGGGCGGATTGAACGCGCGTAGGAATAAACGATTCCCGTCGATATCGACGGTTTTGCCCTTGTCGTCCGCAATGACGATGTCCATCGCCGCGCTGACGTCTTCGGTAATTTCTATGTCTCCCGATGCAGTGCCGTCGACGACCAGTGATTGCGCGCCGGTATCGACATTGGTGATTAGCACGGTTTCTGCTTTGGCATCCCGCGCGGTGAGCAGATCCTGCAAGATTTTCGATTTCATGGCCGTGTTCCTTATAATTACTCTACCCGCTCGACGAAAACTTCGACCTTGCCGCCACACGCCAGTCCAACTTCCCAGGCCATTTCATCGGTGACGCCAAAATTAAGGAGGCGAGTTTCACCATCTTTGATCGCAGCCAGACCTTCGCCGACGACGGCACCTTCGATACATCCGCCCGATACCGATCCAATAAATGCGCCGTCATCTTTAATCGCGAGCTGGCTGCCAACAGGGCGTGGTGAGGAGCCCCAGGTGGTGACGACAGTGGCCAGGGCGACGCCGTGATTCAACGCTTTCCAAAGGGCTGCTTGCCGCAAGATATCGTCATGATCGGTTGGAATTTCTTGAGGGACTGTTTGTTCAGTCATGCCGCGCGCTCCCGCCACTGTCTCATTGCATCGTTAGTTCTTGGACCGGTTTCACCCAACACGGAGACGATCCGCGTCAGACTATTTAAATTATGAACCGGCCTGAAGTCGTCCACGTAGGGTAATAACGCCCGTACCCCTAAAGACTTGGGTTCAAACATATCATAACGCAATAGGGGATTTAGCCAGATTAATCGCCGACAGGACCGATGTAGGCGTTCCATCTCTCGTGAAACGCCATCTCCTGCATCCCGGTCCAGTCCGTCGGAGATGAATAAAACCATGGCACCCTGACCCAGAACACGGCGTGACCAATGCTGATTAAAATTATGCAGACATTTCCCAATTCGGGTGCCGCCGGACCAGTCTACCACCGCGCCCGCAACTGAATCCAACGCAACGTCGATGTCTTTCTGCCGCAAGTATCGCGTTACATTGGTCAGACGCGTGCCGAACAGAAACGTATGCACCCGGTCGCGGTCGTTGGTGACGGCGTGCATGAAGTGGATTAACATTCGGGCGTAACGGTCCATAGACCCGGAAATATCGCACATAATAACCAAAGGGGGGCGGCGTTTCCGGCGACTTCGCGTCTTTAGTGGAATGATGTCGCCGCCATGGCGCAAGGCGGCGCGTAGCGTGGCGTGCAAATCGACCCGCGCGCCGCGTGGGTCGGTGCGGAATCGACGCGTTGGGGTATCTTGCAAGGGCAGACGCATTGATTGGATGGCGCGTCGCGCCGCCGCCAATTCACCGGCGGTCATTTTTTCAAAATCCTTTTCATGCAAGACCTCTTCGCGGCTCCAGGTCATCGCGGCATCGAATGTGGTTTCTTCTTTGTTTCGGTTTTCTGTTTCGGCGCTCTGGCGCCCGCCTTGCAGTCCTTCCGCCAGACGTGGCGAAATTTCTTCCTTGTCCATATTTTCGTCGCCGCGGAATCCTGGGAGCACCAGCGACATCATACGTTCCAGAATTTTTGGATTGCGCCAAAAAATATGGAAGGCCTGATCGAACAAATCACGTTGGTCGCGTCGATTGACGTACACGGCGTGCAGGGCCCAGTAGAAATCATTTCTGTTGCCGACGCCAACCGCTTCAATCGCTTCGATGGCGCGCAACACGTGGCCGGGTCCGATGGGCAACCCGGCGGCGCGCAGCGCTCGTCCAAAATGCATTATATTGGCCGCTAGCAATCCCCGGTTATTGTCCGCATCGGTCATGCCGTCGGCACCACCGTCTTCAATGCCGCGTTGACTTCACCCAGTATTCGACCGGCCTCGCTGCCTTGAATTTTTACGATGTCATCTTGATATTTCAACAATGCGCCCAGGGTGTCGTTGATCCCGTCGGGATCTAGTTCTAGCCGGTTTAATTGATTGAGACTATCGGCCCAATCGATAGTTTCGGCGACCCCCGGTGATTTGAATAAATCGAGGGCGCGAAGCGATTGGACGAAGCCAACAATCTGGCGTGATAAACGCTCCGGGGTGCCCGGCGCGCGGACTGCGAGAATTTCAAGCTCCCGTTCGGCGTCGGGATAATCGACCCAGTAGTAAAAACACCGACGTTTCAACGCGTCGTGAATTTCCCGCGTCCGGTTTGATGTGATAATGACAAGCGGTGGGTTTTCGGCGCGCATGGTGCCAATCTCGGGAATGGTAACCTGGAATTCTGACAGCATTTCGAGAAGATAGGCTTCAAACGGTTCATCGGTTCGGTCCAACTCGTCGATTAATAGGACGGGTGGGGCGTCAGTGGTCGCGTCCAGGGCTTGTAATAAGGGGCGTTTGATCAAGAAGCGTTCGGAGAAGATATCGCGTTCCAACAAATTGCGGTCGCGGTCGCCCATGGCTTCGGCCATGCGGATTTCAATCATCTGCAGGGAATAGTTCCATTCGTAGACGGCGGAGGCGATGTCGAGGCCTTCGTAGCATTGCAGGCGAATGAGCTTTCGACCCAATGTCGCCGACAAGGTCTTGGCGATTTCGGTTTTGCCGACACCCGCTTCGCCTTCCAGAAATAATGGCTTTTGCAAACTCAGCGATAAATACAACGCTGTCGCAAGGCTACGGTCAGCGACATAATTGCCCTTCGCTAGGAGTGCGAGTGTTTCTTCAACGGACTGAGGTTGGTCCATATGCGATATTGTCCTTGAAGTGAAGTGGGGGCTATTTTCGGTACCACGAGCCGCTGGAATCTTGAACATAAGCGACCTCGGGCGCACGTTGCTTAAGCCGCTTGCCAACGACGGATTTGACCTTTTGTAACGGTGTGTTGTGCTTCCTGGCCAAAGTTTGATATTTTTCACGCCGTTTGGCGTTAATGCTGTTGACCAGCCGCGTCACGCGGGCGCTGGGACTGGAGACGGGGATCACATATCCCCGTGCGGTTTCCCCGACGGTGCCGCTCCAGATCACCGATCCCAGTTCGCCTGCTTGGACAGTCCCGCCGTAAAATATGATCCCGAATAAAAGAGGCACCAAGAGCCGGAGCGTGATCCAATTCGACAAGCGGTTCATGGTTAGAATAAGCCTTTGTTATCGCGGAAGAGGTCATCGATATCATTTTTGATCTTGATACGGACTTCCTGTTCAATTTCAACATTCAAATTAATAACGATGTGTTTGGCCGGCGCATGAATTTTGACCTGTGGCGAAAATGCCGTCAGACCGGTCAGCAGCGCAGCGAGGATGGTGATGCGTTTAAATGTATACATTTTGTAAATATGGCGTGCTTGGGCTCGAAACGCTACCCCGCGCTTTGAATTTATGGTGTCTAGAGTTAGGAGGGTAAAATGTAGTGTGGCCCATGGCTTTGTTTGTGCGGACATCCTAGTCTTTATGAAGATCTAATAACGCCAAAGGGAGACGAATGATGACGGAACGCGGTAGTTACGATCCAGAAACTCATCAGGTTATGACCTTTCATGATGCGGTCCCTGCGTTCTTGGATGGCACCGACACTCCACGCGCGTATCTTGAACGCTGTCTGGAGGTCATTGCGGACAAGGAACCCGCGATTCAAGCATTTGTCAGTACAAATCTAGACGGCGCCCGCAAAGCGGCGGACGCCAGTAGTGCCCGTTACAAGAGTGGTGGCCCCCTATCGGGAATCGACGGGTTGCCGATAGGCGTCAAAGACTTGCTGGAAACCAAAGACATGCCGACCCAGATGGGATGTGATGCCTTTATTGGAAATTTTCCAAAACGCGACAACGCTGCTGTTTGGGCGCTACGTGAAGCCGGTGCCGTGGTGTTATGCAAGACGGTGACGGCGGAACTTGGTGGATCAACGCCGGGGGGGCCGACAGTCAACCCGTTCAACGCCGATTGCACGCCGGGTGGGTCGTCATCCGGGTCGGGCGCGGCGATTGGGGCTGGAATGTTGCCCGCCGCGATTGGCACTCAGGTTGGAGGGTCGATTATCCGTCCCGCCGCGTATTGCGCCAATATAGCGCTGAAGCCAACGCAAGGCGGTATCAACCGTGGCGAACGCCAGGCGACGAGCATGAGCACCCATGGCGTTCATGCGGGAAGCATTGAGGACATGTGGCGCACGGCGATTGAAATTGCCAAGCGCGCCGGTGGTGACCGAGGATGCCTTGGCCTGTTCGGGCCGGACGCCCCGCCTGCCGCCTATAAACCGGAAAGGTTGATTGTATTGGAGGGTGACGGTTGGGCAGTGACCGACGACAGCAGCAAATCGGGGTTTGAAACCCTGCTGGAGAAATTGTGCGCCACGGGTGTTGAAATTTTGCGGCGTGGCGATCACCCCTATGTAGACGCGTTGGAGCGTTCGGTGGAAGGGGCGGGGGAAGTTTGTGGATCGATCACCGGTTGGGAAAATCGCTGGGCCCAACGAAACATGGTGAACGAACATCCCAACGGTATTAGCGAACGTTTGAAGTTACGCCTCGCCAAGGCAGAGGCCATGACGCCGGATGATTATCGTGCGATGCTGCAACGACGTGAAGCGGCGCAGCGTTGTCATGAAAGTGTGGCACCGTTTGCCGATGCGGTGATCGGATTTTCCTGTCCAGGTCCGGCCCCGTTATGGCTGGGTGATATTCCAGGCGAACCCCAGGCGCCGCGACCCACTGGCGATGCGATTTGCAATACGCCCAGCTCCATGTTGTTCGCGCCGGTGGTGACAATGCCGTTGCTTGCCGTGAATGGTATGCCCGTCGGTGTACAGGTAATGGGTCAGCAGCATAGCGACGCACGCATGACGGCAATTGCCCGCTGGATTCTGGAAACCCTTACGCCCGTTGTGGTGAACTGATTGTGACCTCTCACGAGGTTGTTCAGTTGCCCCATTAGACCACTAAGCGCCATTAAACCGGCGCGATATCCACCCGGGCGTCATTGTAACAGGCACCGCCTGCAATGTCCGCTTTGGATTGCGCGCTAGGGGTAAGCGCGGAAACGGTTTGGCCTGTTGCACTGGTTTTAAACCAGGCACCTTTTGGCGAATATAGTGTACCCGCGGGCACGGCGTCGGTGATGGCCAGTTTCAAGTGAACTTCGCCCCGTTCGTTCCAAACCTTGACCGTGACGCCGTCCGTTAATCTGCGCGCCGCCGCATCGGTGGGGTTCATTTCCAGTGGCTGTATCTCGTCGCTCATCTTGAGCCCACCGAAGGTCGCATTGATACGTTTGTCGGAAGACGGCGTGATCAGATAGAACGGATATTCCGATTCGAGAGGTTTGAACTCCGGCACGCCCTCGCCGTAAAGACTCTCCAAATTATCGGATAGAATTTCCACCTTGCCCGTCTCTGTACCGGGAAAGACATTAACGAACGGCATTGTGTCTTCGCCATCCACTTCCATATAAATGGCGCTGTCGAGCGGTACTTCACTGGGGCGGAAGCCTTTGAGACGCGGATCGGTCGCATCCATCGCATCATCCATTAATTGCGCGTCATCGGCACGAAAGATCGGATTGTCATAGCCAAGTTTGGCGCACAACCGCCGGAATATCTCCGTGTTCGGCAGACTGTCGCCGACGCTTGGGATGACAGGGTCGGCGCGTTGCAGATATTGCTGGCCATAGGCGCCATACAGATCGGCAAATTCAAAATGACTGGATGCCGGCAATATGATATCGGCGTAGGCCATGCTGTCAGTCATCTCGATATCACATCCAACAATGAACAGGTCGTCTCGCAACAACGCTTCTTTCATGTGGTTTTGGTTAGGATGCACCGCGACGGGGTTATGGTTGTAGATAAACAGCGCCTTTACTGGCGGGTCCAGCGTATCGTCGAGAATGTGATCCGCCACGTCGATGATGTTGAAGGTCCGCGTGCCGTCGGGAATAAGGCCCGATTGCTGCAATCGGGCACCGGTTTCCGGGAAGGCGTTACCCGCCTTCATGATCAACCCGCCGCCCAGGACGCCGAATTTTCCGGCCAAGGCAGGCAACACGGCTGCGCTGCGAATGGAGTTGCCGCCATTCCGGCTGCGCTCCATGCCGTTGGCGATCGACATGATGGCGGGGGATATTTCGTGATACATCTTCACGAATGTCAGAATGTCTTCGGCCCGCAAGCCGCAAACATCCGCCGCCTGTTCAATGGAAATTTCTCGGGCTTTGGCCATGTAGTCGTCGAAGCCGTGCACCCAACGGTCCACGAAGGTCTTGTCGATGCCACCACGTCGTTCTAACTCGGCGGCGACCACCATCGCTAGCATCACGTCGCTACCCGGCGAGATCGCCAAATGTAAATCCGCTTGCTCGGCGATTTTGATGCGTTTGGGGTCGATGACCACCAGCTTGGCACCGTTTCGTTTCGCCAGCGCAATAATCGAACTCAAATGTAGATTGGAGACTGTGACGTTATTTCCCCACACGACAATCAATTTTGAATGCTGCGCCTGTTCCAGCGGGTTTCCCGGCATACCGCCATATAAGCTGGTGTAGGCGGCGCCGCGAACCCCGGCGCATAGTGGGCCCCGGTCTAATTGTGTGGCTCCCATCTTATTGAACATGCGGGAATCCATCGACCCGCCAGAGATTTTACCGTGCGGGCCTGCATAATTAAACGGGACGACGGCTTCGGCGCCATATTCATTGATTGCGGCGATGAACCGTTCGGTCACGGTGTCCAATGCTTCATCCCAGGAGATCGCTTCGAATTCCCCTTCGCCTTTGGCGCCTGTGCGTTTCAGTGGTGTGGTCAGGCGGTTTGGCCCATGCACGAATTCGGGATAACCGCGCGAGATTTTGTTGCAGATGATGCCATTGGTCAGCGGATTGGCGTGCGATCCACGCACTTTGACAACTCTGTCGTCCTCGACTGTCACTAAAAGGCTGCAGGTGTCGGGGCAATCCATGGGGCAAACACTGGGGAGTTCAATCGACATCGTAATATTCCAAAATCAGGGCAGGTTGCACTGTCTATAGGTACGAACTGGTTATCACAAAAGGGACAGTTTAGAAAACATGGTGGGACCAATTAAGGATGCAACGCCCGGACGGTTTTTAGATGGTCTTTGGTCACTGCTGACACTGTCACGACCGCGTCGTCGAACCCGGCTTCGGCCAGTTTTCTGAGACGTTCCGAAGCCTCTTCTGGCCCGCAGCGCAAATCAAGATGATCACTATCGGCGAGTGGCTTGCTTTCCGCCGTCAAATCAACGGGGATATTGGTCGCAATCGCACGGTCGCCGCCTTCGCCGCGATAACGTTTGAGGCCTTCCTTCAGCGTCGCAAAATTAGTGAAATGCGCCGAGGCGATCCAACCGTCATATTGTTTGGCGGCGATGGGAATCCAACGGCTGCCCGCCCAACTGCCGACAAGTATGGGGGGGCCGCCTTGCACCGAGGGCCAGGGCGTTAGATTAACATCGCGGACCGTTTCCCCCCGCCACAGGGCTTGCATCATTGGCAGTGCTTTCGTCAGTTGTTTGAACCGATTTTCGAAATCGAGTTCAAGGGCGTCAAAGTCGGTTTTTGTTGATCCGGCACCGACACCTAACAGTAACCGGCCCTCTGATAGGAAATGTGCGGTCAACACACGATGCGCCAGCTCCACAGGGTGGCGCAACGGAACTTGCAGGATGCAGGTCCCAATTTCGACGCGCTCCGTAACCGCTGCCGCCGCTGACATGGCGCTGATCGGGTCGGGTCGAAAGTTACCACGCCCTAGTGAATCGAAAAACCATAAGCTGTCAAAGCCAACGGTTTCCGCATCACGCATACCGTTGGCGTAATCGCCGCCGGTCACCATATTTTCGCTGTTCAGAGATATACTAACGCCGAGTCTCATGCTGCTGCTCCTGCTTAAAATTTGCGGATGTTTAAGTCACTTAAACGCCGGTGGCGATGGGTCCTACGCCCGCCACTGTGGTGCGGGCGCATGATCTGGCGGTAGCTGGACTTCTCCGATCGCTGACCCCGATGAAGGGTGCATCTATTGTCCCATATGATCAGATCGTGAGCGTCCCATTCATGGGTGTGAATATCTTTGGGCCGTGTTGCGTGCGCTACCAGATCCTTCATGTGCGCTCAGCCTTTTTTGACGGGCCATCCAACAACATGGGTGTCATTGCCGGGATTCCTCGGAAGGAGCTGTTCTTATACCACACCTCGTTGCCCGACCGGTAGATTATGAGCGGGTGATCAACCGGCAGGGTTTCGTCGCTGTCCCCGTCGACATTTGAAATAACAGCAATCAAAGAGTTACCATCGCCCACGCGAGTGGCTGTTATGTTTTCAAGAGGACCAAAGAGCCGACCGAAGGCGATTTGCGTGTCGTAGTCGAAGGATTGGTCGCAAAAACCAATAGTGAGTATTCCTCGAACGCGTCGCGGATGGCGCGATAGGCGATGGTGTTGATGTACGTTGTAATATCGATGCCCTACACAACCGCGCCAAAATCATGATCGAATGGGTGAATGGTTAATGGCATACAAATGTCTCCCTTCCAATCATTGAAGTAATAATCTACAGGTGGCGCAAATTTGCGGGTAATCTTGCGAAGGTCTAGTATGCGAGTCGGAACGTAAATTTTTAACGGATAGAGGATAAATATGAAACTCATTGGCGGATTTGGCTCGCCGTTTGTGCGGCGGGTGGCGGTGAGTCTCAATTTTCTGGGGCTGGATTGGACCCATGAAGCCGCGTCCGTTTTCGACAATCCCAATTCTGTCAAAAAGCATAATCCTTTGGTGCGCGTGCCTACGGTCGTCCTTGATGACGGCGAGTCACTGGTCGAAAGTTACGCTATTCTGGATGCACTGGATGAAATTGCAGGTGATGCTAAGCGGTTAATCCCGGCCAGTGGCCCCGCACGGCGCGATGTGATGAAGTTAACTGCTGTCGCCAGTGGCACAATGGATAAGGCGGTCTGGGCATATTACGAAACCCGCTTTCACCCGGAAGAAAAAGTCCACGAACCCTGGATCGAACATAACGAAGAGCAGGTCATGGGTGGCCTGGGCTATCTGGATTCCTGTGCGAAGAAGGCTGGGCAACGGTGGCTGACTGGCGGGGATCAGATTAGTCAGGCCGATGTAAGCGCAGCGGTCGCCCTTAGCTTTACCAACCGGGTGCGGTCAAACCTGAACGTCATGGATGTATTCCCGAATCTGGCGGCGCTTTCGGCGCGTTGTGAAGCCATGGATGAATTCTCCAGTGTTGCGCCTTGAAAATAACAGGGCACATTGGCGATGAATATAAATTACGACGCTGATTACATCGTCGTGGGCGCGGGCTCGGCGGGGTGTACGGTCGCGTCACGATTGAGCGAGGATTCGGGCGCTCGTGTCATGTTGTTGGAGGCGGGACCAAAAGATACCAACCCGATGATCCATATTCCCGCAGGCGGGCGTTCCCTCTTGCGTCATCCGGTTATCAACTGGAATTACGGCACCGTTCCCGAAGAAGGCAGCGGCGGCCGGAGTATCTATTGGCCGCGTGGTAAGGTCTTGGGTGGTTCTAGTTCTATCAATGGCATGGTATATGTGCGCGGCAACGCAGCGGATTTTGATGGCTGGGCGCAAATGGGGTGCCGAGGTTGGTCCTATGAGGACGTGCTGCCGCATTTCATGAAATCCGAAACCTTTCATGGGGAAGGCGACGATACATATCGTGGTCGCAGTGGGCCGTTGCAGGTCCAGTCGTACCGCACGATTTTGCCGATGACCCATAAATTTGTTGAAGCAGCGCAACAGGCCGGGTTTCCCTTAAATGCCGATTATAATGGCGCGCGACAGGATGGCGTCGCGTATGCGCAGATGACGCATAAGGGTAGATTTAGAGGGTCAACGGCGGCGACGTATTTGGCGGCGGCTAAAGGGCGATCCAATCTGCGTATTGAAGTCGGTGCGGTTGCGACAAAGCTACTGTTCGACGGGAAGAAATGCACGGGTGTTGAGGTCCAGAAAAACGGACAAACGCGAACCTTGACCGCAGCGCGCGAAGTGATCCTGAGCGGCGGCAGTGTTAATTCGCCCCAACTACTGCAGCTTTCCGGCATTGGGCCTGCGGCCCATCTTCAATCATTGGGTATCCCGGTGGTCCATGAGTCGCCGGGTGTTGGGCAAAATTTGTCGGACCATTACATCACCCGAATTCAGCACAGGGTGAAGGGCGTGGTGTCGATGAACCAACTGGCACGGTTTCCGCGCTACGTCCCGCATGTGTTTCGTTGGCTGGTGATGGGAGATGGTGTGTTGACGTTCAGTGCGATCACCGCAACGGTCTTCACCCGAAGTCGTGAAGGCCTGGATGCGCCCGACTTGCAGTTTTTATTTTCGCCCGGCAGCTACACGCAAACCAGTGGGGTCCTGGAAAATGAACCGGGCATGTCGCTAAATGTATGCCCTGCGCGCCCGGATAGCCGGGGCTCTATTATGATTGAGTCCCCGAATCCATTGGCACCGCCCGCAATCCGTCCGAACTATTTGTCAGCGGAAAGCGATGTGCAGGTGATGTTGTCGGGTATGCGACAAGCGCGCAAAATAATGTCGATGGACGCCTTGGCTGAAATTAACGCCGGTGAAACCCAACCGGTTGACTCTATTGAAACCGTGCAGGAAATGCGCTGTATAGCACAGGCCAACGGTACGACGATTTATCATCCTGTCGGCACGTGTAAAATGGGAGAAGATCCGCTGGCCGTCACCGATCCGAGATTACGTGTGCGGGGCGTAGAGGGTCTGCGCGTTATCGATGCGTCAATCATGCCGACGGTGACGACGGGCAACACGAACGCGCCGTCTATCATGGTCGGGGAAAAAGGCGCGGCGATGGTGCGTGAAGACGCCGCCGTCTAATTCGGGTTGTTCCAAATTCGTAAATTTTAATACAACCGGTGAAAGTTTATCAGGCGGCGACGCGGTTTCCGTCTGCCGATTCTTTGATCGACACGCGCCAATGGATGCGGTCCTGTTCCGGTGGATAGTCGCCTGCCGCTTTGTGCACCATGCAACGATTGTCCCAGATCACGATGTCGCCTGCGCGCCATTGGTGGCAGTACTCGGCGTCAGGAGCGATCATTCGTTCGGTGAGTTCGTCCAGGACATCATCACTTTGTTCTTTTTCCATCCCTTCGATATAGAGAATTTTCCCAGGATCGAAATAAAGCGAGGTCCGTTTAGTTTCGCTGTGAACCCGCAAAATATCGTGGAACGCAGGCGTTTTGTCGCGGTCTTCTTCGTTTAACAAGGCTTGGGAGGCTTTACGGCCCCCATAACTGAAGGCACCGCGCCGGTTTTTCAAGAGAGACTTCAAACGATCCGGCAGCGCGTCATGCGCTTGGTACATATTTGAAAAATGCGTGTTGCCGCCGATGCTGGGCGCCGCCAATGCGTATAGCTGTGTCGCCTTGAACGGCACTTCATCATAGGCGCCGTCGGTGTGAAAACCCGCCGCGCCCCGTTTAAAGATCGCATTATTTAACGTGCCGTCGGCATTGAACTTGCCCACGCCCAACACTGTAATTTCGGGGAAATCCGGATGTCGTGTTGATTTGGAAGGGTGCGGGGCGACGTGGCCGTACCGGCGACTGTAATGAAGGAAGTCTTCTATTTCGAGTTCCTGGTCGCGCACCACGGTGACGCCGTATTTTAACCAGGCGTCATATATAGGTGCGAAGCCGTCATCGTCGAGTAGTTTGACGTCAACGTCGGTAATTTCAGCGGCGGTGTTTGAACCCACAGGTTGAATTTTCAGCATAAGATGAACCTCCTTTAACGCCTAGCCTAGCTACCCTGGTGTTTCGAGGCAAGTTCGCGAGACGGCCCATGTCTGGACAATTTTGCCAGGACATCGCACCATTGATTTTCGTTAAGGGCCGGATTACAGGGAGAGACCAATGGCGAATTTTGTATTGATACACGGATCGTTTCAGGGAGGCTGGATTTGGAAACCAACAGTTCGGCTGTTGCGGGACGCCGGTCACACCGTCCATGTGCCAACGATGGAGGGCTGCGCCGAACGGCGGCACGGATTGAGTGCGGACATCACTGCAACCACCATGGCGCGGGAAGTTGCAGATTTGATGTTTTACGAAGACCTCGATGACGTTATCCTGGGCTGCACCAGCTCGGGAGGCCTGGTTATCTCCAAAGCGGCTGAATTCGCACCTGAAAGAATCAAACGATTGGTCTATATTGACGCGCTTGCGCCGCAACCGGGTGAAACGACGGCGGACATTGTCATCCGAGACCCAGACCAAATGCCCTATGAGGTGAGCGAATTCGCACGCGGCCCCAGCCGCGAAATGGCGTCGGCCGGATTGTTTGAAGATGTTGAACAGCCGCTGCTGGACTGGGCGCTGGACCGTATAACGTTACACCCGAAAGGTGGGTCGGACGTCAATCTGGATAAATTCTGGGCAGAGTCCTGGCCCGCCACGGTGATCTGCTGCACGGAAAGTGTAAATCCGTCGGAAGCGCATCAACGCCGGACGGCGGAAAAATTAAATGCTGACTGGCATGAAATGGCGTCGGGACATTACCCGATGCTAAACCATCCAGATGAAACGGCGCGGTTGTTGATGCAGGCGGCGGAACATTAAGCATGCGTTATTTAATGGCCGCGGATACGGGCGGTACCTTTACAGATTTGGCGGTGCATGACACCGAAAACGGCGCTATTTTATTTGGCAAGACGCTGACGAATTATGCCGATTTGGTGGAGGGCGTTCTTGATGTGGTGGAAGAAACCGGTGCCGCCTTGAAAGACGCGGCTGTCGTCAAACATGGCACGACCCATGTCATCAATACATTTCTACAACGCAGTGGCGCCCGTACGGCGCTGGTGACGACAAAGGGCTTTCGCGATGCGCTGGAAATTGGTCGTGCCAGCCGTCCAGTCCCATTTCAATTAACGTTCCGGCGCGACCCACCCCTGGTGGAACGTGCGCTGCGATACGAAATCACCGAGCGGATAGACGCGAATGGCCAGGTGTTGCAAGCGCTGGAATTGGAAGAAGTGGATGTGCTCGCCAAAATTCTTGCGGATCAAAAGGTTGAGGCGATCGCGGTCTCCATGTTGAACGCCTATGCCAATCCAGCGCATGAAGATGCGGTTGCCGCGCGATTGCGGGCGTTGCTGCCGGATATCTTTATTACGACCGGAACGTCGATCAGCGGCGAATGGTACGAATATGAACGCACGTCGACTGCGGCGGCGAACGCTTATATAGGTGCAAAGATGAGCACCTACACGCAAGGCTTTGAAACCCGCCTGCAGGGCCAGGGGTTCGATGGCTCCTTTTATATGATGGGGTCTAATGGCGGACTGTTGACTGTTGAACAGACGTTGCAACAACCCGTCGCGTTGGTTGAATCGGGGCCGATTGGCGGCTGCATTGGCGCGGGGGCCTACGCCCAGGCGTTGGGCCTGGATCGGGTCATCGCCTTTGATATGGGCGGGACGACGGCCAAATGCGCGTTGGTGGAAAAAGGGCGGTTCGAAGTGCAACCCACCTATTTTGTCGGCGGATATGAGCGCGGATTTCCGATACGTACCGCCGTGCTGGATATTGTCGAAGTCGGTGCTGGCGGGGGTACGATTGCATGGATAGACGAACACGGGCGTCTCAAATTAGGACCGCATAGCGCGGGTTCGGAACCGGGACCCGTGGCGTTTGGGCGGGGCGGGGAAGAACCCACGGTGACGGACGCAAGCGTCGCATTGGGTCGGATTGGACCCGGCAGTTTCATGGATGGGAAACTGGCCATCGACGGTGAAGCTGCGTCCAATGCGATCCGTGACAAGGTGGCTACATCGTTGGGCTATACGGGTGCGGATGGCGTGGACAGGGTGGCGCATGGGATCATTGATCTGGTGACGACGATCATGTCCGGCGCTATCAAGGAAATCACCATTGAACGTGGTCATGACGTTCGTGAATTCCATTTGTTTGTGTTCGGCGGCGGCGGCCCTTTGTTTGGGTCGGAATTAGCGCGAAGTTTGAACATTCCCAACGTCATCGTGCCGCCGCAACCAGGTAATTTTTCCTCTATCGGCATGCTTCTGGCGGAACCGCGTGTGGACTTCACGCAAACCTATTTGGCGAAGGTTTCGGAAGACGGGCTTGCGGACATGGACGGCGTATTGCGGAACCTGGAAGTTCGGGCCAAAACCGCGATGGCTGCGGAAATTGACGCGGCCAGCATCCGCTATGAACACCAGGCTGAAATGCGCTACCAGGGCCAAATGCACAGCGTGCGAATCGATTTATTGGGCGGTGATACGGCGGCGTCGGTGACGGCGGGGTTTGAAGCCATGTATCGTCGCCGCTATGGCCATCTGAACGCCGATTGTCCGATTGAAATTATCGGCCTGCGCGTTGGTGCCATGGTGGCGACGGAAAAGCCAAACCTCGCGCAAATTGCGCCCCGACCGGCATCTGGCGACGACAGTGATCCGGTTCCAATCAGCCGCCGTAACGTTTACTTTCGCGACGTTGACGCCCGTGTCGATACGCCCATCTATGTCCGGACGGGTTTGCCCATTGGGTTCGCTAGCGTTGGCCCGGCGATCATTGAAGAATACAGCGCCACGACGGTAATTGCGCCGGGTGATGACTTTTCAATTGGCCAGCTGGGCGAGATATGGATCAAATGCGGGAAGGAGGTTGGACAATGAGCCAACAAGCCGCGTCTTTAAATGATTTAGATGGCGTTACTGATCCCATCACGTTGGAAATTATCCGACATGAATTGATCTCGATTCCCAATCAAATAGAAAAAAATATCGAACGTACGGCCTTCAGTCCTCTGGTGCAGGAATACAAGGATTACGCGGTCGGCATTGTCGGTCCTACGGGTGAGATGATCACACAGTCGCGTGGCAGTTTGCTGATCTTCGTGGCCAACGCGTTGGGCACAGCGGTGAAAGATGGCTTGGATATCTACGGCGCCGACGGCCTTGAAGACGGCGATGTGGTCATCACCAATCATGCAGGCACCATGGGGCAACACCTCAACAATGTTGTCGCTTACACGCCTATTCGGGTTAATGGTGAATTGCTTGGGTTCTTTGCGCTGTTGGTGCACTGGATAGATGTTGGTGGTGGTGTCGTCGGATCCTGTTCGTCTAGCACGACCACGGATGTATGGCAGGAAGGCATCCAGTTCCGAACAGTGAAGCTGATTTCGAAAGGCGAGCGCGTTCCTGAGATTTTCCGCATGATCGAATATAATACACGGTTCCCGATATTACTCTTGGGTGATTTGGAAGCGCAACTTGGCGGCTGCATGATGGGCTGTGATTTGGTGCAGGACATTGGCCAAAAATACGGCGTCGCCGCGATTGAAAATGCGGTGCTGGCGATGCGCCGGGATGCGGATGCGTCGGTTGCTAAAATACTGAGCGCTGTTCCGCCAGGCGAATACAAAGCGTCGTCATTTTTGGATGACGATGGAATCAATGTTGGCAAAAATATCCCCATAGACGTCGTGGTACGCACAGACGGGAAGACCATTACGGTTGATCTGTCGGGTTTGGCTGACCAGTTGGATGGCCCATTAAATGCTGGACGCAATGGCGGCGCGGTGGCGGCGGCGCGGATTGCATTGAAATATCTCTGCACGCCCGATACCCCGGTGACCGAAGGTGATTACGACCGCTTGAGCGTCGAAATTCCCGATGGCAAGTTTCTAAGCGCGGGACCGGAAGCGCCCATTGGCGCGTCGGGCAGCACCATCCCTACTGTCGTCGATACCCTGTTGCGCGCCATGGCGGATGTGTTTCCCGACCGGGTTGCCGCCGCGCATCATGGCACTTACGGCGTTCACGCTTTCTATGGGACCCAACCGGACACAGGCGCGTTGTTCCAGAACCTGGATACGGTGAGTGGTGGCTGGGGGGCGACAATGTATGGCGATGGCGCGGGGCCTTTTCGCTCCAACGCTCATGGCGACACTTTGGACGTGCCCGCCGAACGCCAGGAAGCGAGCTATCCCTACCGGATCGATTCGAAAGCCTTTCGATGTGATACGGGCGGCCCCGGAAAATTTCGCGGCGGTTTGGGTGTGGAAAAATTTTATACGGTGCTGCACCCATGCCACATGACGACTAAATTCGAACGCACGGAATGCGCACCGTGGGGATTGCGCGGCGGCAAGGCGGGCGCGACAGGCGGATTGGAGGTGATCCGCACCACTGGCGAAACGTTTCCGATGTTAAAGAACCAAACCTCGTTTTCTACCGGTGACCGTGTTCGCGTGTGGAGCGGCGGCGGCGGTGGATATGGCGCCCCTTGGGAGCGCGATGTCGTGTTGGTGGTGGCAGATATTACCCAAGGCTACGTGTCCGTGGATGGCGCCGCGCGGGATTATGGCGTCGTTTTAAATATGGCAGGCGATGTGGATGATGCTGCGACCCAGCAACGCCGCGACGAGATGGCGAGGAATGATTAGGGTGCAACCGGCGGGATAATATGCCGGGTGGGATCGAGATTGATGATCATCCGTTTCACCATGCGATTGCAAGTATTGGGAAAGCCGTCGCGTTTGTGCAACACGGTAGCGTTGTCCCAGAGCACCAGATCGCCAGGGCCCCAATCATGGTCGTAAACGTTGGTGGGTTTCGTCGCGTGCGCCAATAAGCGGTCTAAGAGGTCCTCGGCTTCGTCCTGTTCCATGCCGTCGATACCCGTGACCGTATTCGGGTCGATGAAGAGCGCCCTGCGGCCCGTGCCCGGTGCCACATTGACCAGGGGATGTTTAACGTCCGGCGTTTCCGCCAGGCGTTTGGCACGGTCGTGATTGTCTTCTTTGTCCGTGGCGCCGCCCACACGTGCCTTGAAACTGAACGTGCCGATCGCGCCGTCGACTGCGCGTGCCAGTTCGCTTGGTAGATTTTCGTAGGCCTCAAAGAGACTGATCCAACTAGTCATGCCGCCTTCGCTGGGCAGTTCTACACCATAGAGAAAACAACCTGTTACTGGCGTCGCATAATAGGATTGGTCAGTATGCCAAGTTAACGGCTTGTTCGCCAACCCGCCCAGCATATCCCCGTCCTGGTCGCGCAGGTTTGACAGGATGTTGACTTCCGGCAGCGTCGACCGCCAGGTGGCCTCCGCATAAAGTTCTGGCGCGCCAATCACATTTCCGAACGCGAGCAACTCGTCCTCTGACAGAGCTTGGCGGCGAAACACCAAGACACCGGAGTCCAGGTAAGCGTTGCGAATTGCAGTTGCGTCACCTTCGCCGATCGGTTCCCAAAGCGGAAGGTCCTTCACTTCCTGAACAAAACTGCCGTCGACGAATTCAATGCGCATTTACACCCTCCTACGATTTCCCGACGGTTTAGAGATGGCTGCCGGAATCGACCAGCAACGTTTCACCGGTGACCCAGCGGGCCCCTTCGACAAACCACACTACTGATTCGGCAATGTCGTCCGGCGTGTTGGCGCGGCGTAACGGCGTGGACTCTTCAAGACTTTTAACCCGCTTGTTGTAAACCTCGTCACTACCGGAGCCAGCAACCTGCCAGCGCGTGCCAATGAAACCGGGACACACCGCGTTGACCCGAATTTCCGGTGCCAAGGAGCGGGCTAGAGATTTGGTCATGATGTTCAACGCGCCCTTTGACGCAGCGTAGGCGACGCAACTGCCGCCACCGGATTCGCCGGCGGCTGAGGAGATGTTTACGACTGACCCGAGGCCGCCGGCCTTCATATGCGGCGCCACGGCGCGGATCATTTGATAGACGCCCGTGACATTAAGGCGGAAAATGTTTGCGAAATCTTCCGACGTCAGCCCTTCAAGGTCGTCATGCGCGACGTATTTGGTCATGCCGGCGTTGTTGATCAGCGAATCAATTCGCCCCCATTTCGCCATAGTCTCGTCCGCCAGGCGGCGGCATTGGGCGTCGTCGCCGATATCGGCCTGGACTAACAGGGTCTCGACCCCTTCGGCTTCGCAAGCGGCCTGGGTTGCTTTTGCGTCGGCTTCGCTGCGGGAATAGTTGATCACCACATTGCAGCCCTTCGCGGCAAGCTGCTGTGCGATGGAGGCCCCCAAGCCCGCTGCTGAACCGGTAATGATGGACACATGCCCCTTGATATCCATTGTCTTCTCCCTGATGTGAATTGACGTTTGTCAGACCATCACGGTGGGCGAGGAAATTGGCAAGCCTGAAATCACGGCGCCGTCAGAATTCTTCCCCAGAATTCTACTTGTAAAGCCAGGCGTCGAGTGTCGGTATTACCAGTATGGGCTGATCAGGGAGGATACCTAATGTCTTGGGACAGTGAAGTGCGCGAGTTGGAAAAACGCCGGGAGATTGCAGCGGAAATGGGTGGGGCCGAAGGCGTTGCCCGGCAGCGCAAGCGGGGAAAATTGACCGTGCGCGAACGTATTTCTGCTATTTCTGATGATGGGTCTTTTCGTGAATTCATGGGGCTGATGGGTGCCGGGCGGTACGAAAACAATGTCTTTAAGGACTTTCTGCCACGTCCTTTGGTAGAAGGCGTCGCCAAGTTTGATGACCGGAAGGTTGTAATTACCGCCGGAGATTTCACCGTGCGTGGCGGGTCTGGCGGCACAAGAGGTGGGATCGGACAGGAATTGAGCGCCTCGCAACGGGCGCTCGAATGGCGCTTGCCTTATATCCGTTTGCTCGACGCGGCGGGCGGTAGCGTCCGGTCGTTTGAGGAACTGGGACGTACCTACACGCCCGATGGCAACGCCTGGGTTCAATATGAAGTCCAACTTCTGTCAACGGCTCCTGTCGTGTCCGCCGTTTTGGGTTCGGTCGCGGGATTGCCCGCCGTGCAAGCGCCGTTGTCGCATTTTTCCATCATGGTGAAGGATATGAGCCAGATTTTTCCTGGTGGACCGCCGGTGGTGAAGGCGGCGCTGGGGTATGATATCACCAAGGAGGAATTGGGTGGTGACCATATCCATGTTCGCGAAAGCGGTTGCATCGATAACCTTGCGAAGGACGAAGAAGACGCGTTCCGGCAAATTCGTACCTTCCTGAGCTACCTACCCTCCAGTGTCGATGAACCGGCGCCGCGCAGCGCAATCACGGATGATCCGGAACGGCGCGAGGAATTGCTGCTGTCGGCCATGCCCAAGGATCGCCGCAAGACCTATGACGCCCGAAAAATTTTACAGGCCGTCGTTGATACGGACTCGTTCTTCGAGATATCGCCGTTGTATGGCCGCGCGCGGATCATCGGTCTGGCACGTTTCAATGGGTATCCCGTGGGAATTATGATCAATAACCCGCGTTACAACGGCAGCTCAACCGATGTTGCGGCGGGTAGTAAGGTCAACCGGTTAATCCAGCTTTGCGACACCTTTCATCTGCCGATGATCTCACTCGCCGACGAACCCGGTTTTATGGTTGGGCTGGAGTCCGAGAAGCGCGGCATCGAACGCGCCGGTGCTCGAATGATTTCAACCCTGTGTCTCAGCCGTATGCCTTGGGTGACGGTGGTCATCGGTCGTCTGTATGGCGTAGCAGGGCAATGCCATCACCGTCCCAGCGGCATGTATCGCCGCTACGCCTGGCCGTCGGCGAATTGGGGCTCGATGCACATCTCCGGCGGCGCCGCGGCGGCCTATCGGAGCGAAATTGAATCTGCTGATGACCCGGACGCCAAGCGTGCGGAAATTGAAGAACGGCTGCAGGCGCTGGCATCCCCCTTCCGCACCGCCGAAGCTACGGGACAGGATATCATCGACCCCCGTGAAACAAGGCCTCTGCTGTGTGAGTTTGTGGAGGAGGCTCAACGCATCCTAAAGACGCAACTTGGTCCCCCAACGATTCCCTATATGCCGTGAAGCTTGTTCTAAGTCTCCAGCGAACTGCCGCGCATAGTTATTGGCGTAAAAATGACCTGCGGTCTCGGTGATTAGACCAACATTGATCACAATTCGCTCCTTAGTTGCGTAAATGGACGCGACTAAGGGGCGAACTTTAATCTCGATCTGTGCTAGCGCGGCCAGGTTCGAAGTCCGTCCAGGCCGCCGTCGACAGGCAGGTTAACCGCCGTCACCCAACGCGATTCATCGGATAGTAAATAGATTGCTGCATAGCCAATATCCCATCCGGTGCCTTCGGTCTGGGTAGGTACCATTTCAACACGGCGTCGGAGTGCATCCTCCCCAAGATGCGCCACCATTGGCGTTGATATGGTGCCAACGATGATGCAATTGCAGCGGATATTTTGGTTCGCGAAATTAGCCGCCGTGGAATGCGTCAGGCCGTGCAACGCCGCCTTGGCGGTAGCGTAGGCCGCCGACCCCCGGTCGGACATCAATCCCGCCCAACCGACGCTGGAGGAGATATTCACGATGGAGCCGCCGCCTGCGCGCAACAGAGCAGGGACGACGGCCTTTGTCCCCTGCATCGCGGTTTTGAGGTTAACTTGCAAGACGCGGTCCCAGTCTTCTTCCGACACCTCGACAATGGTGCCGTTGACGCCTCCGCCGATGTTGTTCACCAAGCCTGTCACTATGCCATAACGCGCCTCGGTCGCCGCCACCATTGCTTGGGCGTCTTCTTCTTGTGTAATGTCGCCCGCGAAAACCATGGCATCGCCACCTTCATCCGCGATTTCCTGACGCAATGCCTCAGCTCGTTCCGCCGTGCGGTTGACCAATGTCACCTTCGCACCTTCTCTCGCCGCTAGTATTGCCATGGCCTTGCCTGTGCCGACGCCTGCGCCGCGCGACGCCGCGCCCGCGATAATTATCACCTTGCCGTCCAACCTGCCTGCCATGAAGAGGTTTCCTTAGATGTTTAATGCTTGATCAACTTTTGGATTCTGTTGATTTTGAGGTTTATCAATTAGGTTAGCGGAAAATTTGAGTCTCGTGGGGTCTTCTGATATTGGCACTCCATGGCCAACCCTCGAATGTGACGGGCATGTGACGAGTAAGATAACCTCATAGACACCACCGCGCACAAGCAATGTCAGATGAAAAACCATTTTGGAAGGCACCGTCCAAAACGCAATCGGCGTAACGTTAAGGACGATACCTGCCACTGCCATTATGATTTTCGCCAGTGCAATGGGTTGTGGGTTTCCGGGGGTCCGCGTCATGAGTGAAGTTAGCTCAAAATTACGGTCCCAGTTTAACAAGGAGAGGTCGCGCTGTGAAGGAGTGATCCAAGAGAAGCCTTCAAATTCCGGTGTCTATAAATATTCCTAGTAAGAGTCGTAAGAATTATTTTAGCTCGCGAAGGTATTGGGTTCGCTTGATTTGGTTGAGGGGGTGCTGTGTCCCACGTCCTTGGGAAACAGCATATAAAAAAGCCGAGGTTACCGCGAGCCCGACTTTCTAATTGAAAATTTGACGATGCGTTGGTTTGGGCGTTATTCAACCACAGCCGTCGACGGCGCGCTTGGCCATTACGGTAACCAGATGAGCGCGATAATCCGCGCTGCCGTGAATATCACTGTTCAAATCGTCCGATGGAAGGCTAATCGACCCGACAGATGCCGCGGAGAAGTCGCCATTGAGTGCGGATTCCATAGCTGGTACCCGGAAGACGCCTGCCTGCCCAGCGCCAGTAATGGCGACGCGGGCACCGTTGGATGTTTTTGCGACAAACGCGCCGACCAGCGAGAAACGGCTGGCAGGTTGGGCGAACTTGGAATAGTCGGACTTTTCCGGAATGGGAAAGCGCACGGCGGTGATGATCTCGCCATCATCCAGCGCGGTTTCAAACAGGCCGACAAAAAAATCGTCGGCGCTGATTTCCCGATTGTTGGTGACGATGGTCGCCCCCAACCCGAGACAGGCACCTGGGTAATCCGCCGCCGGATCATTATTGGCGATGGAGCCGCCGATAGTACCGCGATGACGCACTTGCGGGTCGCCTATGCACCCGGCCAGTTTCGCAAGGCCCGCAATATTGGATTTAACATCAGCTGAGGCGGCGACAGCCGCGTGGGTTGTCATGGCGCCGATAACGACATTTCCATCCACCACGGATATGCCTGAAAGGCCCGGCACCCCGGACAAATCGACAAGGTCCGATGGGCTGGCCAAGCGTTGTTTCATCGTTGGCAGTAGCGTCTGACCTCCGGCCAGCAGGGATCCGTCATCCGCCGATTTAATTGCCGATGCGGCTTCGCTTAGTGAGCTGGGCTTTTGGTATTCAAATTCGTACATAGTGTGTCTCCTTATTCTGCCGCTTGCGACGTTTGCGCCGTAGCGATGGCTTGCCAGATTTTTTGCGGGGTTGCGGGCATGGCGATGTCACGCACGCCCAAACCCCAGAGTGAATCAACAATGGCGTTGATGACTGCCGGCGGGGATCCAATGGCACCCACTTCACCGCAGCCTTTCACACCGAGGCTGTTATGAGCGCACAGCGTAACCGTGTTGCCTACATCCATGTTAGGTATATTATCGGCGCGTGGCATGGTGTAATCCATGAACGAACCCGTCGTCAGCTGGCCGCTTTCATCGTAGATGCAGCCTTCCAACAACGCTTGGCCGATACCCTGCGCGACCCCGCCATGGACCTGTCCTTCGACGATCATAGGGTTTATGACCCGACCGACGTCATCAACGGCAACGAAATTTTCAACCGACACCGTGCCCGTGTCTGGGTCGATTTCGACTTCACAGATATGACATCCACCCGGGAAGGTGAAGTTTGCGGGATCGTAAAAGGCGTTTTCCTCAAGACCCGGCTCCAGGGTTTCGTGTGGGAAGTTATGCGGCACATAGGCGGTCAACGCGACGTCACTAAAGGCCATGGATTTGTCCGTCCCCGCGACAGAAAATTGACCGTCCTTGAATTCAATGTCAGCTTCTGATGCCTCCAGACAATGCGCTGCAATTTTGCCAGCCTTGTCGGTAATCTTGTTCAGCGCCTTCATTAGAGCTTCGCCGCCAACTGCGAGCGACCTAGACCCGTAAGTGCCCATGCCGAACTGCACCTTATTGGTGTCGCCATGCACGATATCGACGCTTTCCAAGGAAACGCCCAGTGTGTCCGATACCAATTGGGCGAACGCCGTCTCGTGGCCTTGACCGGTGCTATGAGATCCTGTGTAGACTGTAACCGAGCCGGTAGGATGCACTCGCACGTTTGCCGATTCATACAAACCTGCCCGGGCTCCGAGCGCGCCCGCCACAGCCGACGGCGCAATGCCGCAGGCTTCGATATAGGTGGAATACCCCAGACCACGGCGTTTACCATTTCGTTCCGACTCAGCCTTGCGGGCCTCGAACCCGACGACGTCCGCGCGTTTCAAGGCCTCGTCCAGGGATGCGTTGTAGTCGCCAGAATCATAAGCCAGCGCGACGGGTGTCTGGTAAGGGAAGGCGTCGTTGGGAATGAAGTTCTTGCGTCGAAGGTCAACTTGGCTGTGTCCTGTTTCCCGAGCCGCGCGATCCACGAGCCGTTCCAAAAGGTAGGATGCTTCTGGGCGACCGGCACCACGATAGGCGTCAACGGGCACCGTATTGGTGAAGACCGATTTCACTTCGACATAAACGGCGGGCGTGCTGTAAACGCCTGCCAGCAATGTGCCGTAAAGATAGGTCGGCACGCTGGTGGCGAAGGTGGACAGATAGGCACCCATATTAGCCTTGGTGGATACCTTCAGCGCCAGGAATTTACCGTCCGCATCCATCGCCAGTTCGGCGTGGGTGATGTGGTCACGGCCATGGGCGTCGCTTATGAATGCATCTGAGCGCTCTGCGGTCCATTTGATCGGGCGCTGAATTTTGCCCGCTGCCCAGGTGAGAATGGCTTCTTCGGCGTAGTGAAAGATTTTAGATCCGAATCCGCCGCCAACATCGGGGGAGACGATACGAAGTTTGTGTTCAGGAATATTCAACACGAAAGCGCCCATCAACAAGCGAATAACGTGTGGGTTTTGGGTGGTGGTGTAGAGCGTGTACTCTCCAGTGGCCGTGTCGTATTCGCCAATACCGGCGCGGGGCTCCATCGCATTGGGGATCAATCGATTGTTAACGATATCGATTTTCGAGACCTGGGTTGCGTTCTTGAAGCCTTCATTAACAGCGTCAAGATCGCCTAGGCCCCAATCGTAGGACATGTTACCCGGCGCGTCGTCATGGACCAGAGGGCCACCGGCAAGCGCGGCCTCCATATTGATTACCGCAGGCAGTTCTTCGTAGTCTACAGAGATCGTTTCCGCGGCATCTTTGGCCTGCGTATAAGTTTCGGCGATTACGATGGCGACCTGGTCGCCAACATAGCGAACCTTACCCTGGGCCAACGCTGGATGTGCTGGTTCCGCCATGGCGGAACCGTCTTTATTGTTGACCCCCCAACCGCAGGGAATGCCGCCGACACCGTCGGCGGCCATGTCGTCGCCAATGAACACCGCAAGTACGCCGTCAGCGGCCTTTGCCGCTGTGGTGTCGATGTTTTTAATGTTCGCATGCGCCAATGGACTGCGCAATATATAGGCGTAGGCTTGCCCGGGGCGGTTAATATCGTCGGTATACGTGCCTTGGCCGGTCAAGAACCGAAAATCTTCCTTTCGCTTGACGGCGGCGCCAATTCCTGTTGCGTTCATGTGACGTCTCCCATGTGTTCCCTGTTTGATCGTCAAATATTATTATTTTGTTTGTTTGTGACGGCGTCAGCCTCGCATGGCCGCAGCGCCTGCTTTGATCGATTTGACGATGTTGTGGTAACCCGTGCAGCGGCACAGATTGCCTTCGAGCCATTCCCGAATTTCCTGTTCGGAGGGGTCGGGGTTTTCTTTCACCAGATCGACCGCGCTCATAACCATGCCTGGTGTGCAGAACCCGCATTGTAGGCCGTGATTTTCCCGGAATGCTTCCTGCATTGGATGCAGTGTATCGCCATCCGCCAGGCTTTCGATGGTGTGAACATCGGCGCCATCGACTTGCACTGCCAACGTCGTACAGCTTTTGACTGACGTGCCGTCGATATGGACGACGCAGGCACCGCATTGGCTGGTGTCGCACCCCACATGCGTGCCGGTAAGTTTGAGGTTTTCACGAATGAATTGAACGAGCAAGGTGCGAGGTTCGATTTCCCCTGTAACAGCCTTGCCGTTCACCGTCATGGAAACGGTAATTGGCATGCCAAGCCTCCCTGTTTCGACCGATTGGTCGTATTAATTATCCATGGTTTATGCGCCAGTTGAGAATGCACCAGCAATTGCCCATGGTGAACGGTCCCAAGTGTGATGGCGTCTGCGCTTTAGGTCAAGTTGCATAACGCCATTCTGGCTGTTTCGTTAGTATTGAAAGACTGTTTTTATGACTGCAAGGATAAGAAAAACCAGAAAGGCAACGCCGCTGACCCACGTCATTGGGCTGAAGCCTTTCCAAAGTTTCGTGCCGTCTATTGCGCGGCCTGGCTCCAGAGCGGCGGTAGGGTCATACGCGGCTTCTGGTTTGCTCGCGTCCATGGCCTTACCGACGGCCTCGGCAGTGGCTTCTTTTTCAATCATTTCCGCGGTTGCGGGTTCTTCGCCGACAAGGTCTGCGAATTTATCAAAAAATTCACGTGACAATTTTTTTGACGCGGCGTCGATGAGCCTACCGCCAAGTTGGGCGAGCTTGCCCCCTACCGCAGCGTTGACAGTGTATCGCAACACCGTTTCCGCGCCGTCTTCTTCCAAGGTAACCGCCGCGCCGCCTTTGGCGAAACCTGCCGCGCCGCCCTTGCCTTCGCCGGATATAATATAGCTGTTGGGTGCATCTACGTCTGACAGTGTGACTGCGCCAGAGAACTTTGCTTTGACCGGGCCGATCTTGATGACTGCTTTGGCCGTCATTTCGGTGTCCGAGGTTTTTTTCAATTCCTCGCAGCCGGGGATGCACTGTTTAAGGATTCCGGGGTCGTTCAGGGCGTTCCAAACGGCCTGCTTTGACGCTTTAATGCGGAACTCGCCGTTTAAATCCATGTGTGTCCCCTTGTCCCTGATTGAATGCGTGGAATGCCAACGTGCTTTCAATTTGCGGTCAATATCATAGTCTGGTCGCAGATGGTCAATCCCGTCTTAGGTACATTTTAATTATTTCTAAATCCATTCCCAAGCTTAATGTGCGGTAAGCTATTCGATATTATAAAAGATTTAGAGCCTCATTTAAAATGAGGCCAGCATGGCGATAGCCGCGACAAAATCCAGTTTCGACTTCGTGCTGTGGTTTGTAGATCGGGCGCGGCTTGAAGATAATTATCTTCAATCGCAAAACTTCAGCGGTTGTTATGGTCGGCGCAGGGTCAGTATGCTCGCGCGTATCTTGGGCCTAAGTTAATGCCGATTGCATTCATAGCGGATGAACTTGGCCCCATTAACCCGAATGTCTACGGCGCTTTGAATTTGGTCGCTCGAAAATTCCGGATTTCAGGCTGCGTGTGGAAGTTGAAGACTTTCTGGTTGGTATATGTGGGCGATTTGGGCATCACGCGACGGAGCATCTAAATGCCATGTTGTGGGCCATAAAATTTTTAAGTTGTCGTTGGACATAAAGTGTGGCCAAAGAAATAACATTCATGGCGCTTTCGGATTTTTTTAAGACGGCGAGGCCGAGCACCATGCCACTTCAGTCCGCGCTGCTGACGGGCGGTTTTGGTAAAAGTGGTCGCCGCGCAAAGTAAAATAATGCAAATCGGTCCCTTTTGCGTTCGGTAGTTATATTTTAAATTTTTTAAATTTCTGTTTAAGTTCGGCGCAATAATTGCGGTTGTTTGCGCGTGGAGTAAACCATACATAATCGAAGGGTATCGTGTCGGCGCCGAAGTCGTGAGCGTAATTTTCTGGTGATTTGAGCGTATCGTCAACTTCGATAAACGCGACCGATAACAAATTTTGCCCAGGGTGAAGCCGCTCTAACACAATGGGCGCTGCGTAATCCTTGCGGGCGTGATTCGCGCCCAGAATCAGAACAGTGCCTTGGTTGGGCGTGCTTTTGGCGGCTATATGGGCGTTGTCAGCGAGCACGGCGTCGCGTGCACGCTGAATGGCAACCATGGGCTCCAGATGTTGCTTGGGCACAAGGCGGCAATGCCCGGCGTCGATTGTCTCCAACATCAAGTCGTGTTGTTTCGTGGGTAGAGGCGCATCAAGCCCTAGACGTTTCCGCCGGTCTTTGGTCAGCAATTTCCCATGTTTGTCTGGATTGCCCGCAAAAATCGGAAGTTTGGACGACAAAGCAGCGTCCGCGATGGGTTGATAGGTCGACCAGTCTGGCCATCCGGTTTTTTCCCATTCAACGGCAGCGCCTAACCCGGCGGCAGTGGGGTTGTTCCTTTGATATTTATCCAGCGCTGCTTGGCGTGTTTCCTCAATCATCTCAAATACGATGGCGGGTTTTCGACCCTGACGTGTTAGGGCACGAAGAATCCAGGCTTGCAGGCTGTGGTGATCGGGATTGTCGTGGCTTTCGCCTAGAAATACGTAATTGGCGCGCGCAGCGGCGACGGTGATTCGTTGCGGCGTTACGTATTGCCGGTCGCCGACACTCCATATTTTACCATTCAGAACATGCGAGGCGGACAGCGTTGTTGTCCAGCTTGGCGGCGCGGGGTGCAGCGGGACGCTTGAGGTGCAAGCAGAGATTGCTACGAATATGAGAAATCTTGTATAGCGCATTGAATCAACTTTTTACTTGCTGGGTTTCCGGAATTATACATAATGTTGCGAAGATGGAAGCGGCGAAAACGCCCCAGAACGCAGTGAGATATAGAGGACGCCGTAAGATTTAGGCCGTTGGTTTTTAGACGTTTGAGGGAATACTGCTTTTGTGGCGAATGTTATCGTTGGGGCTGACGTTGTTTGTGGTCTGGCTCCTCCTGTCTGGAATTTTCACGCCGTTTTATATTTTTCTCGGCGCTTTGTCTTGCGCAATTGCGGTATTTATCGCGGTGCGGATGGATGTCGTTGACCATGAGTCGCACCCTATACATCTTGGCTCAAAATTGCCTGGCTATTTTTTGTGGTTGGGCAAGGAAATCGTCACTGCCAATATAGATGTAACCAAACGAATTTTGGCGCCAAGTCTGCCAATTACGCCGACGGTGTTTCGGGTAAAAGCCAGCCAACATGACGAATTGGGACAAGTGATTTATGCAAATTCGATCACGTTGACGCCAGGCACTGTGACCATGGACATCGACGACGGTGAATTTGTAGTGCACGCCTTAAGCCAGGACGCCGCCGATGATTTGTCGCAGGGTGAAATGGACCGCCGCGTTACCGCGTTAGAGGATGACGCATGATGTTTATCGCGGGTACAGCCGGTTTGGCGGCGGCGATTATACTGGGTCTTGTCCGCGCGCTGTTGGGGCCAACGCTGTACGACCGGGTCTTGGTGGTGAATTCCATCGGCACGATGACGGTTTTGATGATTGCTGTGCTGGGCTTCTTAATGGGGCGTCCAGAGTTTATGGATATTGCGCTGTTGTATGCGCTGATTAATTTCATTGGCACGATCGCAGTTCTAAAATTTTTCCGCTACGGAGACATGGCGCGTCCAGGCGGTCGTCATATTGCCCGGGAAGGCGGCGGGGAAGGCGACGCCGATGATTAACGTTATCCTCGATATTGTCAGTTGGATTTTGATCCTGAGCGGAACATTCTTTGTTGTCACTGGCGCCATTGGGTTAGTGCGGTTGCCGGATGTTTATACGCGTATGCATGGCGCGGGATTGGTTGACACCTTGGGGGCCGCGCTGTTTCTGGCCGGGTTGATGGTGCAGGGCGGATTTACGCTGATTTCGGTGAAGCTGGGGTTGATCATCGTGTTGCTGTTCTTCACCAGCCCGACTTCGTCCTACGCCTTGGCTAATGCACTGCGATCGCAAGGCGTGAGAGCCCAAGCCGCCGGAGAAGATTTGCCGGAAGAGAAAGCAGAGGAGGGTTCGACATCGACGCCATCGTAAATATCGTCGTGCTGACCTTAATGGGCATGTCAGCTTATCTGATTGTGCGCCTGCATAATTTGTTCGCTGTGGTGATGGTAAGCGGCGTTTACAGCCTTCTGGCTGCGACTTTCTTTGTCGTTGTGGATGCTGTCGACGTGGCGTTCACGGAAGCCGCCGTCGGCGCGGGTATATCCACGGTTTTGATGTTGGGGGCGTTGTCCTTGACCAAGGGCCGGGAAAAGGTACCGTCGCGTCCAGCCATTCTCCCCATCATTATCGCGCTCGCCACGGGCGTCGCGTTGATATATGGCACCCTTGACATGCCAAATTATGGCGACCCTGACGCGCCTATACACCAACATGTTGCGCCTACTTATTTAGCGGATTCAAAGCCGAAAACCGGTATCCCGAATGTCGTCACTGTGGTGCTGGCGAGCTATCGCGGTTACGACACGTTGGGTGAAGTGACGGTGATCTTCACAGCCGGTATTTGCGTGATGGTGTTGTTGCAGGGACGTCGGCGGCGGCGCAAGGCGAAGGGGGACACAGCATGAGTCATCACCTCGTCGTGCGGGTTGTCGCGAAACTGTTAATGCCGTTTATCATTTTGTTTGCGCTGTATGTGCAGATGCATGGGGATTTCGGGCCCGGTGGCGGGTTTCAGGCTGGGGTGATCTTTGCGTCCGCCTTCGTATTATACGCATTGGTGTATGGAATGGACGCAGCCCGCAAAGTGTTGCCGGACGGCGCCTTGCGAATTGGATTGGCGCTGGGTGTTTTGATTTATGGCGGCACAGGGGTGCTAGGATTGTTGTTGGGCGGAAATTTTCTGGATTATTCGGTCTTGGCGCATGATCCCGTGCACGGCCAACATTACGGGATATTCGCGATTGAATTTGGTGTTGGGCTGACGGTGGCGTCGGCGATGGCGACGATCTTTTTCCATTTTGCCGGACGTGGCGCCAATCTCGACGAGATGGAGGAGTAAGCGGCGTGGAATGGCCGGGCCTTTATAATTACTGGATCGCCATTTTTCTGATGGTCACGGGGTTGTACCTGGTGATGGCGCCTCAGAATTTGGTTAAAAAGATAGTTGGGTTGAACGTGTTTCAAGCGTCGGTGTTCGTTTTGTACATTACAATGGGAAAGGTAACCGGCGGCACGGCGCCGATCATTGCTGAGGGCATCGAGGTTTATTCAAATCCGTTGCCACATGTCTTAATCCTGACTGCGATTGTTGTTGGCGTTGCGACGACAGCGGTTGGGCTAGCGTTGGTGGTGCGGATTAACGAGTCGTTCGGCACCATCGAAGAAGATGAAATTCGTGAGTTGGAAGAAGCACAGGAAGACGCATCGTGATTTCCACACACCTGCCTGCGTTGCAAATCATCTTGCCGCTCTTAGCCGCGCCGCTATGCGTGATTCTCAGAAATGGGACGCTGACTTACTGGTTTGCGGTCGTAGTGGCGTGGTTGGCCTTCGCTGTGTCGGCATTGCTGCTTCAAGAGGTCAACGCGATAGGGGTCATCGCGTATAAATTGGGCGGCTGGGCACCACCGTGGGGTATCGAATACCGGATCGATTTGCTCAACGCGTATGTTCTGTTGATTGTGTCAGCAATTGGCGCATTGACGGTTTCATATGCGAAACCCAGCGTCGATCAGGAAATAGGTGGCGACCGGGGTTATTTGTTCTACACGGCGTTTCTGTTGTGTTTGGCGGGGCTGTTGGGCGTCACGATCACCGGCGATGCGTTTAATATATTCGTCTTCTTGGAAATTTCATCGTTGTCGTCTTATGCGTTAATCGCCATGGGCCGGGACCGCCGCGCCTTGATCGCGTCCTACCGATATTTGGTGTTCGGGACCATTGGCGCGACGTTCTTTTTGATTGGCGTTGGGTTGCTGTATCAAATGACCGGGACGTTGAATATCGCCGATTTGGGCGAACGTGTGGCCGCCGTTGGTCCGAACCGGACGATTACCGTCGCCTTTGGCTTCATGGCGGTTGGGCTGGCGGTAAAAGCGGCGCTGTTCCCCGTTCATGCCTGGCTGCCGAACGCTTATGCCTACGCGCCATCGGTCGCGACCATATTTTTGGCGGCAACGGCGACTAAAGTGTCCATCTATGTTCTAATCCGTACCTATTTCACGATATTCCATCATGATTTTTCGTTTGGCGTTATGGCGTTGGGGGATATCTTCATGGTGTTCGCGGTGTTGGCGATGCTCGCCGGGTCCGCGATCGCGATTTTTCAAACTGACATCAAACGGATGCTGGCTTATTCCAGTGTGGCGCAGATCGGTTATATGGTTCTGGGTGTTAGTATGGCGACCGTGTTAGGCCTGACCGGTGGAATGTTGCATTTGTTCAACCACGCCTTGATCAAGGGCGCGTTGTTCATGGCCATGGGCTGCGTCTTCTATCGTACCGGGTCGGTTAGCATTGAGAGTATGCGAGGTCTTGCTGCTCGTATGCCTTGGACAATGGCCGCGTTTGTGGCGGGCGGCATGAGCCTGATCGGGGTGCCGTTGACGGTTGGCTTCGTTTCCAAATGGTACCTGTTATTGGCGGCGATGGAGCAAAATTTGTGGTGGATCTTAGTCTTTCTGATCATCGCGTCGTTGATGGCGATCATTTATGTTTGGCGGGTAGTGGAAGCGGCGTATTTTATGCCGTCATCCGCAGGCGCGCCGACAGACATCCAAGAAGCGCCGATGGCGATGCTGGTCCCGATGTGGGTGATGGTTCTGGCGAATTTCTACTTCGGCATTGATACGAAGCTGAGCGTTGGCGTGGCTACTCGTGCGGCTAAATTCCTGCTGGGGGATGCATCATGAGCGCGCCAGATTTGATGCTCCTGGCTCTGGTGATCCCGTTAATCGGCGCGGTTACGATCGTGCTGTTTGGAAAGATTCCAAATTTGCGGGAAGCGGCGACTCTGGTGACGGCGGTCAGTCTGTTCGCGGTCGCGCTGAACCTGTTGCCGGTGGTCGCCGATGGCGGTCGACCGGATTTAAACCTGATCGAGGTGCTGCCAGGACTTGAATTGCGGTTCACGTTGGAGCCGCTGGGGATGTTGTTCGCGTTGATCGCGTCCGGGCTGTGGATTGTCAATTCGATTTATTCCATCGGCTATATGCGGGCCAAGAAGGAAAGTAATCAGACGCGATTTTATGTCTGCTTTGCGCTGGCGATTTTTGGTGCGATGGGCGTAGCGTTGGCGGGGAATATGTTCACGCTGTTTATTTGCTATGAAGTCCTGACCATTACGACATACCCCTTGGTGACCCATGCCGGGACCCCGGAAGCCATGCGGTCGGGCCGCACCTATCTTGGATTGTTGCTCGGCAGTTCCATTGGCCTGCAGTTGGCGGCAATTATTGGCACCTGGTATCTGACGGGCACGCTGGATTTCCGCGACGGTGGTGTTTTCGCGGGGCACGTGCAGGGCCCGGTGATCGGTCTGTTGTTATTTTTATACGTGTATGGAATTGGCAAGGCGGCGCTGATGCCCATTCACCGTTGGCTGCCCGCCGCGATGGTCGCGCCGACGCCGGTCAGCGCCTTGCTGCATGCGGTCGCGGTGGTGAAGGCGGGCGTCTTTACGGTGTTGAAAGTGATCGTCTATCTGTTTGGCTCCGATTTTTTGCGGGAGTCCGGATACGGTGATTGGCTCGCCTATATCGCCGGTGCGACGGTTCTGACGGCGTCGTTGATCGCCATGACGAAAGATAATCTAAAAGCCCGACTGGCGTATTCAACCGTGAGCCAGCTTTCCTACATCATCTTGGGCGCGGCTTTGTTCACGCCGTTGGGGGCGATCGGCGGCGCGATGCATATTGCGATGCATGCGTTGGGCAAGATTACGTTGTTCTTTTGCGCTGGCGCGATTTATGTCGCTAGTGGAAAAACGCAGATTAGCGATATGCACGGCATTGGACGGGTTATGCCGTTTACTTTGTTCGCGTTTTTCATCGGCAGTTTAAGCGTCATCGGTTTGCCGCCGATGGGGGGCTCGTGGAGCAAGTATTTCATCGCCATGGGGGCGTTGGAGTCCGGGCAAATCGTGTTCGTCGCAGTGCTAATGATTTCGTCGCTTCTGAACATCGCGTATTTATTGCCGATTGTTGCGCGTGGCTTCTTTAGCCCGCCCTCAGATGAAATTGGCAGCGGAAATGTAGCTGCCACAAAGATTAAAGAGGCGCCGTTACTTTGCGTGGCACCGCTATGTTTGACGGCGTTCGGCTGTATCGTCTTATTCTTTTACGCCGATCCGCTGTACCGATTGCTTGCGCCGATTGGGGGAGGCTGACCCGATGACGGATCACGAAAAATTAGACGATGGCGCAAAGCGCTGGCTCGACAGGCCGGGCAGCGTTGACATAATCTTTTGGATCTTGTGTTTAGTGTGTGGGGTGCTCTTTCTGGCAGATGCCTTTTACGTAAAACATCCACATTTTGAAGTTGAATATCTTTTTGGTTTTTATGCTCTCTTTGGCTTTGTGTTTAGCGTGGGGTTAGTGCTGTCAGCAAAGGAACTGCGACGGTTTTTGAAGCGCGGGGAAGATTATTATGATTGAGGCCACTCCGCCGGGCTTAATCCTTATCGTGGGTTCATTCATAAGCGTGTTGCTTCCTGCGCGCATACGCAATGTGTTTATGCTGCTTTTACCAATTATGGGAATTTGGCAGCTTACGCAACTGACGCACGGCCTGCATGTGCAGATTGAGTTATTCGATCAAACGCTCACGCTTCTACGTGTTGATAAGTTAAGCCTTGTTTTTGGTTATATTTTCTTTATCGCCGCCGAATTATCCATAATTTATGCATGGCATATCAAAGATCTTGTCCAACAGGTCGCAGGATTGGCCTATGCCGGTGCCGCCATTGGGGCCGTATTCGCGGGCGATTTGGTTTCTTTGTTCGTGTTTTGGGAATTGACGGCGATAACGTCGGTGTTTCTGATTTGGGCTGTTCGGACAGATCGATCCTTAAAAATTGGACTCCGATATCTTCTCATTCAAGTTGGCTCTGGCGTTCTTTTGTTGACAGGCGCACTCGTACTGCGACACGAAACCAACTCAATAGCCTTTGAGCACATCGGAATTGAGAGCCTTGGTGGAATTTTGATTTTTATTGCCTTTGGGATCAAAGCGGCGTTTCCATTGTTGCATAACTGGTTGCAGGATAGTTATCCGGAAGCGACGGTTACGGGAACAGTTTTCCTAAGTGCATTTACAACTAAATTAGCTATTTATGCCTTGGCGCGCGGTTATGCAGGAACCGAAATTTTAATATGGATAGGTGCGGTGATGACCGCGTTTCCCATCTTTTTTGCAGTAATTGAAAACAATTTACGGCGTGTTCTTACGTATAGCCTGAATAACCAGCTTGGATTCATGGTGGTTGGTATAGGAATTGGAACGGAACTGGCGTTAAATGGTGCTGCGTCTCACGCTTTTGCCCACATTTTGTATAAAGCGCTGCTCTTCATGTCGATGGGGGCAGTGTTGTTTCGAACGGGGACGATAAACGGTTCGGAGCTTGGTGGGTTGTATAAATCAATGCCGTGGACGACTGGGCTATGTATCATTGGCGCGGCTTCCATTTCGGGGTTTCCGCTATTCAGCGGTTTCGTCACTAAATCTATGATCCTAACAGCGGCTGCGGAGGAAGGTTATTGGATGGCCTGGGCCGTATTGCTGTTCGCGTCAGCTGGTGTATTTCACCATTCGGGCATCAAAATCCCGTTTTTCGCGTTTTTCGCCCATGATCAGGGACATCGGGTTCGCGAGGCGCCTATAAATATGCTGGTAGCGATGGGACTTGCTGCCGCGTTGTGCATAGCTATCGGCGTGTACCCGGAACCGCTCTACGCCCTGTTGCCTTACCCCGTAAATTACGTTCCGTATACCACGGCGCATGTAGTCACGATGCTGCAATTACTGGCGTTTGCGGCGTTGGCATTTGCTGTTCTAATGCGAACGGGTCTTTACCCTCCGGAACTGCGATCGACGAACTTGGATACGGATTGGTTCTATAGGCATCTTGCACCAAAACTTGTTAGGTCTTTTGTCCAATGCCTGTCCGAATTAGGAGACGAGTTGGCGCGATGGGGGCAAATGGGCGTTGGATTCATACTGGGCCGTGCGTTTCAATATCATGGACCCGGTAGTTGGTTGGCTCGGACATGGCCGATCGGTGGCTCGGCGCTTTGCGTACTGATTTTGTTGGGTGGTTATTTGATAGTATATTTTATATGACGTTTAGGTCCGCTAGACCTCGATTAGACTGTTACATTTTAGCGTCATTCCCACCCTTGGAACCAGATGTCCAATTCCAGCCTATATGAAACGAAAGATGAACGTGGCAACAGCCAGGTAAAGACGCTTATCACGCTGCTGCCGTATTTATGGCCGGCAGGGCAGTGGAATATGCGAGCGCGGGTCGTTGTCGCATTGACCTTACTTGTGGGATCGAAAATCGCCAATGTTTACGTGCCGCTGTTCTACAGGGATGCGGTCGACGCGTTGAGCGGGGTTTCGCCGGTTGAAGGCGCAACGCTCGTCGCTGCGGTGCCGGTCGGGTTGTTGTTGTCTTATGGTGGGGCTAGAATTTTAGCGCAAATGTTCTCGGAGCTGCGGGAGGCCGTGTTCGCGCGGGTCGCGCAACGTGCCATCCGGAACGCTGCACTGCGCACCTTCCAGCATCTTCATGTGTTGAGTTTGCGTTTCCACATGAACCGGCAGACCGGCGGATTGTCGCGAATAATTGAACGCGGGGTGAAGGGCATCGAATTTCTGCTGTCTTTCATGATGTTCAATATCCTGCCGACGCTTCTCGAAATTTTTATGGTTTGTGGCATTCTTTGGAATTTATTTAATTTCTGGTATGCGTTTGTGACGTTTTTGACCATCTCAATCTTTATCGGATTCACGTTGGTAGTGACGGAATGGCGGTTGAAATACCGCCGCGCTATGAACGACCGGGACACCGAAGCCAATACAAAAGCCATCGACAGCCTGCTGAATTACGAAACGGTCAAATATTTTGGCAATGAAGCGCATGAAGCCCGACGTTTTGACAAGGCGATGCAGGCATATGAAACTGCATCGGTCAAAAGCACGGTCAGCCTCTCCTACCTGAACATTGGTCAGGGCGTCGTAATATCACTGGGGCTTGTTATCGTCATGATGATGGCCGGGCAGGGCGTTGTCGATGGGACGATGACGCTGGGCGATTTCGTGTTGGTCAATTCCTATCTAATCCAACTTTATCTACCGCTTAATTTTCTTGGCTTCGTGTATCGGCAAATTCGCCAGTCGCTGACTGATATGGAGGCTATGTTCAGGGTTCTGGATATTGAAACCGAAGTTTCGGATCGTCCTGACGCCCCAGCGTTGGCGCTTAACGGTGGAACCGTGGAATTTGATCATGTTGATTTTGGCTACGACCCACGTCGCCCCATCTTGCGGGATGTTAGTTTCATCGTACCGGCGGGGAAAACCGTGGCGATTGTCGGACCCAGCGGCGCTGGAAAATCCACGATTAGTCGTTTGTTGTTCCGGTTTTATGACGTCAATAGAGGCACGGTGCGAATCGATGGGCAGGACATTGCCGCGGTGAGCCAGGAAAGCCTGCGCGCATCTATAGGGATCGTCCCGCAGGATACGGTGCTGTTCAACGATTCTATCTATTATAATATATTGTATGGACGACCCAGCGCGGCGACATCGGCAGTAGAATCAGCGGCTCGTCTCGCCCGCATTCACGATTTCATCACGTCGCTGCCGGATGGTTATAAATCGAATGTCGGGGAGCGCGGCTTAAAACTTTCCGGTGGTGAAAAACAACGTGTCGCCATCGCACGAACAATTTTAAAAAGCCCTGCGATATTACTCTTTGACGAAGCGACGTCGGCGTTGGACACCCATACGGAAAAGGAAATTCAGGAAAGCCTGCGTGAAGTCTCCAGCAACCGAACGACGTTGCAGATTGCCCACCGTTTGTCCACGGTGATCGACGCGGATGAAATTCTCGTGCTTGAAGCCGGGCAAATTTCGGAACGGGGGCGGCATATGGAATTACTGGCTCGAAATGGCGCGTATGCTTCCATGTGGCGAAAACAGCAGGAAACGTCAAAATAGGAAGCCGTGTTGGAAGATGAGGTGCTGGGCGATGGCCCTGATACGGTATAGGTTAACGGGTATGTGCCGAATTAAGTTGAAAAAATACATCACGGTTATGGCGGTGTTGGTTTTTGTCTGTGTCATAATCCCTAACGTGCGCGCCTTAGAGACATTTCCTCTGGTGCCGTTAACAATCGAGACCAAAGCGGGCGCACATAAGTTCACCGTAGAGGTAGCGACAACACGGAAGCAGCTTGCGCAAGGCTTGATGTTTCGGCGTAAAATGGCGGCGAATTCGGGCATGGTTTTTGTTTACAAACAGACGGGCGAGATCTCAATGTGGATGAAAAATACGTTGATCCCGCTCGACATGTTGTTCATCGATAGCGTAGGTAAAATCATTAAAATTGTGGCGCGAACGACGCCGATGTCGCAGGAAATTATAGCGTCCGACGGACCGATTCGAGTTGTGTTGGAATTGAATGGTGGGATGACAAGCCGCTTGAGCATCAAGACTGGTGATTGGATCAAGCTGCCAGGGGTCTTCGATTAATCTCGTTTTCGGATAATAGTTAACCCGTCGCCCACCGGCAGCATGCTTATCGAAACACGTTCATCGTGGTGAATTTTTTCATTTAAGGTGCGAATGGTGCTCGTAGCCAATTCTGTATCAGTGGCGTCAATTAAGCGTCCGTCCCACAAGACGTTATCGATCAGAATTAAACCGCCGGGACGGACCAAAGTAAGGCATTGTTCGTAATAGACGCCATAATTTTTCTTATCGCCGTCAATAAATGCAAAATCGAATGCGCCGCTCTTGCCCTCTACGATGAGTGCCTCCAGCGTTTCTGCCGCCTTGCCGATACGTAAATCGATAATACCCTCGACCCCCGCGTCCCGCCAGAAAGGCTGCCCTACGGTAGGCCACTCTGCGTTACGTTCACAGGCGATTAAACGCCCGTCATGGGGGAGTGCGAGGGCGACCGACAAGGTGCTGTAGCCCGTGAATACACCAATTTCCAGCGCTGCTTTCGCGCCAGTCAATTCGATCAACAAGCGCATGAGCTGACCTTGTTCGGGACAAATACGCATACCGCCATGGGGATGGCGTTCGGTTTCCGCCCGCAAGGCGCGCAAGACATCAGGTTCACGAAGCGACGTCTTTAGAAGATAGTCGTAAACGGGTTCGGTTAGTGGTGAGGTTTTGTAAGACACGATCGGGCTCGTTTCATCGGGTGGTTAAACTAAAATAATGGGGGCACCTTTGTGATGCACCGCAGGTGACGATTGGTCAATTGTTCTTGAGCAAAAAATTCGACAGTGCATCTATCCATTTCGCTCAATCAACCAGGGGCGTCGATGTTTGTGGGGCGACTCGAGTTTAAAACTTCTATGTCACGCCGTGCCTGTGAAGCCAATCGGATCGTTCAGGCCCAAAAGCAGCGTGAAAAAAATTGTAGGTGGAACAGAGGACCTACAGCATCGCTGCTTCGATCTTTGACATCTGGATCAAAACGTTAAAGCCGTGTTGGCGCGACGCAACGCAATGACTGAATTTGGATCGAATTGACGCGTCCAAGTGCTTGCGCGACCGACCAATATCTGGGTGGCCTCTTTCACGTCACCGCCGGTGTCGGCGAATAGAATCTGCCCTGTACCAGTGTTACGAAGAGCCTTTGCGCAGTAGTCGCGAATGGCTTCGAACACAGGTTACCTGCCGTAATGATGTCCTCCATTCCAACCCTCAATATTGAAAAAAGTTCCTTCCAATGCCGCCACAGTTGCTGCGTCACCGCTTCCCTGAGATCGGCTGGCGACAGGGATGAGCGCGCGCATCCGTTGCGCGTGGCTGGCGCTCCATTGAAAAGCCCGGTAACTGCCGTATGAATACCCAACGACGGTGGCGAGCTGCCCTACGCCAAGATGATCCCGCAACGGCGCTTCGGCATCACCACGACGTCGCCGAGTGTAAAATCCTTAACGGTGAATGTATCGGCATTCTAGTTGAGCATGGTTCCCCACGTTTTTATGTATATTGAGGTAAGTTAAAAATTGGGGGTGATAATGCTGGACGTAATTCTTCTTTTATAATCGAAGAAACCTATTGCAAAACCGCGTGAATTCCCTAGTTTCCGCGCT